>NZ_JAUBUE010000086.1:0-10949 GCF_036705305.1 Microcoleus sp. B3-D7 | reverse complement strand
TTACGGATATGGGTTGATTTACATTCTGGGCATTGCATAAATTATTCCTCCTATTCATACTCTAACTCAGCAACGCCAGGAATTTAAGCGACGTGTCTACAATACTGAAGTTTCCGGTATGACGGTTGGTCGGTGGAATAAGCTTTTATCAAGTCGCCTAGAAGGCAGCATCAAGAAATCCCTACAAGATTATCTACAGATTAGAGAAGAGAGTATTGATGAAATTATTGATTAAATCTCTGTACACCATAGTAGTAATAGTCGGAGTCTATCTCGCAAGAAAAGGCTTTTCGTTTTAGGTTACGTGCTGACAAAGCTGCACTGAAAAGTCCACCAAAAGGTTCCCATATAACATCGTTTTCATCGCTCGATGCCTCAACAATAAGGTTCATCAGGTCCAGAGGTTTTTGGTTGAGGTGTAATGCTTTTCCAGAGAGAGTTAAAACTCTCTCATCACCCCGTAAAGCTTGACGCTCCCAAACGTTTGTAAAACCGTGAGGGCATCTAAATTTCGATCGCATCTTGCTCCATTCTTGTCCCGTTAAAGGCTGATTGCCATCCAGTGAAAAGTATGGTTTTCCTTGAGGACTACCATACTCATTTGCATAGTTCACTAGCCTTTCAAACATCTCGGTCGGAGGGAAATACCACAAATGCCCTTGATCGAAGTATTTCCTGGTTGCTGCATCCACCACCCCGCAAGCATTATTGGCCCGTCGTAACGGCAACCCAGAGCGTTTCCACTCTCGCAGTAACCACGCCTTTAAGGTAAGTTCATTAACGGTTACTTCTCTAACGTATTGAACGCAGACTTCTGTAACGACGGGAAACCTGCGAATTTTCTGTGTGTTAACATTCCCTGCGATATGACCTTTTCCCTTGTTCCAAATATTGGAATTGACATAGCGCCAACCATATTTTTCTAGAAGTGGATGCACAATAGCCCAACCAATCTCTGAATTCCAAAACCAGAGTGTTGTACACGGTATGGCTGCTTTTGACCATGCCTCGATATGAGGTTTATACCAATTAGGTAAATCAATGTGATCTGAGGTGTCTCCTTCAAACCCAAGAATACCGTAAGCTCCATCTGAAACGATGACAGTAGGTTGCTCCCAATTGTCGTAGTGCTGGAGACTATCGCCGAGATATAAAGTAACGTATTCGTCACTCCATGCAGAAAAATTAAAATTGGTATTGAGATTAGCTACTTTGCCACGACCAACAGTGCTGCTCGCTTTGCGTTTTAAGATGCTCGGAGAATTCGCTTCTGCGTTAGGACTCATTTGTTGACTTACGTGACTCTAAAAATTAAGTACAAACATTTTATCCTGTTTTGGGATATTGAGGGTAAGTGATACCAAAGTTAACCTACCTACTGCCGCTTTGTTGACAAAAAAAATAGTTCGATCGCCCAATCCCATCAAATCCCATCAAATCTATCACAGCGATATCTCAGTAACTGCAATATTACCCTCAAAACACACGTCAACATCAGTCCCCGCCGCCCGATCGCGCGAGCCATATTCTCCCGCATAATAAAAGTATTCTCCCTCCATCCGGTAAACCACTGGCAGCGGCTGTGTCGAAGGCTGGCAAAACACAATTTCCGGTTCCGCACTTCCCGGCGCTAAATGCGGCAAATTCACATTCCAGAAACACCCAGACTTTAGTTCCCGGTTCAGCAAATCCGTCAACACCCGCGATGTCCAGCGAGTAGCGACATCCCAGTCAATTTCGAGCGGCCTTTTAATCCGGTGGGAAATTGCGATTCCCGGAATACCGTGCATGGCTGCTTCCCGCACAGCCGCAACCGTACCCGAAATATACACGTCAACCCCCAAATTGCCGCCCGCGTTAATACCCGAAAGCACCAAATCCGGCTTCGCACAAACGTGATGAAGAGCAATACGCACGCAATCGGCCGGTGTCCCCCCTACAGCATACTCAAATTCCGATCGCCGATCGACATGAATCGGACTGTGAGCCGTCACTTGATGCCCGCAGCCCGACAATTGCCCTTGCGGAGCCACCATAATTGTTTTGCCTTCTACAGCCTGCAAAAGTGCCTGAATCCCTGGAGCGTCGATGCCGTCGTCGTTGGTTAAAATTATCGTCATTATGTGTCGGTTTTATAGAACCGATTTGAGAGCGCAGAGGCTGGCAACTTTCTGGTAGCTCTAGCCCAAATTGGTTGTTGGTTGGTGGCGATCGTTAGTATGAGCATTGCCACACTTTTATATCATGGCATTAATTGAACAGTTGCCGCAGAAATGTGGCGCGCCACATTTTAGCCCAGCCGCATCTTGATGTGTCAGTTAAAGCGACTTGTTACGCTTGCCCCAGTGCAGCATTCATGACATCAGTGTCGATGCAAACATCTAATCACATAATTTTTTCCTCGGCTCTCCCCGATGCTTGGTGTTCAAAGTAGCAGATGATACTAAGTATCTGAGACTGAACGTTGAAACCCTCGATCGTGCTAAATTATTAGCTTGCGTTATCACCATAAGTATGAGAGAGCCGATAATAAGTTAATGTCGATTCCAATTGCGCTTTGACGCAGGGGATGGGGGAATAGATATGCAATCCTTACTAAAGATAGTATCTAAGTTACAGTCCTCATTTCCCATTCATAAATCAAATACTTATGTACACTGTTACCATTATTACATTTTAACTCAAAAGAGTTACATGAGCGAACCAACTCAGAGCAACACCAAAGCAGTAACGAGCGGCTGTCCGCCAGTTCCCCAGTCGATTATGACCGCCAGTCAGGATGAACTGGATAACGTTGAACTGGAGATTGAAGGGAACTTACCAAAGGACTTACAGGGTCACGTCTTTATAGTTGCTCCAGTCGGCACTGTTGAATCAGGAGGACTCCCATTTAAAGACGGAGACTCATTGCTGAATGGCGATGGCATGATTTATAGGCTTGATTTTGATCGACCAGGCGAAGTGAGGGTGAAGACTCGCCTTGTTAAGCCACCAGATTACTATGCTGACAAAGCAACACAGCCTGGAGGCGAGTATGAAAAGTATAAATTCCTCAATCGCGGCATTGCTCGCTTGTCTACGTCTCTGGGTCTGCGTAATCAATTAAATACAGCTTTTCTACCCATGAAATTTGCTGCGGACTCCTGCGATCGCTTGCTAGTTACTTATGATGCAGGTCGTCCTTATGAAATTGATACAGACAGCCTGGAAGTGGTAACACCAGTTGGATCGAATAAAGAGTGGCGAGGGGAACTCGATCAGCTCAAAATTCCCATAATAATTAATCCTAAGAAGTTTCCTTGCAAAAGTATTTTGAGTACGGCTCATCCTGCCTTTGATTATTCCGGTGAAGGTAAGATGTTTACAGTTAATTACGGCAGATCGGCGGCTAGTTTTATAGAAGGCATTCAGTGGGTTTATGAGATCGAAGAAATTCCCCAACTAATAGAGGAAATTATCGTAGCACTGACGGGGTTCTGTCAAACGGATTTCATGAAAGATATTTCCCGTGCTGTGTTCGGCTTCTCCCGAGACATAGTTGAAAACCTAATGAGTTCCATTGGAAGTATATTTGGGAAAGAATTGGAGGATTTTACCTATGTAGTTTGCTGGGATGGTGTTGGCGAACTGGAACGATGGAAGCTAGTGCTACCAGATGGCACGCCGGTTAAAATTGAACAAACTATTCATCAAATAGGAGTAACTAAAGATTATGTGGTACTGATGGACACCGCCTTCATTACGGGTCTGGAGCAGATAATCAACAACCCATTTCCGAAGAATAAAAAACTAGAGCAGCACTTGAGAAAATTACTAGAACGTCCGCCTCTGCCGGATTCTAATATTTATATCGTGCGCCGTGCCGATCTAAAAGCAGGACAGCGTCCAGCTAGCAGTAATAAGGAAGTTGAAGTCGTCGCCCAGAAAGTGGTAATTCCTCTCGAAGCTGCCCATTTTTTGGTGGACTATGATAATCCCAAGGGCAATATCACTCTCCACGTTGCCCACCTTTGTGGAATGCAAGTAGCTGAATGGCTTAGGAAGTATGATGTTTCAGCCTCCCAACCCCACAAACCAGTGCCAGATTACCTGCATGGTATGGAACACGATGAGACTGACATCGGACGAATGGGGCGCTACATAATTAATGGAGAGACTGGACAACTGATTGAGTCCCAAGTTATCTCCGACATCAACGCCACATGGGCTGTCGATCTCTATGCCTACTTAGATAGGCTCCCTACAGGTTTGACTCCAGGAAAGCTAGAAAATGTCTACTGGAGTTCGTTTGGACTGTGGCGAGATTTGATGACAAAATACATTGTCGATCTGTACGACGATTATAAGTACCGATTAATACCGCTCTCAGAAGTTATCCGCTTAGCCCAAAAGGGTCAACCTGCTTGCTTGTTCAGGCTGCACCCAAAGTCGATGGTGATTGCCGATCGCTATGAGTTCCCTTGCGGCTACATGACGCTATCACCCCAGTTCATACCCCGTGGTGATGGTGAAAGTTCTACAGACGGTTACATCGTCTGTGCTGTTTGTTTTGAAGACAAAAAATTGGGACCCACAAATCAAATTTGGATTTTCAATGGTAACAAACTGTCAGATGGCCCCCTGTGCAAATTGCATAATTCAAAACTCAAGTTTGGGTTTACGTTGCATACAGCATGGTTGCGACAGATTTCTAAGCGCCAAGCTAGTTACAATATTCCAGTGCAACAGGATTACCAGGAGCTAGTCGATCAAAACGAGCCAGAGATTAGGAAGCTGTTTGAGAATGAGGTGTACCCCCATTTTCATTAAGAAACTCACCTTCCAAAAGCGCGATCGCGCTTTTGGGAGTGGGCTTTTTGGTTCATAGACACTCTTTAAAAATGTCAAACAAGAAAGGAAAGTAAAAATATGATAGTTCTTTCGGGATACGAAATTATAGAAAAAATTTACGAAGGAGTAAGGACTGTTGTATATAGAGCTAAAAAAGATGGTTACAGACAACCAGTTATCATTAAAATTATTAAATATGATTATCCTAGCCTTGAACAAATCACCAATTTAAGGCAAGAATTTATAATTACTCAAAATTTAGAGTGTGAAGGAATTGTCAAAAGTTACAACTTAGAAAATTATCAGAATAGTTTAGCGCTAATATTAGAAGATTTTGGGGGTCTATCCCTTTATCATTTTATAGCGGCTAATAAACTGTCAATAACCGAGTTGCTGAGGGTAGCGATCGCTCTATCCGAAACTTTGATCTATCTCCATCAAGTACCGATCATTCACAAAGACATTAAGCCCTCTAATATCATTATCAATCCAGCGACCGGAAAAGTAAAACTGACTGACTTTAGTATTTCATCGCGCTTGGAATTGAAAAACCAAAGCATTAGCAATCCCAACTTGCTAGAAGGGACGCTCGCTTATATGTCACCCGAACAAACGGGAAGGATGAATCGCTCAATTGACTACCGCACCGACTTCTATTCTTTAGGAGTGACTTTCTATGAAATACTGACCAACCAGTTGCCATTTAATACCACCGATCCGATGGAGTTGGTTTACTGTCATATTGCCAAACAACCCGTCCCACCTAAAGAGGTAGCAGAAATTCCCCAAGCTGTTTCAGATATTGTCATGAAACTGTTAGCAAAAAATGCGGAAGACCGATATCAAAGTGCGGCGGGATTAAAATTTGACCTGGAAACTTGTTTGCAGCAATTGCAGACAACTGGAAAGATTGAAAATTTTCCCATCGGTCAACGCGATCGCGGCAACCAATTACTCATTCCCCAGAAGCTTTATGGCAGAGAAACCGAAGTCCAAATTCTTCTAGATGCCTTTGGGCGAGTCAGCCTCGGTGCCACCGAGATGATGTTAGTTTCCGGTTATTCCGGGATTGGTAAAACTTCAATTGTCAATGAAGTTCATAAACCAATTGTAGCAGCGAGGGGGTATTTTATTGCGGGTAAATTTGACCAATTTAAGCGGAATATTCCCTATGCAGCTTTAATCCAAGCATTTCAAGAATTAGTCCGTCAGCTATTAACCGAAAGTTCCGAACAGATTGCTATTTGGAAAGAAAACTTATTAAAAGCGCTAGATAATAACGGTCAAGTTATTATTGATGTTATCCCCGAAGTCGAACTAATTATCGGTAAACAGCCGGAAGTTCCTCAACTGGGATCTTCGGAATCGCAAAACAGATTTAATCGGGTATTTCAACAATTTATTCGCGTTTTTTGTCAACCCGAACACCCGCTAGTCATATTCCTAGACGATTTACAGTGGGCAGATTCGGCATCTCTAAAGTTAATTCAACTCTTAGTCACTGACCCAGATAGCAAATATTTATTAACGATTGGAGCTTATCGGGATAACGAAGTCAGTCCCGTTCATCCTTTAATTCAGACAATAGAAAAAATTCAAGAAAATGAAACGGTGGTGAATAATATCACCATTCAGGCGCTGGCTTTGGATAGCGTCAACCAATTAATCGCCGACACTCTCGATGCCAGCGTAAACTCAGACAAAATTAAAGTTTTTTCTGAATTACTGTTTAATAAAACCCAAGGCAATCCGTTTTTCTTAACCCAGCTACTCAAAACGCTGTACTCGGAAAATCTGCTGGTTTATCAAGTAGATACAGACCGCTGGGGGTGGGACATCCAACAAATCCAAGCAATTGGCATCGCAGATTTCAATATTGTTGAACTGGTTGCCCGAAATATTCGTAAACTCCCAGAAACAACCCAAAAATTATTAAAACTAGCGGCTTGTATCGGCAACCAATTTAATTTAGAAGTTTTATCAATTGTCAATGAAGAATCAAACTTAGCGACGGCTGCTCATTTGTGGGAAGCAATGCAAGCAGGTTTGATTCTGCCGCTGTCTGAAAATTACAAAATTCCTCTAGTCTTTGCCCAAGAAGAGTTGGCATCTGTACGGGATATCAAAGTTGAATACAAATTTTTGCACGATCGAGTGCAGCAAGCAGCTTATTCTTTGATTCCAGAATCGGAGAAAAAAGCCACTCACCTGAAAATTGGTCAACTGCTGCTGAATAATACAACAGAGCAAGAGCGAAAAGATAATATTTTTGCTCTGGTTAACCAACTGAATTTTGGCACAGATTTGCTAACTAATCAGTCAGAAAAAGATGAATTAGCTGAATTAAACCTAATCGCTGGACAGAAAGCAAAGGCAGCGACTGCGTATGAAGCTGCTGTTAATTATTTGAATGTAGGTATAGAACTCCTGAGTCAAGATAGCTGGGAAAGTAGATACGATCTGACATTTAATTTTTATCGAGAAGCGGCGGAAGCCGAATATCTCAATGCCAATTTAGAACGAGCGGAGATCTTGTGCGATCGCGTGTTTCAACAAGCCAAAACAATCCTCGAACAAGTCAACTTATACGAACTGAAAATTAGAATTTACCTCGCTAAAAATCAAAATAATGATGGCTTAGATGCCGGACTGCAAGTTCTAAAGATGCTAGGAGTGACCCTATATGAATCACCCCCGCAAGAACTCAATATTGAGGAGTTAGCAAACCTGCCTGAAATGAGCGAACCCTACAAGCAGGCGGCTATGCAGCTTTTAGTTCTTATATTCCCACCTGCTTGCTTTGCAGAAAGCCCGCTATCGCTACCTATTATATATACTATGGTGGAACTTTCTCGTCAGTACGGGAATTCGCCGCAATCTACTTACGGCTATTCTGTTTACGGTATATTCGTATCTTGGCTATTCTCAGATATAAATTTATCCTATCAACTGGGGCAACTGGCTTTGCAGCTATTAGAGAAGTTAGATGCTAGAGAGTTTCGTTCTAAAGTTTTAGTTAATGTTTCCATCGGTATTATCCACCTCAAAAAGCATACTAGGGAAACGATAGAACCCCTTCGTCAAGCAATTAATAGCGGCTTAGAATTTGGAGATATAGAATATGCTTGTCATGCTGCTGATTACTATTGCTCGCATTTATTTTTTAAGGCTGAGCATCTAGACTACGTGCAAGAACAGCAAAAACTATATATTGACTTGGCAGAGAGATTGTCCCAAGAACACCAGTTATATTTACTCAAAATTCTCGGTCAATTAGTAGAAAATTTAAGGGGGATGACAGATAATAAACTGATATTGATGGGTAGCATATTAAATGAGGAAAAAGCTATCTCTTATTTAAGAGAAGTAAAGAATTTCATTTGCTTGTTCAGGCTTTATTTTGCCAAAACTGTAGTTTCTTATTTGTTTAAGCAGTATGAAGAAGCTATCGAGTTTGCGAGAGAGGGGTTGAAATATTCAGGTTACGTTCAATCAAATATTAGTTTTATTGAACATAATTTTTACTATTGTCTGATTCTTTTAGCCCTGTATGTTCAGGAAGATTCAGGAGAGGAAGAAAAGAAACAAGAATACCTCACACAAGTAGAAGAAACTCATAAAAGCCTAAAAAATTGGGCGTTCCATTGCCCTGCCAATTACCAGCATAAGTATGACTTAGTAGAGGCCGAAAAAGCCCGCGTATCGGGGCAATATTTCTCAGCAATGGAATATTACGACCTGGCGATAGATGGAGCCAAGGAAAATGGATACGTCGAGCACGAAGCGCTCGCCAATGAACTAGCAGCAGAATTTTATTTAGCATTAGGTCGTCAGAAAGTAGCGCGTACCTACCTGATTGACGGTTACTATGCTTATATTCGCTGGGGAGCCAAGGCAAAAGTCAAAGATTTAGAAGAGCGCCATGCTGAATTACTCGCACCTATCGTCGGTAGGAAAAACAGCCTGACGAGTGGAAGAGACGAAATGATTGTTCAGACCAGAACCACTATCACTTCTACCAGTTCAGGTTCTGGAAAAGAGCTGGATTTATCAACAATTATCAAAGCCTCCCAAGCGCTCTCAGGGGAAGTTAATTTAGATAAGTTACTCTCGAATTTGATGCAAGTCTTGCGGGAAAACGCGGGCGCGGAAAAATTTTATTTCCTCATACCTGACCTAGCAGGTAAGTGGAAAATTGAAGCTCAATGTACGGGTGAACGATGTCAATTAATCTCGAAGTCAGCGACTGAAAGTCAAGAGATTCCTATCTCGCTGGTTAATTATGTAGAACGCACGCAAGAAACTCTTGCGATCGATGATGCAACAACTGAAACCAGGTTTGCATCTGACCCGTATATTATTCAGCAGCGACCTAAATCTATCTTGTGTAGCCCCCTAATCAATCAAGGTAAATTGGTAGGCATCCTATACCTAGAAAATAATTTAACAGCGGGGGCTTTTACGCGCGATCGCCTAGAAGTCCTCAACATCATTTCCGCCCAAGCTGCGATCTCCATCGAAAATGCCCGTCTCTATCAAACTTTAGAAGATAAAGTGCAACAACGCACCGCCCAACTCGCCCAAGCAAACCAGGAAATTAGCTCCCTCAACAACAAACTCAAAGCCGAAAACATCCGCCTCAGTGCTGAGTTAGAAGTCACCAAACGACTGCAACAAATGATCTTGCCCAAACAATCAGAACTTGATAAAATTAAAGGATTAGAAATAGCTGGATATATGCAACCTGCCGATGAAGTTGGTGGCGACTACTACGACGTGCTAACCAAAAATGATCAGGTAAAAATTAGCATCGGCGATGTTACGGGACATGGTTTAGAAAGTGGCGTATTAATGATTATGGCGCAAACCGCCGTCCGCACTCTCCAACAAATGAACGAAACCGATCCGGTGAAGTTTCTTGATGTGTTAAACCGCACCCTTTATGCCAATATCGAGCGCATCGACTCCTCTAAAAACATGACCTTGGCTTTGTTAGATTATCAAGATAGTAACTTCAGCCTCAGCGGTCAACATGAAGAAGTTATCGTAGTCCGTACTGATGGTAACATCGAACTGATCGATACACTGGAACTCGGTTTTCCCCTGGGATTAGAGGAAGATATTTCGGGTTTTGTTTCCCAAATACAAGTGCATCTTAATCCAGGGGATGTAGTAGTGCTTTACACAGATGGAATTACCGAAGCTGTAAATATAAATAAAGTGTATTACGGCATAGAAAGATTGTGCCAAGTGGCCAAAGAAAATCGCCACAAAACGGCTGAAGAAATTCGAGAAGCAGTAATCGATCATCTGCGGCAACATATTGACAAACATAAAGTTTTTGACGACATTACTTTGGTAGTCCTAAAACAGAAATAACGCAAGTTGGGAATTGGGAATTGGTAATTGGGAATTGGTAATTGGTCATATCAAGTCCGGTTGCACCGGACTTGTATAGTGGGCGTGTAATCGATCGAGACGAAAAGGCTCGCTCCATTGCCTTCCTTGGACGCAACTTCTCCAAAGTCCTAAATTGGGCGATCGCCCAATTTACCGCAAACATTCACCTAACATCTAAAAATCCCCAAAAACATCAACCAACTTGTGGTAAAGTTTTGTGTCGATTGCTTTGCGTCAAGGCAATCTTCTGCAAGTTCAGTTAAACGCCCTCTCAGCAATGTTTTTGCCCATTTTTCCCTTAGCTCAAACAATCCCCGCACCTCCCGCCCAACAACAACTGATCATCGACCCAGAAGCCCCCGCACCCGAAAACGAACTAGATTTACCACAACCCCAGACAACGGCCCCGCTAAACACAGTCATGCAGCCCCAGCAAGTGCGCGTTTTACCGGGGCAACTCGACAGCATCCCGGTTTTCAACAGCAACAGCCCGGAAGTTGTGCAAACCGAAGGCATTTTGCTCTCCACATTTCCGCAAGAAGCCAAACAAGTACCTTCTGCACACTTAAACTTTCCTTTCAAAGGCCGATTTGACATCTTTGCCCACCACATCGCCAAAGCTAAAAATCGCGCCGAAACTCGCACCTTATTTCAAGGCATAATTGTCCACAATCCTAACTCCGAACCTGTTACTTTAAATGTCTTGCAAGGAGCAACTT
>NZ_JAUBUE010000014.1:0-136533 GCF_036705305.1 Microcoleus sp. B3-D7 | reverse complement strand
GCTTAAGGAATTGCTAAAAGAAGAACAGAAGGCGATCTCTCAACTGATTGCCCTAATTGACCAACACCTAGATTGATTTACTTCCCTGATTGAAGCCGAGGTGATTCTTCAAAGATGTTATGAGGCGGTCAATAGATACGCCTCTTCATCTTTTTAAGGGCGCAAACCTGAAAGTTATCAAATATTATAAAGATTATCAGTATTTTCCCCTCAATGGAAACCACCGAGCTCTCTTGAGATTGCCTAGCCGCTCTCAAATTAATGAAGCGGATGGCAGCGGATTCGGCTCAAATCAATTGTCCCGTCCCTATTCCTCAAAAGAAGCGATGAGCTCCCAATCAATACCATCATCAGGGAACAGAGATAACTGCCCAGGTGATACGTTAGACTGACCCCTATTGTGGTACGAAAGATGGCACGCGGTACACAGGGCGACTAAGTTTTCGAGACGATTGTCCTCTGGTATCCGATTGCGGTGGTGCACCGTCAAAGTCAAAGCACACCGTTCGGATTTAGTTAAACCGCTTTGTTTACCGGGTCTGAGGCACTGTTGGCGGCACTTAGCGCAGCGCCACCCCGCATTTTCCTTGATTGATAGCGCAATCTCAGACCAATTATCGGGATACCTCTTTGGTTTAGGCATAATAATTGTAAACGCTCATCTCTCTCTAGTATGGCGAGATATTTTGTTGCCATTACTCAGAATACCGCCTCATCTAGGCCTAAAAAATCTCGCATTCGGGCAGTTTGAGCAGGGCGGGGCGGGTTGGGGTTTTGGTTTGGGTTTTTAGTAATGTTAGGGGTGAGGAAGTTCACAGCCTCAGTGGCTGCGGCTGACATCTCTCAATCACGAGGAAAAGGGGATGGATCGGGCAACTTTAAGGCAAATGGCGATGGCTGCGCTTTCACAAGTTGGCATCCAATTTGATGAAGCTAACGTAAAGGCGGAGATTGACGATAACTGGTTTCTTGGTGGCCTTGAGCCAACCCATCAACTTTACGTTGTGCATTTGCTAGTTGACGGACAAGGGCGGGAAGAACCGGGGCGACATGGTTGGGTAGAGTTCAATTGGAAACTAGAGGTACAGAGTTGGTATCTGGAGGAACAGGATGAATATGGTAAGCAAGAAATTGCCAGCAGCAATGATGGGATTGAGTACGATCACATGAATCCCCCTATCCGTAAGCCCATGCCCATTCGCTATCGACCACTCTTACCCCCTGCCAGCCGCACACCATAAGGGCGGTAGTTAGTGCATATCGTCCTGCCCTAACAAGTCTCCATCAGCCACCATTTCTGAGAGAAATGTCAGGGGATTGCTCATATCAGCAGCGAAACCAAGGATGGCGCGATCTCGATGTTCGTAGACTAAATCTCCCTGAGCATTAAACAAGAAAGTTGCGCCTCGTTGAGTGAGATAAGCAGCATTTGGAACATAGGTTCTCCAATTACTCAGCACTTCTCCCATATTCCGCAGCCGTAAAGTTGCCAATTCAAACGGACGCTGGAAACCTTTGCCACCTGCCCACCGAAAAGTGGAGCCTTTGAGGGGTGGAAGAGGGAAAGCCTGAATAATTTCATCATCACCAATTAATTGAGGTGCTGTTGCGTCGCCTCGATATCCTCTCCATACTTCTGCCAGAGTGCCAGGGCTACCAATCCCCGCACACATGAACAATAGATTGAGGTAAGCATTCATAGCAGCCGATAAACCGGGTAGTTTTAACGATAAACCTGGATACAGGTCAAGTTTGTGGTGCAGTTGGGCACTGGGATCTACAAACAAACAGTCGGCAGTCCATCCTGTATAGCCACAGAATCGCTGACCCGATGAGCGTGAGCCAATTCCCACAGCTCGGATTGCTATCCCTTGTGTTTCCAGCCGTTGAGCGTCCCGCTGCAACCACCAAGCATATTCAAGGCTGTCGAAATCTCCCAATTGTGGCAAGAACAGCACCAATTGCCTCATAGAGGAATCGCAACCGTTCAAGATGGGTAAAACGGCTCCATCACTCACCCGTTGGCGTGAGGTTTGGCTCAAGAGGGTATGGATATTCATCGGCTAATTATCTATTGAGGAATTGGGAAAGTAGAAAATAATCAGTTGTTGGACAGATGGTTTACTCACATCAAATCGGGCGACTACTTTCGGAATTGATGTATCACCTGGTTGAGATGCTTTAACTATTGCGCTTGAGCTGGCAGGGTATGTCTAGCTGTGCTACTTTACCACAGATAAGCTGATGCTGTCGGGCGATCGCCAATCCTCTCTCCGCGAGAGCAGACTCAATGAAATTGGTGCCGACAAGCGTGAAATATTTTGACAGACTAACTGGAATCAGCGCGGGTTCAGGGCATCTGTAGGTAACTTTTCGCTTGGCTTTCCTACATAAAGAATACCGAGAGCAATGGTCGCTCCCGGTATCAGCTTTTCCAGTTCCGTTGTTGCTAAGTAAATCTAATCAGGCTCAATGAAAGGAAAATTTGCCTCACTCAATTAAGCACAGCTTTCTGCGTACTGAGTTCACCACTAAACACGCTTACCCCATTGTTATTGGTTCGCCTGTTCCAAAGCGGGAGTCGCTGGAGTTCCAGCAATTTCGGCCAAATTAATCTTGACGACTTTATTGCGAGCTTCAGTTACTTTGGGCAGGGTTAGCGTTAGAATGCCATCTTTGTATTCAGCTTGCACAGAGTCGTTTTGAATGTGTGCGGGCAAGGGAAGCGTCCGGTGGAATTTGCCGTAGCGGAATTCTGAGCGGACGTAGCCAGATTTTTCTTCTGTGTTTTCGTAGCGGCGTTCGCCAGAAATAGAAATTGCTTCGCGGGTGACTTGAACGTCAATGTCTTTGGGGTCAATTCCAGGCAGTTGCGCTTTTAGTACGAAGTTGTCCCCAGCATCAACCAATTCCAGAGCGGGCATCCAAGTGGCTTCTGAGTTATCTCTCGTTGCTGTCCGTTGGTCAAAAACTTTATCGAGTTGCTCGCGAATGGTTTCAATTTCTGTGAAGGGTTGCCAGTAGCGCATCAACATAATCTGTCACCTCAAAAATTGGTAATGCTTTATGAGTTTGTTTGGGTTGAAGCTCATTGCTTACAGTTATTATGATGCCGCTTCCCAAGTGGGAGGAACAGTCAGGAGAACCCAACCCAGTTAGTCGTATTTGCCAGAATAAGTGCGAAAAAATCAGAATTAATTGGCATTGAAGAAAACCGTACAAAGCTATTCCTAGAAACCGAAAATGCTATGGGAACGCCATGAGCTTGCCTCGTCCGTTCTGCACGGCACGAGCGTCGGGGGAAGTATCGTCGGTGTTGCCAACCGTACCAAAAATGCGGTGCGGGTGATGTGTAGCAGTGGTAATGATGTACAGAGCCGGCAATTGCTGCTTTCCCATAGCCATCGCTATATGAGGACGATCGGATAATCCCAGTCTTAAAAACAAAGTTTTGATATAGCTAGCTGCGGGAGTGGGAGTCCCACATTAACGCCTCCACAAGCGGGGTGTTACCCACAGCTAGCTAACAAATCCTCCCAAGCAGTAATTCAAAACAGCCAAGACACCTTCATTGTCTAACGACTAGCGTGTCACCTGCTTGAGAATGCCTAGTAAAATGTTATGCAGAAACAGAAAGTAATAGATACCGAAAGCAGCCAAGCCTCCTAAAAGCATTACTATATCTTGCCGAAACTTGGCTATACCAATGAAAACACCAAGAAGAATTGATACGGTGATAGCGATGGGAATGTCGAACATAAGGTAGACCGCTCATTAATGCTAATGATTTACCTTCCCAATCTAGATACTCAGCCCCGGTGTCGGATGAAATATGATCCAGATTTGAAGTTTTGTTAAGCTTTGCGGTAAATGCCGCCTGCCTTATCCGTGCAAAGCAATTCCCCTTTGTGCCATGCCCAACCGTGCAAATTGCGGCTAGCTGACACTCCTAAACTCAGTGCTTCCCCCAGCGATGTGTTGTAGGCAACCAATTGCTTTCTGAGCAAGGGGTCATTTTTTGCCTCAATTTGGCACGTCCACAGAATCATCCCAATCCAAGAAAAACCCACTTTGTGCCAAACTAAGTTTGTTTTTAATCTCTGCTTTTCTACTTCCTTAAGTTCTGGGTAAGTGCCATCCAACTCGGATCGAGCCAGAAGTTGAGTGTACTGCTGACCTACTTGCCTCCACTTTTTCATCGGAACCTCATAGTAGGGTTTCAAGCATACAGAGAAAGAACCATCCACATCTTCTTTTAAAGTCTCGGCAAATAAATCATAGGCTGATTGAAATGGATACTGTCTCAGGCTAGCTTGGTGAAAAAATTTGTCCCAAAAATGGGCTAATGGCTTGGAAAAATGCTCTACATAACCCGTCCAGATTTGGAGAAGTACGTGGCGTTTTTTGACATATTTTTCAGCAACGTCGCAAAGCTCCCACCGGGCTTTGTACTCGTTAACGCAGGAGTTCATTAACTCAGCTTTTCGTTGAGAAATCTCTTGCCGTTTTACAGCTTCCTCAAGCGGGTAATAGTCCTGAACAAGCCACTTAGATTTCCAGCACTCAGCCAAAAGAATCTGGGTTTGTCTTGCTTTGTGCCATTCCTCTATCTGAGCTGGTGTCTTAGCTTGCTGTAGGAGGCGATCGCTGGGCAAGCTAGCTATAAGTTGGGCAATTTGCTCATCTATTTCAGAGATTTTTTGATTCATTAGATAATTCGGGATAAAGTGGAGGATTTCGGACGGCACAAACTAGGGGGGGATTGCGGGCGAGCGAGGAGGTAGCGATGGCTCCGCCCCGAATGGAGCCTACGCAATCGGGAAGTTTGGGCATGGCGGGTGGGTTGGGGGTTTGGTTTTAGTTTCTCCCAAAATCCGGGTGTTGGGAGCGATCGCACTCGCGTCAATCCAGCGCTGCCTTACCTTTGTCAAGGATATCTCGCAAAAATTGGGCTAGCTCGGCAAAGTGTTCTGGGTTATTTTCAAGCAACCATTCTGTAAGCATGATTGAGTGTTTGGTTTTCCTAAACTTGACCCGCGCGAACGATAACTCGGCAAACAGCAGATCGAGCAGTTTTGCTGCGTTAATATTTTTGTCAACGTATTGGGGATTTGATAGCTCCTCTGGAGTAGCATCTTTAGAGAAACAATCCTTCTTCTCCTTCAACTTATCTTTATTGCTTTCCAGCCTTTCTCGAACTGCTTCGCTGGTAAGAGCCTGTTCTCGTCCCGCATCGTCTTGATTGAGAACGGCTGCTATAGCATCGGGATGCAGCAGGTAATTTTCATACATACACCTTTCCAGAAAATGAACTGGCTCTGGACTCCTTTTCCGCAAATCCGTGAGATCCTGTTGAGTCCTATTTTCACGGTCAAACACAAAACCTACACCAGGAGGGTACAAATTATTTCCACCGCTGAGCCGTTGGTATAAATCAAACATAACATCAACAAAGTGAGCTTTCTTTCCCAATAAATCACCCGTATTTTTGATGCTGACAATTTTAGTTCCTGTCAAGAGTTTTGGAGCTAGCTTGGACAATATGAGCGGAAAGCACTGCTCCTCGGTGGGCCCTTCCACCCAGAGGATGCTGTCGGCACCAAAAACATCAGACAAACTCACCCCCAGTTCAGCTAAAAGAGAGCGCTGTTCCCTAATATCTCGCGCATTCATCGTTGATGCTTGGGTTTCGCCCTCCTCATATCGAAGCTTCACGATAGTTGAGGGATTGGCAGCAGCAATAATCTGGGCAGAATGAGTGGTAATAAAATACTGGTGTTGCGGAAACTCTTTGAGGATTTCTATCAGCTTCTTAGCCGCCCCTGGATGCAAATAAGATTGGGGTTCGTCAATTACGATTGGTCTGGATTGCGGCGATGCCAGTACCACGTAAAGAATCGCCAGCACTTGACCGGTGCCAGTCCCGCAGTCTGACAAGGAAAATGCCAAATCCTTTCTATTGCTTCCGGCGGCTTTCGCGGGCCAAAGCAATATTTCAACAGGGTTGGGTTCCCGAGAGTGCTGCTTCGATAGAATTTGAGTTGAAACGGACGCGAACTGAGGAAACATGGTAGAAACATAGTCATTGAAACGCTCGTACAGCTCTTCTTTACCTCGCGACTCTAATAAATGAATAACTTCGGCTAGGTTTGAAGCCCTTGGATTAAGCTCTTCATTGTTTCCCACAGAGCATTTTCCAATGAACCGCTGGGCTTGAAGTTGGGAAACGCAGTTTCTGAATTCGTGAAAAAGTGTTACGAAAAAATCTTCACTTGTATAGTTAGAGTCTATTTCATTAGTTTCTTGGTAAAATGTAAAACGACCGCTTTCGTCTTTTTTTATAAGATTTCTGTTTCGGTTCCTTGAAAGTCCCGACCATGTTTTACTTGGTTGGTAGTATGTTAATTCAATAGCCGGATCTAAATCTTTGATTGAAATGTTATCCCGGTTTACTGAATTAGCCGTTAATTTTGAAACACTTAACTCTACATCATTGGGATTGTCCATCCAATTTTGGAATAAAACAAGCACTTCGGATGGGGGTAAGAACGCATCGCGAGCAGAAGATAATTCTACATAGCAGTCTGCTGATAAATCATCGAAAAGGCGATGAATTTCTGCTTTTGTGAAGATTAAAGTTAATTTAGCGGTAGATTCGCGGTTCGGCGTTGAATTGAGTTGCGGAAGCGTTTCGATAGTGCGGTGCGGACTTGTCTCAAAGCTCAGGCTCAGAGCTTCCAGCAGCGCTGTTTTGCCTGAATTGTTGGCTCCCACAATAATATTGATGCCGGGTTGGAATTCTAACACCCCAGAATCTTGGAAGGACTTGTAATTAAGTAACTGAAAACGGGAGATGTACATAGCTGTGTTTCGGGGCAAACTTTAATCAATAAACTAACGCAGTTGCAGGAGCGATCGCAATTCTGATCAGTTAATCCCCTCTGGCAAGTACAAATCATCACCGGGCAATCTCCTGTTCGTAATCTCTTGCCGGTTCTCCAACATAACTGACTCAACGAATTCACCAAACCGCCGATTGTACTCTGGTTCAGTACGCTTGATGCTGAATGCTGCGTCAGCCCGCCGTTCGATGGATTCTGCCATGCTGGCTTGAACCAAAGCTTGAGCTTTCACGTTGCCTTTGGTTGCTTCATTGAGCCAGTATGCCGTAGCTAATGCAATGGGAATGGGCTTGATTAGTTGAGCGTTGCCTTCCACTGGAATGCTTTGAGCTTGCGTAAAATTGTATCCGCCAAAAGGCAGAGCTAAAGCCGATTTCCCAGTAAGAAACCGGCTCAAGGCACTACCCTTTTTGTCCACCGCATTCATAACTCCAATCGCATCGACTTTGTAGCCGCCGTCGGGTAACTGGTAAACATGAAGCGGAATTACACCTAAAAGGATGGTGGCGGAAATAGCTTTAACTGTCATTTCTTAGTTCAAATAATTTACAATTGCCAAAGATTAGCCTGTTTTTGACTAATTAATCAACGATATCTCTGAGCAAAGAATTTAGTTTGCGGACTACCGAACCTAGCAAGTAGTGTTTGCTCTACATAGAACAATCCACCGTTGAGAATGATGACGCGAGAACTTCGTATTGGCTGTCCTAGGTCGCAGAACTTCGACATTCAGCTCTAGTTTTTCTCCCAGCCACAAAGAATGTGTTGTATGGTCTGCCACATCATCTCCTGTTTCGGGATGGACGAGAATATTTAGTTCCTCGCGATGGAGCATCAACCAGGGAACGACTTTGCCAAACTGCGAGGGTAAAAAGGCAACTTGATACATCGCTTGGGGGTGGGGGCCTATGGGTTTGTCGTGCCGCCGTGCCCTAGCTGCACCTCAAACTGAGTCAATCCTTCTCGCACGCGCGCAGCAGCATCGCGACTATCATTGTCAAAGTAAATATGCGCGTGAAAACCAACAATTTCGATGGTGTCTGCTTTCATGATTTTCAGTAGGTTATTGAGCCGACATTTGCACAAAACGGCTGTTAACTGAGCGAGTAACTAGACTTATAGCAAACTGCGGAATTCAGCCATCCGTGTTGTTCGCACTCGCTCCGTTAATTGCATCCACCTCAACAGCCTACAGCACTTTGGGTTCCATTGCGTACAAATCGTTCAACACAACCTTGACATCGGGAAACACAAAATACGAACGTCAGGAGAGCCAATTCGATAATTAAAAGAACGATTGCCAATTAGAGCAACGATTAAGGATGTAACAAGGGATTGTTTCTAATTTCCGATAAACATTCTTCTAAAGACAAACCATGCAGAATTTCCCACCATTGCCCCGTATGTCTCATGTAGGCCACATTAAAACAATCTGGCCCAACATATTCTAGGCGGGCGGAGCGAGACTCAAAAGACGGGGAAATCGCCCTCGGACTCGGACAATTGTAAGTTGAGCAGAAGTAAAAGTAGTTGCGATACCACTTGCCAAAGATATCCGTTCGATAGTTGAAATCCGGGTCTGTGGGTGGAGATTCGATATATTTGGGATTGAATTCTGTTTCAATTAACTCATTGCATTTTTGTTCGATTAATTGTTTATCAGTATCAGGCACTGTAGGTTTAGACTGTTTGCCAGAAGAAGAAAGCCAGAGTTTTTTTGCTTTTTTTGCCATTGAATTTGTTCCCCTGATTATTCTAAATTTTCTTTAAAGTGAGCGGGGTAGAACGAGGAGTCTGACCCTACATTATGCCCCCACCGCTTCGAGCGAGCAAGGATAGATTTTATGGATTTGGTGGGACACTCTGCTCGTATCCCTTAACTCAATTAATGGGATAGGTTTGCAAAGCCCGTGCGAATGCTGTAGATCGATTAATTGGCAGCGGAATCTGATTGCTCTTGAATTTGTCTGAGAACATCCACCTCAATCTCACTCAGCAGTTTGGGTTCCATTTCATACAAATCATTCAAAATAGCCTTGACGTTCGGAAACACAAAATACTCGGTCAGTTTGCCAATACGGTAGTTAAAGGGTTGATATCGGTGTTTGAAATACAGCTCCACATTCCCCCGATGTTCCCACAACCCTAGCAAATTGACAACCACATCCGAGTAATGCGCTTTCACATCCCGCTGCACCTCGGCGATGCGTTCCTCGATCGCTCGAGTTGTCACCCCAATTTTATAGAAGCAGTGGCCGTCCGCTTTGACCTCCAGAAAATAGAGCGAATTCACCAGAATCCGACGAAGCTGCGCTCGATAAATCTGCAAATCAGCCCGCCGTTCGTCCAAACAAGATAACGCCGCAGCAACGGCCATCTCTACAGAGCCTTCTAACTTCATTAACTCTGATAGCAGCAAGGGTTCTTGGACTTTGTTGAACAGCGCCAGGGGAAGCGCGCCGACGGGGATTTTACCCAAGTCGGTAAACTGATAAGAGCGATTGCCCTCCGAATCCAGTAATCCTTTCAACTGCCACCGAAAGTTTACCAAGTCTTTGGGAATCGATCGCTTTTGGGCCCCGTACTCTTTCCACAGCACTTTCAATTGCTCCAATTCCTCACCTTTAAGCTGAATGTTGAAATTATCGTAGAGGGGCAGCGATGGGAAAGCTTTGGTTTTAATCCGCTGCGAAACGGGCTTGCAAGTTTCCCCGGTGTGCGCGAAGTGATGTTCTTTCACCGAACCCTTTTTTGCTGTGAGTCCGCCTCCGCAGTAGAGACAAGTTAGCTGAGTTTTTCCGCGCACAACTTCATCAATGCCCGTCAGTTCGCCACTGAGAGCAACACCAAATTTAAGCCACATTGTCAACAATTCTCCTTTCAGCAGGTTTTGGAGATGCACCCGCTCCACATGACCGACGATTCTAACAACAAATCCAGGGGTTAGGGCTTCTGCCTTGGGAAAGAAAGCGATCGGCACTCGATGCTCTTGATGCGTGACTTTAACCTTGCATCCCAAATCTAAAATCTAAAATCTAAAATCTAAAATTGCTCGTCACCAGTCGGGAATTTCTTGGGCCGAGGAGTCTGCTTGGGCTTGTGACAGTTGGTGAGGGGGCAACGGTTTTTCTGGCGTTGAGGGTGCTATATCAGGATATGGAATTTTCCTGACGTAGGAAAGGGTAGAGAGTGCGGAGACGGCTCCCCTTACTTGGTCGGGTCGCACTTCTAAGTATTTCTGCAACTGTTCGAGATTGCGGTGTCCGCTGATTTCTTGAATAATCCGCAATGGGATACCCGCGTTGCTCATCTGAGTAAGTGCTGACCTTCTGAGGCTGTGGGTGGAAGCGCCGATGATGCCAACTCGTTCGCAAGCTTCTTGGAATAGGTGAGAGGCGGCTTCCGGGTTCGCGTGCTTCCAGCGGTGGTTGAGGTGGCGGCTGGGGAATAGATAGGGGTGCTCGGGATGCTCGTAGGTTTCTAACAGCAGCCTCAACTCTTGAATGATCGGGATAGTGCGGGTGCCGAGTTTGCCTTTGGTGTTGCCTTTGCGGATGATCATTTCGGAGCGGATGACATTCGCTGGGGTAAAGACATCGATGACTTTCAAGCTGCACGCTTCGGCAATGCGGCAAGCGGTGTAGAGACAAATCCCGAAGAGGGCGCGGTCGCGGTCGCTCTGCAAACCTTCGTTGAACAAGAGTTCGATTTCCTCTTGCGTGAGTATTTTGGCCTGCCCGTGTCCCTCTATTTTCATGCTTGGTGTATACCCGACCCGATACCTGAGAGTTTGCCGCAAATACTGCATTACTGCATCGGTCGGGGGAATTTCTTAACGTAGCGCTCGCCCGAATCAGCAAGTTTAGTTCGGGCGATGGCAGCTCGGGTGTTGATAACTATAGCGTGTTTAAATAGTTAAACTTTGGCTTAGGGTAATACCAATTCACTATGAAGATACACTACATGAGGGTGATGTCTTTCTGGTGGGAACTATATCCTTAGCGTTATATTAAATGCAGCTTCATAGTAAATTGGTATAAGATTTGCTGTTGAGAGTTATAAAGTCATACTGGTAAATCGTAAAAAGCTTTTGCGGAGGTCTTGATTACTACAAGGGTGAGGGAAGCTGGGTTGCTTCGATAGCGGAAAATTACTTTAAGGACTTGGAGATATACATTGCTGGTGATGTGAATGAACTTAATCCAACTCTCGAAAAAACAGCAGTTCGCTTTTTTAACAACTTTAGTGCCGTTGAGTCAACTTAAAACTGATAAAGTTTAAATCAAAGATAGAATAATGCTTCAATTACTTTTGCTCACACCCCACTAGGCAATCTCTAATTCTCTATCTTACTGACGCACAACGAGATAGCCGCGTGTCTTTTTGGAAAATGAATCAGTAGTATTCATCGCTTTCCAAAGATTCTCCGTAGAAGCCCATACAGGCGGATATTTATAACTGGCTACGTCTTCAATCAGAAAGCGATCGCTTTGCTCGTGATAGGCAGCAAGGGGAGAAATATGCCCGCTTTTACCCTGACCCAAAACAGAGCGTTGGTAGTTCACAATTATATAGTCGCCGGAACGGGCAAGATTGGCTTTAGCTTGGGTACGAAATTGGTTAAGTGTTGTCTCCGACGCATAGTAGACCTCAACTTTGACGTTGTGACTTCTCAGTAAGGCAGCTAATTCATCCAGAGTCATCCCCGAAAAAGTGACGGCATAAGAAGAACGGATATTCTGGGTTTGACCGTCAAAAAAGGTGTCTTGGGTTAGTGGGCGATATCCCTGTCTTTTGCTGCCGAGTGCATTCAGAACCGTCACACTGCTAGCCACACCACAATAGGCTGGACGCTTTTGAGTTTCAATGTGGGTGCTAAGCGGTTGAAAATCCTGTTTGCTCTTGCTCTGGTTCAGTAGCTGTTGTCCTTGTGGCGACTCTAAAGAAACCAAAGTTTTGGGAAGTGGTAGCCGGTCAACAGAAGGTGGCGAGAAGAGTTTCCAGGTAAAAACGCTTAAACCTGTGCCGAAGATTAGTAGAATACCCCCTCCAGCTTTTATTAGTCGCCCTCGCCATCGGTGATTCCCAGATTTCTGATTTGAGTCCATATCTTCATCTCTCCTAAGAACAGTTGTTTAAAAAAGTCTTACTCAGAATTTTTCGTTGGATAATTAAACATTACAACGTCTAAATCTTGCCATCTGGTTAGTAGCTCTGGCAACTATCGCCTTTGCTTTGGACATCATTATAGCAAGTCTTTTTATTGTTATAATTTCATGATAATTAAGGAAAAATATCATTTTTCTAAAGCGGTTTGAAAAACTTTGACTTTGTAATACAATAGTGAAATCTATGCCTGGAATCGAGATTGCATCATGCCGCCAATACCAACAGTCACAGTTAAGTCAGGATACAAGCCACAATCTATCGATACCAGCATTGAAGCTGACGTGCTGATGTTTCAGCTATTGCGACAGTTAACGCCCCAACAAAAAGTACAGCGGACTTGCGCTTTCAATCAAGCGGTGCGAAGGCTGGCAATATCTGGAATAAAGAACCAGTATCCCAATGCTACTGAGGCAAAAGTTCGACAAGAATTTATTAAAAGGTGCTTGGGTGCTGAGTGGATAGAAGTTTTATCAGACAGTAAAGATTGGGGTGAACTCGTGATTGCAGATCCGATCGAATTAGCGCAAAAAATAGCCAGCATCTTGCTACCGCTGAATATTCCATATATAGTGGGAGGTTCGGTGGCAAGTTCGCTGTTGGGAGAGAACAGATCGACGCAAGATTTGGATTTAGTAATTGACCTGGAATCGCGAACAGCACAGAGGTTAATTGATGCCATGTCAGGCGAGTTTTACATCAGCGAGTCGGCTGTGACTGAAGCGATTGCCAAGTCAAGAACAGCACCCCGCGAATCATCGTTCAATGTCATCTATTTGCCTTCTATGGAGAAAGCGGATATTTTTGTGATGGGCAGCGATGACCCTTTTTCGACTTCGGTGATGAGCCGCCGTCAGCTTTATCCTGTTAGCGGCTTACAAGAAGAGGGAATTTACATCTACTCGCCCGAAGATATCGTCCAACAAAAACTCAGTTGGTATAAACTAATTCCTGGCGGTTCCCAAAAGCAGTGGAGGGATGTGTTGGGAGTTTTGAAGGTGCAAGGGGAACGACTCGATCTCGCTTACTTAAACCAGTGGGCTGTTACACTCAAACTAACAGATTTGCTCTCGGGAGCGCTACTTCAATCAGGATATTAATAGTCGGCCATTGAGAATGAAACTTTCACAGCCCTCAACTTGCTATTACTAAGAAAACTCAAAAGTGAATTTAAGCAACTTTCGTAAATTGAAAAAGCTCGAAAAAGCTATAGCGATAACCAGGCTAGCGAGGAAGCGGATGCCGCACAGCGGGCTGCAAAAGCACAACAGCGTCGAAAAGCGTTAGCTTTCCGATGATTCTGCTTTCTTACTGCACAAAAAGAAAGTCACTCTCACTCAGCGGTGGGACGGGCTGTACGGAATAATCGATTGCCAAATCTAGAGCCGCCTCCTGATAAACCTGTTCTAAAATCTCAGCTAAATTCACAACAGGTTCTTCATCTGGTGGCTGCAAAGGAAACAAGAATTGGGGAATCGGTTCGGTTACATTAAACGGGTAAACTTCAGCTTCAGGACGGAGATTAGCCCGACTGACTAAAATGCGGTAGTCCGATCGAATCCCTTGAACCATCGGCATAAAGTTTCCGGTTCTGAGCAAATCGATTTCAACTAAATGAGTAGCACTGTCCAGAATTTTTTGTCGCTTGGTGAGGTACTTATCTCGACCTTCACCGACTCGTTTATTCTTGGGTGATAGAACTTCTACAACCGTTACCACCTTCCCAGTTTTGACCTCCCGAATCTCTAGATAGCGTTCTGTGATTTCTTCAGTCAGGGGCAATGTTACTCGAATTGGTTTAGTTAAAACCCCAGTTGTTACACGATTCGGGGCTCCCGATGTTTCAGGGTTTTGTTGAAAAACGGAGGCATCTGGAATACCGACAGTAGAGAATCCATGTAAACCCGTTTCTCTACAGCAGCTCGGTACTTGGGTATGAGTGAGGGATTAAGCGATCGGGCCAACTCGATAATCAGCCAGGAGTGAACTTCTGACCACAAAGTAGGATTTTCAAGATAAGGATTCATTCCTGGAAAATGCAGTTTCATAGGAATATCTCTGTTCTGTATAAAACTCATTATGACATAATTGTTGATTGGCTGCACTAATAACTCTTACATACTTAGAGTTTTGTCGCTAAAAAAATCCCACAGTTCTCAAAGTTACAGAACTGTGAAAAAACCAATTATAATTACAAATTCTGTTGCTAGATAAATCTTAGAATTTCTCACAATCCCTACAACAATAACAGTTCGCTCGCTCGTCGATAGCAATATGAATACCGATGTTAGCTTTAAATTAAACGGTATTGAAGTAGGAATAGATACAACTGCCACTAATACAGCAGATTGTAGGTAAATAGAGTACACTTAAAATAAGTATAACAGTAGTAGTAATGAAACTATTACCGATCGAGCAAGCGAGAAAAAGTAGTCAAAGCTTATGAACAGGGTGACACCTCAAGCACGAAAACTAGCTGCTAGAAAAGATGTTAGTAAATATGATTGTCGAACGGCTGCTAAAACGCAAACAAATTACAGGAGACATTCAACCCTTGCGTCAAGGTGGAAGTCTCTAAAGTGAGTTGAATGGATATTAAGTGTCAACTTCATGAACTGGTAGAAAAATATCCAGTATTCACTTTGTCAGAACCCAAGTGAATACTGGGGAAATCTTTACGGACAATGGATAAGTCGTAGTGCCATGTATCGAGAATTAAAAAGGCTGGAACTAAGAAAAAAAAGACGCTACGAAGAAGCAGTCAAGCGGCGACAGAACGGGTGCAAAAATTAAGAAGAAAATACTGAAAAACAGTGAAATTATACATCCATAAAACCTGGTATTTATTTATAGATTAAAGGAGGTTTTATTTGTTGAATACAAATTATGCTCTCTCGCCTCATGATACCAGAGTATTAGATATAAAATAATTTTACATCCGGCGGCGTAAAAATCACAGCATTTGGAGCTATTAGTATTAAAAAATAGTGGCATTAATGACAATAAATGACTCAATGGGTGGCAAGGCTTTTGAAGTGTTTACCCTTAAAGTTTTTAGTGCCGGAACTCGGGGTGGAAGCGGTAGTAGTAATGGATAATTGACCAGCATATAAAATGGCTTCTATTGCACCGATGATTGAAGCAGTTGGTGCAAGTATTATTAACTTATCACCGTATTCTTTTGATTTTAATTCCATTGAATTATGGTGGTCGCAACTTAAATCTTTTCTGCGAAGCTTTTATCCAACTACAAAAAAAATGATTGATACCTTAATTGCCAGATCACTCGATTTAATAAATCCTCAACATCTAAAAAACTGGTTTAATAAATGCTGTTACTGTCATCTATAAGCTGGCAATCTCCTGTATGTCGCAAAAAATGACCTAAATCAAAATTCAATAACGGGGGTAAAAACCGTTTAATTCATAGCGTTGGAAAATTCAGTAATTCCATCCATCGTGAACTAAAACAATTGACCGGGTTAACTCTTGCCAATGTCGTCGATTTTAGATACAAAGAAATCATAGTGCTTGTGCAATTTTACTCTGGACTTTCCTTTAAAAAAAGCCTATTTAGTAGGTAAAATTTTCTACCACTTAAAGCATGAACTATTGTCTGAATATCTGAAAAATGAACTTAGAACTCCTACTCTCAAGCTGACACCTGCTTAACAGCAAATTAGGTGATTTTTGAGAAGTTAAATTTTCGACCTCAATGGCGCTCGCTTTATTAAATTTCTCAAGCGATCGCTCTTTCTTGGCACGCTACATATAGTGTGCTTGCGTAAGTCCTGTTTATGAGATTGATATAGCGTAATTGACGCTCGCTCTGTCATCAAAAATGTTTTACTGTTTAGTGAACTCGAAAGGGCTTGAAATCAGAGAATCGGCAGAAATGCTGGCTCTTGCAGAAATGGAAAACTTAGTAAGAAATCCAGGTGAATCAGCTTACATTGAAGTTGGTTCCTATAACAGTTTCAGCGATCGGGCAATTAGTTTTATTTGTGACGATGACTTTTTAAGGAAAGAGATAAATCCTACTTGCAAAACTTGTAATGGAGACATAATCCACGGTCAAGTTGTGATTTTAGGCACTTCGCTCGAAGCAGAAGATTTCGCTCTGTTACTAAAGAGCAAACTGAAATCATCAAAGCTGAAATTCGATTGGTTCGTCGTAAATAAAGCCCTTTACCGGGTCGCTCCCGGCTACTGATTGTGCAGTAGTGCAAAATCTCATTGGGTAGGCTCATCAAAAATGCCCGACAAGAACAAGAATACTGACGCACGGAGTAAGGATAGTCTTCCCCTGGGGTTCGACCCGATCGCCTGTTATGTGATACATTTTTCCTGTGACAATTAATCCACGCTAGTCAAGTCGGCGCCACCAGGGGGAAGAATCGGAACGTTCTCCTGCTTTTCCTCTTCCAGACGTTGATCCAATTCGTCGGATAGGGCAACTGTATTAATAGTGGTGGGTTTGAGTGCTGACTCATTTACCGCCTGTTGGCTATCGCTCGCCGCCTCGTGCTTTTCCGCTTCCACTGGTTCGTCTAACTCGTCAAAAGAAGGAAAGACGGTAACAGTGACGGGTTTAGCTTCTGACTCTGTTACGGCTTGTGCCTGCGCGATCGCTTCCCGCTGCTTTTCGGCTTCCAGTCGTTCGTCTAACTCGTCGAATAAAGAAACCACGGATACAATGACGGGTTTAGCTTCGGCTTCCATTACAGTTTGGGCCAGATCGCTCGCTTTTTCCCGTTGCTTTTCCTTTTCCAGTCGCTTATCTAACTCGTCAAATGAGGGAAGAACTGTAACAGTAACAGGTTTAGCTTCGGCTTCTATTACAGCTTGTGCCTGCGCGATCGCCTCTTCCTTATGCTTTTCTGCTTCCAGGCGTTTATCTAACTCGTCAAATAAAGGAAGCACGGGTACAGTAACAGGTTTAGCTGGGGCTTCTGTTACAGTTTGGGCCAGATCGCTCGCTTTTTCCCGTTGCTTTTCCTTTTCCAAGCGTCGATCGAGCTCGTCGAAGGGGGAAACCACAGTAACGGTAGCAGGTTTAAGCGGTGCCTCAGTTACCCCTAGCGCTGAAGAAATCGCCTCTTCCCGTTGCTTTTCCGCTTCCAGGCGTTTGTCTAACTCATCAAAGGAAGAAACCACGATGGCTGAAACCGGGTTAGATTCTTCAGTCGCTTCGCTAAGGGGATTCGATGGCATAGAATCCTGCATTTCTAGCCCCAAAGCAGCCGCAGGGGATTGGTTTTGTGCCTGACTTGCCTGTTTAGCCTCAAGTATATTAAGTAGCTCCATCGCCAAGGCTTTCGCATCCATTGGCGCTTGTGGCTCCTCGCTGTCTGGCGTCACGGGTTTTTGAGCTATCGTATTTTCTTCAGGTTGGGGAGACTCTAGAGGTGGAGAAACCTTTGTGACTGGCTCAGAGGAAGCCAGTTTTGGCTCAGTGACTTGAGTCTGGGTTAAGGGAGGGGATGGAGGTTGCTCTGATGCTGTCTCTGGTTGGGCAGACGGTGAAGCGACAGGGACAGTTTCAGCAGCAAACTGAGTTTCTACAGCAAAGGTAACAGGAGGTTGGAATGATTCAAATGGCTCCACAGCAAAAGCCTGGGTGGGATTTTCCAGACTTTCTAATAGATAGCTGCCCAGAGGCAAACGTTGAACAGCTTGGGCGGTAGACAGTTCCGATAAATCAGGTTTTTGACTGGGAGATTCCAATACAATTGGCTCGTTCCAATCAAAAGCTTCGGCAGATTCTTGATGGGGAGATTCCAAGACGATTGGCTCGTTCCAATCGAAAGCTTCGACAGTTTCTCGATCGCGAGACTGCACTACAATGGGCTCGTTCTGATCGAAGCTTTGGGCTTGAGAGACTTCAGATTGAGGTTGCGGTTGTGAATCTGGCTGGTTTGGCTTGCCGTGTAACTGCTTATCTAGTGCAAACAATTTGCTTGTCTTGGCAGAAGGTAGAGCTTGGCTGGGTTCGGGGTGCGATGCCTGGGGTGGTGTCTTGGTTTGCCCCGCCAGCCGTTCAGCCAATCCAAACAACCCCCCAGAAGTAGAGGATTGTTGTGGCTCAGATGTTGGAGGAGGCTGTTGCTGCGCGGGTTGCTCTTTCATTTCCTTTGCTAATTCAGCTAGGCGATTAGGTTTTTTATTAGATTTCACCATCACAGCACCTCCATTAAAGTTTCTAAGGTCTTCAAATTAAAGTAATTTTTTTGAGAGTTTTATTTGCTCTCTATATTGTCTAAGCAGATGCCATAAAATTTACAAAACTATCTTCATATTTACGGTTTTTTGGGGGCAAAGCCCAAACCCGATCGCTTAGTTTGACTGGCGGGTTTAGATTTAACCTTGCTATCTGACTGTTGTGCGTCCAAAGCGCGATCGAATTCATCAAATCGCTGTTCCAAATCGGCAACGTTTGCTTGTTCTGTCTGTTCGATTTCCCGGTCGAATGTATCAAACAGTTGCTCCAATTCCAATTCAACCGTTCCCAAGTCAAAGACGGTAGCATAGGGCATATCTGTGCCCATTTGTTGACTAACAGCGCTGCGTGGATTAGCATTTATCTCCGGTTGGGGGGGTGAAGGACTGGCGGAACTGGTGGAAACTTCGACGGGTGGGCGGGTTTGCTGGTTGATAATCTCTAGTAATGCAGTGGCTAATTCCTCCAAGGTGGGCGATTTGGGGGGGGGCGGTTTCTCGGTATCTGGGACGGCTGGGGGCTGTTGGTTGTCTGGAGGAGGCGCGTTAGCGAAGCTTACCGTTCCTCGAAGAGGTTCCCGTAGGGTAGGTATCGCTTCAGAGTTTACTTCATCCTGAGAATTTGCGACTTGCCAGGTGGGGCTGACAGCAGGGACTTCTTGAGGGGGCGGGGCGCGATCGCTGGTGGGAGGATCGGCGCGGGGAAAACTGCTGGAATGATATTCCAGGCGAATCGGTTCGTTGTAGTCGAAAACTTGTCTTTGGATGGCGGGTTTTGGGCTGGGGGGCGCGGGGATGGAGGGGCGATCGCTCTGCGGTAGACTGTTATTTTGCCGGCGAGACTGCAACTCTCTTTCCAATTCCAGCCACCGATTGCGTCCAGTTAGCTGGTACTGAGGTGGATTTGCTGGTTGTATTTGGGGGAAATTTTGTCTGTCGGAAACCCTAACCCCCCAGCCCGCTTTCTTTGCAGGGAAGGGGGCGCTGGAAAGCCCCTCTCCTCTCAGGGGAGGGGTTGGCGAGGAGTCAAACCCATCAGTTAAGTGACCAACCGGATCTTGAATTGCCTGTCGTTTTTGGCGCAACTCGGCTTCTAGGGCGAGGAATCGGTTGTTTCCCCGGTACTGAAGGGGGTAGCTGCTATCAGACTGGGATGGGCGCGATCGCTCTGGCGACTCTTGGGGGAGTGCTGGTGGGCGATCAGTGCTAACATCGAAGTCTGGCATAGAGGCTGGGTTCAGGATTTCAGATTCATGGAGATGACGGCGTAGGGATCGAGGGCAACTTTTAGCTGTTGAGTTTTGCCTTTAATTTGGGTTTCCTCCACTTGCAGTTTTAATTCGTTAGTATTGGCAGAAATGACCTCGACTTTTTCCCCGTCTAATGTGGCGATGGGAAACTGCTCTAGAGATTGTGCCGTTGCCAAATTTTTTATAGATTGTGGTACGTCTGCTAAATTTTCCCCTTGCAAGGTAATCACTGCTTTACCATCCTTTCTGGTGAAACTAGCTTTAGAAACTGCGGGCGGCTGTTGTCCGCGATAAAATTTATTGACGGCTGCTGCGAGTTCCTTGTAATCGACGGGATGTTCCAAAACTGAGTCAAGTTTCACTTGGCGATTTTCAATGGTGTCTCGCAGTTCGCGGACAGATTGAATGCCAATTTTTTTCAGTTCTTTTTTAGTGGGTTCTGGTAATTCGGTGCGATTGATGTGGAATTCATCATCAAATTCCAGGTCTGCCATTTCTAGAATTTGATGGTCGCGGATGGAGCCAAGCTTAACTGAGACTTTTGCCGCTCCGGTTTCTCCTGGTTTAGCGGTGGTGAAATACACTTTATCGCCGTCAAATTCAGGAAACAGTTGCAAATCTAAAACAACATCTTGCACCATGTAACTGAGTTTGCGATTGAGTCCTTTAACTGACAGCATCTCGTGAGCGTCTTCTAGTTCCTCAATCAGGGAATCGAGGAAGGAATTTAAATTCCAGGGGCGATTGTTAGAATTCACCATCGTTAATGACAATCCGCAATGTCAGGCGATGAAACACGGGCATAATTGTTGTCTCGGTTTTTTGCGTGGGTGCGGAGGCTTTGAGGGCAACTCGTGCGGCTGCTTTGGGTTCCACCCGCAATTCTAGAGGCATGGCGACTTTGACTTCGCTAATTTTGAGTGCCTGTCCGGTAATTGGGTTTTCTAGGGGGTCGCCGTAGTCTACCAGTTTGTCGATTACCTGGGCGAAAGGAGTGAGGATATTGTTAATCGGTTCAGGTGGGGTGTTTGCTTCTGCTTCAGCGTCCATTATTCGTTCCCTTTTGTTTGGGTTGTAGGGTGACGGGTGTCGTTGGTGTGGGGTTGTCGAAGAGGACTTTCATACCGTTGAGGAGGATGGGTTCGTCTGACATAGCATAAGTGAGATCATAGGAGAACTGCGGAAAAACACTTTTAGCTTGACTCAATGACGCATTTGCTTGAAATAATCGTAATGGCGAGATAGAGAGGTGAGTTATTACAGGTGCATGATCGGAATACCAAATTTTGTAAACTTCTTCTGATTTATGCTTCGCATCACCTTGGGAAAGTATATAATTGGGAACAAGTACAAAAGTAGTTATTTCTTCGGAAAAATCTTTGGAGACAATAAAGTAGTCTGCAATCATTCCTTCTCCGTTTTTTGGAAAGTTTGTTTGTTTTTTTATATCTATACTGTTAATGTCGGGGCCTGTAGCCGTTCGATTTTCTGTGTACAGCGGGTTCAACAAGAGACAGGATCGCTCCTTCAAAAATTTTGACCAATCATTTTCCTCTTTGATGGTCTTCTTTCCTTCTGTATCAATTTTTTCGCCATCTTGGACATACCAATCCCCAGCTAAAATCCAGGGTATATTATCTAATAATTGACTTATTTGTATCATTCCTTTTACATATTCTTTGGATGTCAATACAACGTCATACGACGGTGAGGTATGTACAGTTCCTAATAATATACTTCGATTACTTCCAAGTAAGGATAGCTTTCTGACTAATACAGGTCTATAAGGCGTCCATTCACATTGTTGGGCATGATATACAAGTTCATAACAGTCCTTCTCCCTTATTATGATGGATCTATCACCAAGATACTTGTATTGGTCAATTACGGCAGATTTAGATCTTTCTTCTTTTTTATCAAGACTAACGTTTTTGTTTGCTTCCTCATAAATTTTAATCTCGTTACAGATGATATCGTCAAGAGCAAATTTGTCTTTTAAATAAAATAAAACATAATACTCATACTGAGCGCTTTGTTTTTGTGAGGTATACTGAGTCGATCCAGTTTTGAACTCTATTCCTTTATCAGCACTGTATCCAAGTTTTTGGATTGTATCTAAAAAACATGAATCGAAAGTTTTATCAAATTCATTGACCTCCTGTATTACTAGCAGATCTATTTTAGGTTTCCTATCCAATAATTTTAGAATACATTGTTTTTTATTATTTATATCTTTATTTCCAGAGCTTAGGTGACCAATGTTCCAAGTGCCAACTGTTATTTGATATATATCTATATCTAGGTTTTTATCAGCCTTTCTTTTTCCAATCAATGTAGGTCTGTTACTTTTATGCGTAGGTCTGTTGCTTTTTTTACTTTCCATTTTTGAATCCTGAACTAAAAAGAAGACAATAAAATTTATTGTATTTTGGCACTTTTATACCTTACCTGAGTGCCTAAGTATTCCTTTCTTAAGTACCCACTCCAATAAAGTGAGCCACAGTAGGAACCGGAAAATAAACCGATCGCTCAGACAATTGCATCACCTGTCCATTCCCATCCGTCTGTTCCACTTTTTTCAGTACCACTTGCTGCAATTTCATTTCCGGGTACGCCCACAGCGCCACCGCATCCCCCCGATGTCCTTCAAATTGCACCTTGTTTTGTGCCACTTGGCTAAAACTATCTTTAAATTCCGAAGACATCAGCGCCGCCAATTCTGCTTCCTCCAGTTGGGGATAGCTGGAAATTTTCCCGATTAAATCGTTCAATTCATAAGGACTCATAATTAACCCCGTTTTCATCCGCCCCGATCGCCTGGTAGAATCTTGGTCGTCAATAATGCTCACCGTTTCCATCCTGGCGTTGCTGTTGCGTTCTGGTTCCAGGGCAAAGTAATACTTGCAATCCCAAGAAATCCGCCGCATATTTTCGGTAAAGTTGCCGTGCCAAACCTTGTGCCAGTAGGCGCGGTGCTGTTCTACATCGTTGAGGGGAATCACCTCTCCAGCATTACCCATGCGGTCAAAGCAATATTCCCTGGTAAAATTAACCAACTGAGTCGCATTGCTGCCCAATCGCTTTTGCGCCTGACTGGTTTTCGATTTCGCCACCCACACCAAAGCCACAGAAACAATATAATCTTCATTCGGCTTCAGCCTGGACAACTGCCGCCAACTCAGCCTCGGTACTGCCGCTAACCTGCCAGAAGTAACATTCTCGACCTGATATCTATCCTCAATTAAAATTTCCAAAGTCGTCGCATTAGTAACTAACAAGTGCAGTTCCCCTCTGCTAATCGTCCGAGGCGTATCCACAATTAAAGGAAAATCCACATCCGCGTCACAGCGATACAGCGCCTTCTCCCGCCCCCGAATCATCTGAGGTCTGATATTGGCAAATTGCAACCGCACCCCATCCACCCGCTCAAAATCCGGCACTTGGGTAGGCGCAGCTAATCCCTGACTGAAATGGCGGGTACTGTAATGGACATCTGAACCATTGCTATCTAATGAAGCCGCCACTGACAGTAATTTAGGGCTTTCTAGCATTAAATTGGTCATAGCCGAGAAAGTTTGTAACAAAGGATGGTTAGCATCCTCCCATGTACTCCCCGACTCAACCGTAAATGCTCTCACTACATCAACTAACTCCTGTTGCTGGCTAATATCCAGGCTCATCGCCCCAGCGGTTTCGCTATCCGCATCCGCTGGTGTTTCCTGGGCAGCTTTGGCAGCTTGTTTGAGCAATTTAGCCAAAATTTCAGCTACAGAATCATCGCTTTTAGATTTCTTGGCTTTTTTCTGCAATAAGCTTGTCAGTTGCTTGATAGTTTCCCCATCGGAGAGCAACTTAGCTAAAATAGCCGTTCCATTATCAGCACCCGCCTTTTCCGCCACATCACCGTTGCTAGACCCCCCACCTAAAAAGCTGCCAATAGCCGGGAGTATGTGGGGCAAAGCTTTTGCGACAGTAGGTAAAAGTCTGCTAGCCACACCAGAGACTACACTAGCTAACGTACCCAAAAACATCGCCTCGCTAACAGGAGTCTGCTCCTGATAAGCAAACGGCACAGTTTCCACAACGGGCGGATTTGTTCGTCGATCGGAATCAGTAACAGTTGGTGTTTCCATCACAGCAGTCTCACTGGAAGACATAATAGGCAAATCATCATTATTAGGGGGGTTAGTTGCCAACACTTCCACAATATCAGAAACGGCAGGTCCCTCTTGCGTCTGGGTTCTAAAAGAAGTGATTTGAATAAATCTGTTTTTGCGATCGAAGTCTTTTTTTGGTACTTCCAGAACAGTCCGTCCCAAATTACTTTCTGGCAGAGGGCCAATTAAAGGCGAAGTAGATTTAGGATTTTTTATCAGCGTCAGCCCTTTAGCATGAAGTAATTCCCCGTCCCCAATGGTATAGAAATAAAATGTGTTTGTACCCAGATCGACTTGAAAGCGATCGTGAACCTCATCACTACTTTGAAATCGAAGAAACGCTAATGCCATCGCTTGCAACTCCATCAACTAACGGCTTCAGCCGATTCTGATGCTTGACCATCAGCGTTGCTACCTCCGGGCGATTTTTTGTCTTGGTTCCGCTGCCCTGATGGTTGCAAAATATCTTTAAAGTTATCAAGTTTGAAGTAGTCTGATTTGAAATTAATTTCTACTTCCCCATGCACCTTAGTGGATGAATCTGTTGTAGAGGTACTGTTTGCATTAGCCGTTGAAATAGCAATATTAGTGTGGGTGTCAGTGGTTTGAGTCCCAGCATCAAATCTGACTCCCAACCAAGAAAGAAATGAAACACCTCCTCCATAATTGTCAGTTCTACCTTGTGAATGAATATTTTGCTCGTGGGCGTTATCCGACTTTCTAATGTTTTCCTTTGCCGTGATATTGAAATCAACAGAAGCTTTAATTTTACCGTTCTCTACGACCATGCGGTTCACGCCCATTAACAGCATTTCTTCTAGCAAGCGTTGATTCTGCCGCACAATCTCTAACTTAGCTCTAGCAATCTCGCCTTCAAGTTCTGCTTTGTCTATTTCATTTCCATCCTTATCAGCTAATTGCATCTTTCCACTATTCCCTTCATCAAAGCCTCTCACACCGGGATTAGTAGAACTAGCTAATATCTGGAATTTATCACTGAACTTCTCAGCTAAAAACAGCTTGGCAGATTCGTCATCAATAGTCTTTATCAACTCAGAAACTGGCTTAGTCAGTTGTTTAACTAACTCCACATAGGAATTCATCTGGTCTTGGGTGACCTGGAGGTTAGCATCGAAAACCGATTTGAGTAAATCTTTAACAAACTTAGGAAAATCAATTTGCCGCAGTGTGTTACCAGCCAGTTCTCCCTGTTGTTCAATTCGCCGATTCAGGTGACGGTTGTCATTAATCATGTCACCTGCTGCCATCGCTCCCGAAAAGCTTTGCTCGGCAGCTAATTGTTTATTCCGGCTTTCTATTTCTTTATCTCGTTCCTTTTCTTTATCTCGTTCGTCGTTAACCAATTTGTTATATTCAGTCCTAACTAAATCTTTGTACTGTTCAAATTGTTGCTCCCGGTCTTTTTGGCTAAAATCTGGATCTCGGCTTAACTGCTCGCGAGCTTGTTGGCGAGCTTGGGCTTCCAGTTTTGGATCTGTCGGCATTGGTACTTTTCCTCTCTAAAACTTGATGAACTTCGATGAGTATTGTCCTGATTTACCAATCGTCAAAATCGTTATCCACAGAACCCGCCCCAGCTAGACCCCTGCCGTTGTTAGAGGGAGTAGTTTGACTGTGGGCAGACAGTCTGCTACTGGGAGCCAAGGCAAGCTGACCAGATGAAAGAGAAGCCTGAGAAATAATCCAAGCCTCCGCTGCTTTGCGGAATTCATTGAACTGTTCGCTCGTAACTGTCCTTTCATCAAACTCTGCAATCCACTCAAAAACCCTATTTCCTTGAATTGCTAGAGTTTTAATCGCTTCGGTTTGAAGAGGAATACCCAATCCTTCTTTAACCACTCGTTCGATAATATCCCATAAAGTTTGGCGACGACCGCCAAAGTAGTTACGAATTTCCTCACTGTTGATAATGTCTAAAGCGTCTTGCAAGTGGGCATAGTCTTATTGAACCTGCAAGTGGGCCATACCTGTCATGTGTTCAGTCAGATTTTGCTGTAAATTTCTAGTCAATTGATAAAGCCGTGTTCGGGAAATTCCATTGTTGTTTAATGAGTCTAGATGAGATTTACTTTCTGACTTTTGAATGTACTGAAGCATTTCAGACATCAACTGCTCCCAGTAGATGGGGAAGGCTTCATTAACCACCATATTTTGGAGGACTTGCCCCTCACCTTTATTCAGCACCCGCTTATACAACATGGCCCTTTCTTCTGGGCTATTGCGATTGTCTCGCAGCTTGTGGAAGCCGTAAAGTTTTCCAGCCGTTTCGCCTTCAGGAATATTTAATGTTCCGCCTGCCCACTTCATAATTAGCAGATTTGCGACATCGAAGGCATGAAAGTAGCGATCGAAGTAGTAAATGTAATCCAGCATTCCCGCCGCTTTGATATTTTCTTTTACAATCTCCTGATACTCGTGTTCTGCTTCATCAAAGCGATTGACTGATAAGTTCAACTTAGAACTTCTACCACCACCAAGTACGCTCTTGACAGGATCGTTGTTAGTATGGCTAGGTTTAGTAAGTTTTTTGGCCTCGTTATAAACTGTAGGTAAATGCTGCTTAATGCTTTCTTCATTAAAGGCATTTAACTCGATCAATTCCTCGATCATTTCCTGTCTAATCCTCCGCCTAGCCGAGGCACTGTTGGAAATATCGTATTGATTCAAATAATCATCTACATAAAAAGGAATATCTCCTTCTCTCAGGAAACCTTCAAACAATTTCATAAATGAGGGAATTAATTCTCCCTCTTTAATAGAAATAGGAATATTTTCAGTTAAGAGCAAGTCTCTTAATTGCTTTTGCTTACTTTCAGTATTAATCTGAGTTATGCAAATTAATTTTTTCTTAAAAATATCTGCTGCAAGATACGCCAAAAATTTTCTTCTTGGTCGGTTTGCGACTTTGTTTAAAACTGAAGTGCGAAGAGATGCTACATCCGCAACATTGTCTTCCTCTTTAGCTAATTGAATAATAGCCACATAAATAGCGTCTCTTGAAAGTAAAAAGCGGTTGATGGACTCTAGAGCGATGCTTCTATTAAGTAGGTCTACAACTTGAATAGCATCTGATGTTAATCCACGATGTTTATTAATAAAGTCTCTAGAGTTTGGATGTTCTGCTTCAATTTCTTTTTCTGTCTTATTCAAAGCCTCAACTGCTATCTGATCTATATCCTCAAAAGGTTTGTTGAGTTTCAAGGACTGTCCATTATTAGAAGTATAATTAAGAGCCATTATTTCCTCCTCTATATCATTTCAACTGAATACACTTCATTAGTTCTCTGGTCACTTTATTTTGAGCTGGGCTACAACAAAGACCACTCAATTATGAGGTCGCCTGTCCATTCTTTATAAATATAAGAATGTGGTTTGTCATTACGAATAAAAGTAATTATTTCCATTGGTTCCAGTTTAATTTCGCATTCCAATTCCGAAAAAGCTTCCGGCTCTCGTTTGGAGGAGATACCCCTAGGTGATTGAATCACTAAACAATTTTCTTTAGCTGTTGGCAATAAATAACCTTCGCCTGCTTTTCCCTCAGAATTGCCTCTTGCATCGCATTCCTGGCCACTTCCTTTACGCGCCCAGCAACCTAAAGCTTTAAATTTTATTTGTCGCTCTTTTCCTGAAAAATTTTGAAACTGAGTTCCTGTTAGTGAATCAGCAGATACAGTAAAAATACCTTCAGTAATCAGATAGATAATCTGTTTTTCCAAAGATGGATTAGGAGGATGAGACGGAACTGGTTTTTCGGGTTTTGGATTCAGTTTTTCATCAGTATCAGTTTCAAGTAAATTCTTCATAAAGCCGATAGTTTCATCATTACTGTCCTGGTTAGCAATTTGTGCTTGCATCGTAAGTCTCCATTAATTAAGTTTGTAGTTCAGCATTCGTAGAGCATCAGGCAAATTCAATCTACCAAAACCAGCTTTCTGATGCTTAAACTTGGGATCTATCTTGTCAGCAGTATGCTGCAAAATATGCTTTACCTGGCTATCGGATAAGCGGTGTTTCCACTTTTGCAATGCGTAAGATTTTAGCATAGCAACTGCCCCGGTAACAAACGGAGCGGCTTGAGAAGTCCCGGTAGAAAAAGCATATTTTTTTTCTACCCAAGTGCTAAAGACATTAGTTCCTGGTGCTACAATATCCACTTTGCTGTAGTTAGAAAAATTGGCTATTTCCCCACGTTCGTCAACTGCACCCACAGTAATGACATGGGGGAAAGCACCGGGGTAGTATGACTCTTCAAGACCGTCATTGCCTGATGCGGCAACAATAGTTACATCTTTGCGCTGGGCATAATCCACAATTTCTTGATGAGGAAATGCGCCACCTGTGTGCTTGATTCCCAGACTCATATTAATCACATCGGCCCCTTGGTCGATGGCCCATTTCAATCCAGCATTAATGTTATCAATCAACCCCGCCCCCACTCGTTTATTGCCGGACTTCATCGTTCCCAATACCCGCACTGGCAAAATTCGACATTGAGGGACAATTCCGACTGGAGCTGTTTCTCCCTTAGCAGCGATAATACCTGTTACATGAGTTCCGTGACCAACTTCATCATCAGGACAGCGATCGTAACCCAAGTGCTTTCCGATAAATTGCCCAGCCCCATCAATAATATGAACGAAGTCATCTCCTGGCAGCAAAGCATCTGTTAATTCAGGATGATCTAATTCAACACCAGTATCCAGAACTGCAATGATAATCTGCGGATCGCCACGAGTAAATAACTGGTGAGCAATATCTAAACCAATTGCTTGTCGAGCATGACAATTGATAGTCATGCTCATCTCACTCGCATAAATATCAGGTAAATTAGATTCAACAAGTTGACCAATTTCTATAGTTTCTACGATAGGAAGTATAGAAATTTCTAGGATTGTTTGCTCAGGAATGGGAATATTTTTCTGAACAATTAGTCGATAGACTCTATTAAGTCCACTCTCTAATTCTTCCTGTTTCCAGTCAACCCCGTCGAACTTATATTCCTTAGTTACCCAGACAGGAATATTGTATTTAGCTAAAACCGCATCGATATGAGGATGTATATTACTGGGCGCAGTCACTTCGTCTGACAGAAAATCCTGCCAATGAGGGACTGCCACCGTTGATAAACTTTTATGTAATTTTAACCTAATATGTTTTTTCATAATAATGTGTTTTACAAGCGACTCTAACGCCTTGCAACTGGGAAGCAAAGATCCATAAATCTGGCCATCAGTAAGATGAACTGCGGATAAAAAAATGCGTCCTGCTTGCTATCAAGAGAATACAAAGGCTCTTTCATAGGAAAGTATCAACTGCCCTCCAGGTAAGGTCAAGGGAGAAATCACTTTGCTATCAGCATCGGTTGGGTTCCCGCCCATCCACTTTATGGAGCAACGGTAAACATAATCTCGATACTCCTGCCAGTGAAGCCAAAATATTTGGCATATCTGACGATCGATCGCCACGTTCTGAAAAAATAGATGCGTGAGAATTCAATTTTTTATCCTCAACCTGGTAATGATGAAATACCTGCTGACAGAGGCAATACTTTTATCGGTTAGTTGGGAACCAGCTAACTGTCTTCTATCTTTCGATATAAAAACTCTATTTCTTTAGATAGATGCTTGTCAAGGGGGTTTTACCCCTTTTTTTGGTTATTTATATTAAGAAAATCTACAGACTGTAAAAATTTAACGCCTATTCGCAAACAATACCGTCTGAAGCGAATGAGCGATCGCCATCTAACTCTATAACTGTCACAATCTTGGAAATTTAACGAGTTTGCGCCATTTCAAGCAACGAAAAGTCGAGGTTCGATCCTTGGAAAGACAGCTATAGGATAATCTGGCATCTCCTTAAAAATCGCCTGTAAAAATGCCCCTCTAGCAATTTTTTTGCTTAGGCGGCTTTACGTTTCATCATTTCGGGGCGGATTGCGATCGCTTCTTTTCTGAAGTAAAAACGCCAGTTCCAGAATTCTGCGTGCATTTTTCAAGCGCCCTCCTGACGGCCCGCACCCCAACTGTTGCCCTAAACGGGTATCCCCAAATCCTGCCCTAGTGATGGAATAGTTTTTTGAGAGTATCAGATAAATGAAGCGGTGGACTCAGCCGTTGCAACCGGCACGAGTGAGGCGTCCTTCATCTTCGCCGATCGCATAAGGGGCGATCGCTCTCATCACCAGCAGCAAATGCTGAAGCTATCACGCCGACTGAGAATCAACACCGATACACTCACGGCTTTCCCCAAGCACTAAATCACATCTGGCAATTCATCTTCAACAAACCGCAAGCGCGGATATCGGTAAATAGCAACTGTTACCAGTATGGCTAGAATTTCCATCGTAATAAATAGCAAGCCAATACCGCGGCCCGGCCCCACACCAATGATTTGACCGATGCTTCCAGCTAATAAACCGTCCGCCGCCATTAAAGGTTCAAAGATTCGTTCGGCTAGGGGGCCAGCCATAGCATAAGCTAGGGGGATGCACGAGAAACAAATCATATTAATTGTGGCAAAGACTCGGCCTTGAATATCGGGAGCCACTTTTCGGAGCAAAATAGCATCACACCAACCATTGATAAAAGGTAAACTCAAGAAAAACAAGAAGTTAGCTAGAGCGAAAAGGGCAGTATCGGTGCGTAATCCCAATGTTAAGATGCACAGTTGACTGAGAAAGGTAAAACCAAATACACCACGAATTAAGGGTCTTGGCCCTCCCCAAACACTCATCACTACGCTGCCTACTAACATCCCTGCACCGCCAAGGGATTGAATCGTTCCGAGAACGGTAACTGAAGAGAAGGAAAGTACCAGAGGTGTGAATAAAACCTCAATCATTCCGAGTGCAACATTATTGATGGCAAATACAATGAGCAATGCGAACAGTCCAGGGCGAGTGTAAATGTAAGTCCAGCCTTCAATTGCTTCACGCCAGAGTGAAGGTTTCTCATCTTGGAAAACAGTAGCAGTTTTAACATTAGGAAAGCGAACGAGTAACAGAGTTGTTACAGCAAAGAGGAATGTGGCAAAGTCAATTAAAATAATCCCTTGAAGCTCGATGGTTCCTAGCAAGACCCCTGCCAACAGCGGTGAAATTAGCTGGGCGCACGCTTCTGCTGATTGAACCATACCACTAGCACGAGGGAGAAATTCTTTCGGCACTAATGAAGAGGTGGAAGCAGTGTAAGCGGGTAACTGAAACGCTTTGCAGATGGAACTGAGGCTGACAGCCAGGTAGATGTGCCAGATTTGAAGGCTTCCGGTAGCGAGTAATAGGGCGATCGCCACTGTGGTTATCGCCGCGCCGGAGTCAGACAGAATCATGCACCACCGCCGGTTCCATCGGTCAACTAAGGCACCCGCTACCGGGGAAATCAGGATACTGGGCAGCAGAGCCGATAGCAAAATTAGGGAGAATTCGGTGACTGATCCTGTACGCTGGTACACCCACACTCCCAATGCAAAGCTTGTCAGACCCGACCCGATGAGGGATATCAGTTGTCCGAACCAGACGAGAAAAAAAACACCCATTCCACCTTTTAAGGGGCGGAGATTCTTAAGACTACGCATGATGGCTAATTTTTGCTATTTGGCGGTTATTTTGGCTCAACTTCCAACACATAGCCTTCACAATGCAAGTCGGCTGCCTGGAAACCCAATCGTTCTAAACCTTGATAATGCTGCACGCAAGTTTTCAAATTTAGCAATCCTACAGTCGGTTGCATATCCTTAAAACGAGAAGAGAGGAGACTGGACATAACGCAGCCCATGATATTTAGGGGATTGGTAGGCTTAAACTCGTCTGACCATGAATCTTCATCCATGTTTTTCTTCATTGATTCGGGTAGGTAGATGACCGTTTCTATCGGGTCAGGTGCGTGAAGCGCTCCACCTTCGGTAAACAGAATATCTTTGTGTTTCTCAAAGCGCTCGATCGCCTGTTCTGGGGAAAAACAGTGTGGGCCAGAATCATCAACAATTAGAGTGCCTGGTTTCAGCCGCTTGATGTCGAGAATATCTGGGACGTTGGTTGCCCCAATTATTAAGGTAGCATCGTAGATTTCCCGTGGGAGTTCCGATGAAGAGGAAGAGGTAGCGATTTGAACAGAACCTCGAAATCCTAAATCATCGCTCAGTTCGCGTTGAAGATTTTGAAGCGATTCCAGTTTACTGTAAATATCGCACACTATAATCGATTGAGGATGCGGCAAACATTTTAACATCAGGCGCAGAGTATTAATTCCAATTGACCCCAATCCGATGAAAGCGACTTTCTCTCGCTGTAAAGAACGATTACTAATCTGTAAAATTTTCTTAATGGTCAGAACAACAGTAGAGCAGGTAGTAGCGTGTCCCGTAGTGATTTTCGGTAAGTCTGTACGCCCTTCAATAGCTTTTGCAATCGCACGACCGTAATCCGTTGCGGAGGGAATTAAACCCGTTAAGGAAACTGTTTTTGCACCGATTCGCCCTGCCATTTCTAAAGCTTCGACAACCATTTGGACAAGTGTCTGCTGGTCGCTGTATAGTTCATCCTCGAATATAGGGAGGATTAGACCCGCTATTCGACCCCATTTAGTTTCCATAACAGCATCCCACATCGGAAGGTTTTCAAACCACTTTTGAAGGATTTCATTGCGAGTCAAGCTTGTTTCTTTTAGTAAGGAAAAGGGAATATAACCCAGAGCTGCTGAATCAACTGGTGCTATTTTTCCTACAGCTAACAAGGATAGCAAGGAGCGCTGTTCTAGTTTAAAAAATGGAGAGGAGTCTGTGATTTTGGGTAAAGAAGCGGTCATCGGTTTTTCAACTTCGGTTTGAAGTTCTTTTGGGTTGACAGATGACTCAGTGGTGAACAGCGGCTCGATGGCTTTGGCTAATTTAGCTATAGTGGGATGCTCAAATAGAAGCTTGACTGAAACTTTAAGGTTCATCTCTACTGAGAGCTTGGATACGAGTGAAACTGCTTGCAGTGAATGTCCTCCTAGTTCAAAGAAATTATCATTAATGCTGACCTTTTCTAATCCCAGAACTTGAACCCAGATAGCAGCCAGTTTTGCTTCAGTCGGGGTGCCAGGGGCGACAAATTTGTCTTCCGGTTCGTTGTGAAAGTTATCTGGTGCGGGTAAGGCGCGACGGTCTATTTTGCCGTTGGGTGTCAGCGGCAGCGCTTTCATCAGCACAAACGCGCTCGGTATCATGTAATCAGGTAGCTTTTGTTTCAGGTAGTGGCGCAGGTTGCGAGTTACAGTGCGCTGCAACGTTTTCCACAAGTCTTGAGTGTCCAACTGATAATTTACGCTTTGCTCGATTTGAGCCTGTTCGCTGGGTGTAAGATGAAAGCGAATCCCAGCCTGTGGTGGACGTGACCAAACTACTGTCCCAGAAAGCCAGCGCGGTTCGCTCTCTCCAGGTAGTTGCATATGCACGCGGACGCTTTTACCTCGCTCGATAGCTGGCACCCCCACCAAACCAACGCCGCCAGTGGAGATATCCTGTGTGTGGATTGTGAGGGCGTTACCGTCTAGTTCTAGTTGGCATTCACTGTGATAAGGGACACGTTCTGGAATAAGGTTAGAGACTAGATAAGCTACGAGGCGCTTGTTTCCAGGTGCATCTTCTCGGTCAATGGCTGTCACTGAGCGCACGTTCGGATGTTTTGCCAGTACAGCCTCAATTTCTCCGAGTTCGATGCGGAATCCGCGAATCTTCACTTGGTCATCTATCCGACCTAGGTATTCGATATTGCCGTCGCTCAGGTAGCGAACCAAATCGCCAGTTTTGTAGAGACGTTCACCCGGGTGATTACTAAAGGGATTGCGAATGAACCGCTCATCGGTCAAATCGGGACGGTTGAGGTATCCTCGTGCTACACCAGCGCCACCGATGTGCAACTCACCAGGAATACCAATGGGTAAAGGCTGTCTGTTCCCATCTAAAATGTAGGTCTGGACATTACCAAGGGGACGACCGATGGGCAGATCCCTCAATGCCGTATCGTCGGGTGATAACTCGTATATCGTAGCTCCTATAGTCGCTTCTGTTGGGCCGTAATTATTTACCAGACGAACTTGCTCTCCCACACACTCAAGCCAAGTTTTCAGTCGTTCGGGCAGTGCTTTTTCTCCTCCAATGATTATTAAGCGCAATGATGGGGGTAATGCCACCGTTTTTTGACTCAAGAAAGCAGTCAGTTCGTGCCAGTAGGCTGTCGGCAAAGCCATTACAGTGATTCCCCAATTCTTGCACTTTTGCAAAAATCCCTCAATGGAGTCCAGCATGGAATCAGTACGCAAGACAAGCGTTGCACCCGATGTCAAGCTGGTATAGATTTCTTCAGCGCTAACATCAAAACTAATTGAGGAGAATTGGAGAATGCGATCGCACTTCTCTATCTCATACTCAATATTGACGGCAGTGGTATAGTTTATCAAAGATCGATGCTGAATAGTAACTCCCTTTGGTTTTCCAGTAGAGCCAGATGTATAAATAACATAGGCTAAGTTCTCGGCATTTACGCCGCAGGCAGTGTTTTCTTCGCTGTGTTGGGCGATCGCCTCCCATTGTGTATCCAAGCAGACTATTTGTGCTTCATGCTGGGCCAGTCTGTCAACTAATCGTTGTTGAGTCAGCAACACTGGTACAGCCGAGTCTTCTAGCATGAAAGCCAACCGCTCAGACGGGTATGCGGCATCGAGCGGAACGTATGCGCCCCCAGCTTTGAGAATCCCCAGAAGTCCTACTATCATCTCCAGAGAACGCTCGACACAGATGGCAACCAGTGTTTCTGGTTTTACCCCCAGTGCTTGTAAATGGTGTGCTAATTGGTTAGCTTTGGCATTTAGTTCTCGGTAGGTTAGCTGCTCCTCTTTAAAGATTACTGCTACTGCATCTGGTGTTTGTTCTACCTGCGCTTCAAATAATTGATGAATACATAGATTCTGAGGATAGTCTTGTTGAGTTTGATTCCACTCCACTAATAACTTGGATTGTTCAATTGCTGTCAAAATGGGTAAATCTGATAGTCTTTGTTCGGGATTCGCTACAATACCTGCCAATAGCGTTTGCCAATGCTCTATCATTCGAGCAATGGTCGTGGTATCCAAGAGGTCTGTACTATATTCAAAAGCTCCTGTTAATCCCTGCTTGGTTTTCTGTAAAGATAAGCTTAAATCAAACTTAGCCGTATCATTGCTTCCTGGTTCAGATATGTTAAGTTTTAAATCTTGGAGAGTAATATCAGACATTGATTCATGCTCCATATCGAAACTTATTTGAAACAAGGGCGAGTAGCTTAAGTGACGCTCTGGGTGTAGTGCTTCTACTAACTGATCAAATGGTAAGTCTTGATGATCGTAAGCTTCTAAAACAACTTGTTTAACTTGTTGTAATAACTGAAGAAAAGTAGGTTTTTCTGATAAATCTGTACGTAGCACTAAATTATTAACAAAAAATCCAATCATTCCTTGAATTTGAGGGTACTGACGATTAGCAACGCTCGAACCCACAACAATATCGGGGTGATTAGTGTAGCGATAAAGTAATATTTTAAATGCTGTGAGGAGCAACATAAAGAGCGTGACCCCCTGCTGCTGACTCAAATTTACGAGTGCTTCACTGATATCTTGCTCAATGGTAAAAACTTGAGTTTCTCCGCGAAAGGATTGTACAGCAGGTCGGGGACGGTCGGCTGGCAATTCTAACAACGCTGGCATTCCTGCTAGTTTTTGCTGCCAGTAAGCGAGTTGATACTGTAAAACTTCTCCCTGTAACCACTGCTGTTGCCACACAGCAAAGTCTACATACTGAAGACGGATTTCAGGCAGAGTTGGTGTATGAGTCTCAACTAAAGCTGAGTAAATTGTGGTTAACTCTTGAACAAAGATATTGACAGACCAACCATCAAAGATAATGTGGTGGACTGTTAGCAGTAGAACATTTGCTGTTGGAGTAAGCTGAACTAAGTGTGCTCGGAGTAGAGGCTCTTGGGCGAGATTAAACACATACATTACTGACTGAGAAGCTAATTTCTCATATTCAATCTCTCGTTCACTTGCTGGCAGAGGACGAAAATCCACGACTGGCAGCGTAAAATCTCTAGTGGCAGCGATCGCCTGAACGGGTTCTCCATCTACAGCAATAAAGTTAGTGCGTAAGATTTCATGGCGATTGATGAGTAATTGCAAGCTTGACTCTAAAGCTGCAATATTGAGTTGACCGCTAAAATGCAAGCCAAGAGGAATATTATAGAACGCGCTGTTCGGCTGCAATTGGTTTAGGAACCAAAGACGCTGTTGGGCAAAAGAAAGAGGGAAGGTGTTGTTTTCTGTTCTGGATATAGGAGCGATTGTACTGGCATTTTTCTGATTATTGGCTTGGTGCAAAAAGGAGATAATTTCAGCTTTACGCTCATTAATTTCTGACTTGAGAGCAGGGGTGAGTGTCCCTTCAGGAGCGTTGCAACGCAGGCGATCTCCTTCCATAAATAAGTTGATATCCAGCTTGCGTAGATTATTAAGAAACTCAATTGTATTCATCAAAATTCCACCTCTTCTCGGTTATTAATAGTTGTGTTGCTCGTTTCGATATTTTGATTCGCCCAAGAGATTGCTTCAATGTAGCTAGAAATACCCGCTACAGTGGGAGATTCAAACAACTTCGATAAAGGCAGATTCAGCCCAAAGGTATGACTCACTTTTGAGAGCAGTTGAGTCGCCAGTAAAGAATGCCCACCTGATTCAAAAAAATTGTCATTTATACTCACTTTCTCTACTCCCAAGACCTTAGCCCAGATGGATGCTAGTAATTCTTCTGTAGGAGTCCGAGGAGCTACAAAATCTCCTTTTTGAATCAAACTATTGAGGTCTGGTGCTGGCAATGATTTGCGGTCTACTTTGCCATTCGGTGTCACTGGCAAGCACTCCAAAATAACAAAAGCACTAGGCACCATATAGTCTGGTAATTGCTCTTTCAGAAAATGGCGCAGTTCACTAAAAGTGGGTGCTGGTTCCTGAAGAGGGACAATATAAGCCACTAAGCTCTTTTGACCCGGAATGTCTTCTCGAAGCGTAACAGCGACTTGGAGCAAGTTTGGATGTTGGCTGAGTGCTGCTTCGATTTCTCCGAGTTCGATACGAAAACCGCGCACCTTCACTTGGTCATCTATCCGACCTAAGTATTCAATATTACCATCGGGCAGATAGCGAACCTGATCTCCAGTTTTATAAAGGCGCTCAGTGGGAAAGTCACTAAAAGGATTGCGAATAAACCGCTCATCGGTCAACTCAGGACGGTTGAGATACCCCCGTGCTAAACCAGAACCACCGATATGCAACTCACCAGGAATACCAATGGGTACAGGCTGACGATTCCCATCTAAGATGTAGGTTTGGACATTACCAAGGGGACGACCGATGGGCAACTCCTTCAATGTCGTGTCCGCTACCGATAAATCATATATCGTTGCTCCCACAGTAGCTTCTGTAGGGCCGTAATTATTCACCAGACGAACTGGCTGTTCCACACACTCAAGCCAAGTTTTCAGTCGTTCGGGCAGTGCTTTTTCTCCGCCAATGATTATTAAGCGCAATGATGGGGGTAATGCCACCGTTTTTTGACTCAAGAAAGCAGTCAGTTCGTGCCAGTAGGCTGTCGGCAAAGCCATTACAGTGATTCCCCAATTCTTGCACTTTTGCAAAAATCCCTCAATGGAGTCCAGCATGGAATCAGTACGCAATACAAGTGTTGCCCCCGATGTCAAGCTGGTATAGATTTCTTCGGCGCTAACATCAAAACTGATTGAGGAGAATTGGAGAATGCGATCTGACTTCTCTATTTGATATTCAGCGATCGCAACCGTCGTGTAATTAACTAGGGATTTGTGTTCAATTAAAACACCTTTGGGTTTTCCAGTAGAGCCTGATGTGTAAATAACGTAAGCCAAGTTGTTTGACTTGACGCCACTCGAAAGGTTTTCTTCGCTGTAAGCAGCAATTTCTTCCCAATCAGAATCTAGCTTGATAACATGAGCCGAATTTAGAGGAAGTTTCTCTACTAGCTTCTGTTGAGTCAGTAGCACTGGTACTGAGGAGTCTTCTAGCATAAAAGCCAAACGTTCTTTTGGATATGCTGGATCGAGTGGCACATAAGCAGCGCCAGCTTTGAGGATGCCCAATAATCCGATTACCATTTCCAGAGAGCGCTCTACACAAATTCCCACTAAAACTTCAGGTTTTACCCCTAAAGTTTGCAAACAATGTGCTAGTTGATTGGCTTTTGAATTCAATTCTCGATAAGTTATTCGTTCCTGTTCAAAAACCACCGCCACAGCATCAGGAGTTAATTCCACTTGTTCTTCAAACAACTGATGAATGCACCGATCTTGAGGATAATTTTTCTGAGTATGATTCCACTCTATTAACAACTGATGCTGTTGGGTTGCACTCAGCAAAGATAACTCTGAAATTGGTGTTTTTGGATTGGCAACAATTTCTGATAATAATGTTTGTAGATATCCCGTCATCTGAGCGATAGTTGACCCATCAAACAAGTCAGTATTGTATTCCCATTGCCCGATAAAACCAGCATTAGTGTTTTGGAACGATAGATCCAAATCAAACTTAGCATAGCTAGTTTCTCCTATCAAGCGGCTGACTTCTAATGCAGGTAAAGAGAAGTTAGATATCGGCTCATTTTCAACCCCAAACATGACCTGAAATACAGGGGAATGACTTAGAGAACGCTCTGGTTGCAATGCTTCTACTAATTCCTCAAAAGGCATATCTTGATGAGCGTAGGCTTTCAATGTCACTTCTTTGACTTGATGTACTAACTCTTCAAAACTAGGATTTAAGGATAAATTAGTAACTCTCAGAGCTACAGTATTCACGAAAAATCCGATTAGCTGTTCTGTTTCTTGATAATGACGATTAGCGACTGGCGTACCTAATACAATATCATCTTGACCTGATAAGCGATAAAGTAACGTTTGAAATGCTGTTAAAAGCAACATAAATGGGGTAACAGCCATGCGTTTGCAGAGTGAAATAATAGCTTCACTTAGTTCAACAGGAAGTTGAAAAGATTGGTGTGTACCTTGGTAAGTTTGAATTGCTGGTCTTGTGTTCCGGTCTGTTGGTAATTCTAATAAAGCGGGAATCCCTTTGAGTTGTTCCTGCCAATAGTTAAGCTGTGTTTGGAATACTTCACCAGTTAACCAGTTGCGTTGCCAAACAGCAAAGTCAGCATATTGAATGGGTAATTCTGGCAAGACTGGAGTTTGATTATTACATAATGCTGTATAAATTGTGCTTAGTTCTCGTTCGAGTACTTCAATTGACCAGCCATCAGCAATAATATGGTGGAAGACTAATACAAAGATATAGTCTTGTTCACTTAATTTCAGTAAAGAACTTCTTAGTAAAGGTTCTTGTTGAAGGTTGAAAGGTTGATTTGCCAACTGAGTAACTAATCTTTTCGCTTCAATTTCTCTCGCTTCTTTAGATAAAGGTTCTAAATCTATAATCGGTAATTCCAGCTTGAGATTTGCCTGAATAATTTGAACGGCTTTACCATTTTGAGTAGTAAAGTTAGTCCGTAAAGCTTCGTGACGAAGAATAATCTCATTGATACTATCCTCTAAAGCACTGATATTGAGTTGACCGTTTAACCGTAAAATGTTCGGGATGTTGTAGAATCCACTTTCTGGTTGTAATTGGTCGAGGAACCACAATCTAGCTTGGGCAAAAGATAAGGGAATTTCAGTTGTGCGTTGAACTGGTAATATAGGCGGTCTTTGTACAGGGTTTTCGTGACTTAGTAAAATTTGAATCTGTTCTGCTAGTGAGGCAATAGTAGGGGATTCAAATAGGTGGCGTAACGGAACTTCCACAGCTAAACTTGTGCCAATTCTAGAGATAATTTGAGTCGCTAATAAGGAATGTCCTCCTAAGCTAAAGAAATTATCATTAACTCCTATTTGTTTAATTCCTAGTACCTCTGCCCAGATGTTTGCTAATATTTCTTCTAAAGGAGTGCGCGGTGCAACAAAAGTTAATTCGAGTTCCGGTCGAATTTCTGGGGCAGGTAAAGCACGACGGTCTACTTTACCATTTGGGGTTAAGGGTAAGTGTTCCAGTGTGACAAAAGCACTGGGTATCATATAATCGGGTAGTTGCTGTTTGAGGAAATGACGTAGGTCACTAATGCTGAGTGATACTTCTGTTTGGGGAACGAAATAAGCTACTAATTGTTGGGTGTCTGTGGTATTTTTAATGGCAACAACTACAGTTTCTCGTATAGCTGGGTGTTGGATTAATGTTGCTTCAATTTCGCCTAATTCAATGCGGAAACCTCGGATTTTTACTTGGTTGTCAATACGACCGAGAAATTCGATATTCCCATCGGGGAGATAACGGGCTAAATCTCCGGTTTTGTAGAGGCGAGAACCAGATTCGTCATCGCTAAAGGGATTAGGGATGAACTTTTGCTCAGTTAAATCGGGACGATTGAGATATCCTCGGGCTAAACCAACACCCCTAAGATGGATTTCTCCGGGAACCCCAATTGGTACAGGTTGCATCTGCTCATTAAGCAAATAGATTTTTGTATTCATTACAGGCTTACCAATTGGCGTATTGCCGCTTCTCAGTTCAAAAGAGCTAACAGAATACAGAGTGGCACAAATTGTAGTTTCTGTTGGTCCGTAACCGTTAATAATGTGTAATCCTGGGATTCCATTGCTTATGGATATCAACAACCGAGCGGGAATAGGTTCTACTCCTACGAGCAATCTACGCAAAGCAAACTTATCCGCTCCTGGCAAAACCATTTCAGAAAGCTGATTGAGCATGAACGGAGGAATGTAAGCACTGTGAATTTGATGAAAATTTAACCAGTCAAGAAATCTTTGAGTGTCTGAGCGTACATTGTTTGAAACTATATAGAGTGCTCCTCCGGCTAATAACCCTGAAAATATTTCATAGACAGAAACATCAAAACTAATTGCCGTCCATAAGCTACATCTATCCCCGACAGAAAGAGGCTGTTTGCTCTGAAAATCTGTGTATAGGTTAACGACTCCGGTATGACAGCAACAAACTCCTTTTGGCTTTCCTGTAGAGCCAGAGGTGTAGATAACGTAGGCTAAGTTATCTGGCTCTACTCCGCTCGAAGGGTTCTCTTGACCACAGGAAACAATTTCTTCCCAACCAGAATCCAAACAAACAACACGCGCCGAGTGGAGAGGAACCGTCTCTACGAGCTTTGACTGAGTAAGCAGCACTTGTGCAGAAGAATCCTCTAGCATGAAGACTAGCCGTTCCAAAGGATAAGTAGGATCGAGAGGGACATAAGCACCACCAGCTTTGAGGATGCCCAAAATTCCAACAATCATCTCACAGGAACGCTCCACGCAGATGCCCACTAAGACTTCTGGCCCTACACCCAGAGATCGCAGGTAATGCGCCAACTGATTCGCTTTTACATTCAACTCTCGATAAGTTAGTTGCTCCTCTTCAAAAACTACTGCCACCGCATCCGGTGTACGTTCAACCTGTTTTTCAAACAACTGATGGATGCACTTATCAAAGGGATACTCAGCTTCTGTGTTATTCCATTCGACTAATAGCTGGTGTCGCTCCATTTCTGTCAGCAGGGGCAATTCAGAAAGCTTCTGTTTTGGATTGGCTGTGATCGCTTCTAGCAAGGTTTGGAAATGATCTGTCATTTGAGCGATGGTAGTCTCATCAAACAGATCCGAGTTGTATTCCCATTCTGCTACCAATCCATCAGCCGTATTCTCCATTGATAGGGTCAAATCAAACTTGGCTGTGACGATTTCCACGGAATACGAGCTTACCGCTAAATCAAGCAGTTCCATAGAAGGTACTCCTCCGTCCTCAAAAGCAAACATCACCTGGAATAGAGGCGTGTAGCTTAAATTGCGTGTTGGTTGCAGTGCTTCTACTAACTGCTCGAAAGGTAGGTCTTGATGGGCGTAACCTTGCAGTGCCACTTCCCGAACTCGATTGAGTAACTGCTCAAAACTAGGGTTGCCGCCAAGGTCGGTACGCAGGACTAAAGTATTGACAAAAAAGCCGATTATCCCTTCAAGTTCCCGTCGGTTGCGACCCGCTACAGGCGTCCCTACTACGATGTCATCTTGCCCTGAGTATCGGTAGAGAAATGTCTGAAACGCTGCCAAAAGCGTCATAAACAGAGTGACTCCCGCTCGCTTACTCAACGTGGTAAGTTCCGCGCTCAATTCTTTGGAAAAGGCTGCATAGTAATATCCTCCCCGGAAGGTTTGAACAGCCGGTCGCGCTCGGTCTGTGGGCAATTCTAATAAATTCGGAGCGCTCTTGAGTTGTTCCTTCCAGTAGTGAAGTTGGGTTTCTAGTATTTCTCCAGTTAGCCACTGCCTTTGCCAAACCGCAAAGTCGGCATATTGTACTGGTAACTCTGGTAAAACTGGAGACTTTCCCGTACAGAAAGCTTGGTAAAGTTCTGTTAGTTCTCTTACAAATACGCCGAGCGACCAACCATCAGAAATAATGTGGTGCATGGTGAGCAGTAAAACGTATTCTGTTTCACCTAGCTGTAGCACCCCCCCTCGGAGTAAAGGCTCTTGCTCCAGGTTAAAATGTCGATTCGCTTCCACCATAGCTAATCGTTTCGCTTCAATTTCTCGTTGGCTCTCAGAGAGGTGCAACAAGTTCACAACTGGTAGTTGAAAACTAAGACTTGAGGCGATAACTTGAACGGGTTGACCTTCTACTGTCGCAAAGTTGGTGCGTAAGGCTTCATGCCGCCGGATAATTTCGTTGATAGCTTTCTGTAGCGCCGCTATATTGAGCTGACCGAAAAGACGTAACGCAAGCGGGATGTTGTAGAATGCACTGTCTGGCTGTAATCGATCGAGGAACCACAACCTCGTTTGAGCGAAAGATAATGGGATGGACTCTGACCTTGCAATTGGTAGAAGAGGCAGAGCTTCTACAAATTTTCCGTTTTTGAGCGCTATCTCAACCCGCGAAGCGAATTCGGCAATCGTGGGAGCTTCAAACAAACTGCGTAATGGTAATTCGATGGATATTGTATCGCGCACTCTTGAAATTACTTGGGTTGCTAATAGGGAATGTCCGCCCAAGGTAAAGAAATTGTCATGAACGCCTACAGAGTCAATTAAGAGGATGTTACCCCAAATGCTCGCTAGCATTTCCTCAATTGGAGTTCGGGGAGCGACAAGAGACTCTTCCAGTTCTTTCCGCAAATCAGGGGCGGGTAGAGCCCGACGGTCTACTTTTCCATTGGGTGTTAGTGGTAGTGCCTCCAGAACGACAAAAGCACTTGGCACCATGTACTCCGGCAGTTGTTGTTTGAGGAAGTGGCGCAGGTCAGTAATTGTGGATGTTCCTTCCTGTTGTGGAACAACATAAGCTACTAATTGCTTATTATCTGCAACGAAATCTTTGGCGATAACCGCAGTCTCTCTTACACCGGGATGCTGGCTGAGTACCGCTTCAATTTCTCCTAGTTCGATACGGAATCCGCGTATTTTTACTTGATTATCGATGCGACCAATAAATTCGATGTTGCCATCTGGTAGATAACGAGCTAAGTCGCCAGTTTTGTATAGGCGAGAATTTGGTTCATCGCTAAAAGGGTTGGGGATAAATTTCTCTTGAGTTAAATCAGGACGGTTGAGGTAGCCTCGTGCTAACCCTAAACCAGCAATGTGAAGTTCACCGGGAACACCGATGGGAACGGGTTGTTTATGGCGATCGAGAATATAGATTTGGGTGTTGGCGATGGGACGACCAATGTGAGGTGACGTATTCTGTATGCCATCCCTTTCCACTAATCCAGAAGTCGTGACCACAGTGTTCTCGGTTGGCCCGTAGTTATTGACTACTTTAAAAGGAATTGAAGCTGATGGATGCTGATGAAGTTTATCTCCACCCGTCAACATAATTCGTAAGGCTCCGTCAGAGGGCCATTGAAGAGACAACAACTTTTCTGCTATTGGGGTAGGGACAAAAGTAATTGTTATCTCTTTGGTCAAGAGCCAGTCGCGCAGTTTTTCTGGAGACAGAAGAATCTCTGGCTTGATTAAATAAATACTTGCTCCCGATGCTAAATAAGGCCATACTTCCCAGACGGAAGCATCAAATGCAGTTCCAGCTAGCTGAGTAGCTCGATCTGACGATGTTATTTCAAAAGCGTGTTGGTGCCAAAAAACTAGATTTAACAGTCCTGAATGGGGAATTAAAACCCCTTTGGGCTTTCCGGTTGAGCCAGAGGTATAAATCACATAAGCCAAGTTTTCTGGTGTCACGCCAGTTATGGGAGACAGATCGGGCATCACAGAGATTTCTTCCCAATCAGAATCTAAGCAAACTACCCGTGCTTGATGTTCTGGTAACGAGGCGACCAGTTGTTTCTGAGTCAATAGAACTGGTAGCTGCGAATCATCGAGCATATAGGCGATGCGCTCAACCGGGTAGGCGGGGTCTATGGGGACGTAAGCACCGCCAGCTTTGAGAATGCCTAGTATTCCCACAATGGCATCAAGAGAACGTTCGACACAAATGCCCACTAAAACTTCTGTGCCAACTCCGCGAGAGCGCAAGTAGTGTGCCAACTGATTTGCTTTTGCATTCAACTCTCGATAAGTCAGTTGTTCCCCTTCAAACATTACTGCCACAGCGTCAGGCGAATTCTCAACCTGTTCTTCAAATAATTGATGAATGCACTTATCCTGGGGATACTCAGCTTCTGTGTTATTCCATTCGACTAATAGCTGGTGTCGCTCCATTTCTGTCAGCAGGGGCAATTCAGAAAGCTTCTGTTTTGGATTGGCTGTGATCGCTTCTAGCAAGGTTTGGAAATGATCTGTCATTTGAGCGATCGTGACATCATCAAACAAGTCGATATTGTATTCCCACTCCCCGATAAGTCCCGATGCAGTCTTCTCTATAGACAAAACCAAATCAACCCGCGCCATGCCAGTTTCTACTGCTAATGGACTTACCCTTAAGCCTTCCATTTGGATTTCAGGTAATTCATCGAGCAGCATGAACATCACCTGGAACAGTGGTGTGTAACTCAAAGAGCGTTCTGGCTGCAATATCTCTACTAATTTCTCAAACGGTAGCTCTCGATTAGCGTAGGCTCCCAGTGTTACTTTTCGTACCCTAAACAGTAAATCTTCAAAGCTTGGGTTTTCTGCCAAACAAGTGCGTAACACTAGCGTATTAACAAAATATCCAATCAAATCCTTAAATTCGGAGCGATCGCGATTCGCAATGGGCGAACCGACTACAATATCATCTTGCCCTGTATAACGGTAAAGTAATGTTTGAAACGCCGTTAAGAGCGTCATAAAAATAGTCACTTTTTGCCGCCGACTTAAATCGAGCAGAGCTTCGGTGAGAGGCTTTGGAATGACAAATCTATAATGTTTTCCTCGAAAAGTTTGTGTAACTCCTCGCGCTCGGTCAGTGGGCAGTTCTAATAGAGGTGGGGCATCTAATAGTTGTTCTTTCCAATAAGTTTGTAGGGAATCTAATACCTCACATGTCAAGTATTGCCTCTGCCAAACTGCAAAGTCTGGATACTCAGCCGGGAGTGGAGGTAATTCTTGGGATAAGTCATTGTAGAAAGCTGCTAACTCCCGCCACATAACACCTAATGACCAACCATCCCAGACAATGTGGTGAGTTCTCAGCAAGAATATATATTCTATGTCTGTTAGCTTAAGTACGGTCACTTGGATTAAGGGGTCGCTAACTAAGTCAAAGGGCTTTTGGGCTTGTTCCGTTGCTAATTGTTGGACTTCTGTTTCTCTGTCACTAGCAGGTAGATTGCTTAAGTCTATAACTGGCACTGTCAAAATCAAGCTTTCAGCAATGACCTGAACTGGCTGACCGTTAACCGTCGTAAAGTTTGTTCGTAAAGCTGCGTGGCGATCAACGATTTTGTTCAGGCTTTGCTCTAGTCTAACGATGTTTAGTACGCCCAAGAATCGTAAAGCAAATAGTTCGTTGTAAGAAACGTTATTTGGATCTAACTGGTTCAAAAACCACAGTTGTTCTTGGGGAAAAGATAGAGGTATGTCCCGTTTTTCTGAGACGGGTACAATTGTTCGGTCAGCATCGTTCGCGCTTGTCTTGTTCTGGGATAGCAACGAGATAATTTTTGCTTTATTTAATACCAGGAAATCCCGCTCTTCTGATGTCATTGCCCCCTTGGGAGCGCGAAAACGCAACGTATCGCCTTCTACCCACAATTTGATACCGCGTTCGGCAAGTGCAGCTAAAAATTGATTGAGGTTCATAGTGCGCCTTCCTCCATCTCATAGGAACGGAGTTCGCCACGTCTGCGGACATCCAGCGTCGCGCAATGGAAAGAACCCATGAAAGGATAGTAACTCTCAAACTCGCAAGGAATCGGTTTAAACCCCCAGTCTTTTAATGCTTGAATCGTAGATTCCTGTGATTTTTCCACGATTACTCGCTCTTCGTCGAGACTGAGTACGTTCATATTGACCCACTGACTGATCACTTTTGTGTCATAAAGTGTCATCGGCGTTCGGTTCGGTTTAGGTGCCAGCAGGATATCCCAAGATTTGAAGTAGTCAGGCAAATTGTCAACATCTATGAAAAGCGGATTTACTAACACTTTTCCAGGAGCGAGGGGAACTAGAGTGGTGTCAATATGCAAGGCTTGTGGGCAAAGTGACTGAAGCTCGTGAACTCGATATTCATCGCCCAGGTGCCGTCGCACCCATTCAATCCCAAGACTGTTAGTAACGTGACTCTTCTGGACAAAAATATCTCGTCCAAAGCGTACAAAGTCTGCGGCATCAAAAGTTGGCTCAAACTCAGTGATTACAAAGCGCCTTTCCTCACCTGGAGCAGGAGTTTTGTAATCTGGGTCGTATTGTGAATCAAGTAGCTGTGGTTTGGGAGCCGCAACCCACTTAGCTCCTCCCTTTAAGTATTCTTTAAGTAGGGAACGATAAGCCCACGACTCGAAATAACGACTGCGATCGGCCATTGGAGCTTCAATAATCTCATTCCCAATTACCAAGAAAACGTCGCGGGGATTGGCTGAACAAAAGCCATTCATTACTTCCCAATCAGGTGTGCGGAAGGAAGCAGAATAATCAACAACATCAGGCCGACGTACAACAACTCCTTCGGATTCAAGAATATGAGCAAATTCATCGACACACTTGCTAGCAGCCTGAATCAGCCACTCTGGATAGGGGAGGGGCTGTTTCTCTGTCCGCTTGCTCAGGCTTTCCATTTGTTTCTCCTGACCGGGAAGCACGGTAGCGCGATGAATGGTATGCCAGGAGGGAACCATCGCCCCATCGACGATGCCAACAATTACCTCTTCAAGTGGGTCCCATTCATTGTAGGAACACACGGGAGATGGATTAGTAACCGTGGCTGATTGATGGAACGATTTGGGGGAAGCGAACTCAGTTACTGTAGTTTTTTTGTTATGCGAGGGCTCCTTGTGTGGCTGCTCAGTGCGTAAAAGTTCTAGCTGTTGAGACATTAATTGAAGTTGCTGCGAGATAATTCTTTCTACATTCGTCTCATGTTCTACGTTCTCATTGGATCTATTCATTGCTTTACCTTTGGGGACTGATACAGGTGCATTCAAGCTTTTTGTTTGAGCAAACAATTGGGACGATTTATCAGACTCTATAGCAGGCTTCGGGGGTACACTGCTTAGCTCTAACTCAGGATGTTGCGAGCTTTTTTGCTCTTGTTTTGAGGATAAATTTTGCTCAATGTAGGTAGCTAGAGTCTCGATTGTTTCTAATTCTTCAAAAAACTGTTGAGCTTCAACTTGAACTCCAAAGGTATTTTGAATAAGTCGCATAGCTTCTAAAAGAAGTAATGAATCCATGCCCAATTCTAAGAAAGTGATGGAGACATCTATTTCTTCGATTTCTATATGTAGCAACTTGGCTACCAAAGAACGTAAATTTGAGCTAATACTACCCAATCGTTTGTTTTTTAACTCTGTATCTTCCTGCTTATTTCGCTCCGGTATGTTTATCTCTAAATCAGATTGTTCTATTTCTAATTTCTTGAAAGCCATCTTTTCAGCGTCTTCCTCTAGACTCTTACGATCTACCTTGCCGTTAGGTGTTAATGGTAGGGCATGTCGCATAATGAACACTCCTGGTATCATGTAATCGGGCAGTTTTTCAAAAAGAAAACCGCGCAGATCGCTACGAGATATAACTTTCGAGTTTTTGGGGACAATATATGCTACTAAATATTTGTGGCCTGTAACATCTTGTGACACCACGACCACAGCTTCTAAAACTGCTGGATGTTGTCTTAATATCGCCTCAATTTCACCCAGTTCGATTCGGAAACCGCGAATCTTTACCTGATTATCAATCCGACTGAAAAATTCGATGTTCCCATCGGGGAGATAACGGGCTAAATCTCCAGTTTTGTATAGGTACTCACCTGGAGAATCGCTAAAGGGGTTGGGAATAAATTTCTCATCAGTCAAATCGGGACGGTTAAGATAACCTCGCGCTAAACCAACACCGCCGATATGAAGTTCTCCCGGAACGCCTATCGGTACGGGTTGGTTTTGAGTGTCGAGAATGTAGATTTTGGTGTTAGCGATGGGACGCCCGATGGGCGGTTTTTGGTTCCCATCACTGCAAAGGGCGACGGTAGCCCAAACAGTAGCTTCTGTTGGCCCATAGGCATTGAAGAACCGACGCCCTGGTGCCCAACGCGCCACGATGTTAGTGCTGCAAGCTTCCCCTGTAGCGATGATTGTCTGCAATGCCGGAAACTCTTCGGCAGGCAGCACCGCCAAAACTGTTGGTGGTAAGGCAACAGTCGTGATGGCACAACTCTTGCACAGCTCAATCAAAGCAGACCCCGGTATTAAAGAACTCCGCTGAGCCAGTACCAGTGTCGCTCCCGACACCAAAGCCATGACAACCTCCCCAACTGAAACATCAAAACTAAAGGAGGCAAACTGAAGAATGCGGCTCTTTGGCTGCACGTCGAATAGCTGAATCGTTGATATGGCTAAGTTACATATCCCAGAGTGCGCCAATAATACGCCCTTCGGTTTTCCTGTAGACCCTGATGTGTAGATAACATAGGCTAGGTTATCTGGCTTTACTCCGCTCGAAGGGTTCTCTTTACCACAGAAAGCAATTTCTTCCCAATCAGAATCCAAGCAAACAACACGCGCTGAGTGTGGGGGAAGCGTCTCTACAAGCTTCGACTGAGTAAGCAGCACTGGTGCAGAAGAATCTTCCAGCATGAAGCCCAGCCGTTCTAAAGGATAAGCAGGATCGAGAGGGACATAAGCACCACCAGCTTTGAGGACACCCAACAGTCCCACGATCATCTCGATGGAGCGTTCCAGACAAATCCCTACCAAAACTTCTGGCCCTACGCCCAACTCTTGCAGGTAATGTGCCAGTTGATTTGCTTTTTCATTCAATTCGAGGTACGTTAGCTGCTCCCCTTCAAAAACAACCGCTATGGCATCAGGCGTCCGTTTTACCAGCTCCTCAAATAGCTGGTGGATACACTTATCGTGAGGATATTCTCTTGTAGTGTTATTCCACTCTATTAATAACTTATGCCGTTGAGCATCTGTTAAACTTTCTTCGCTTCTAAGTTCCTGTTCAGGCTTAAATGCTGGGATTTCTGATTTATTAAAAGGAGCTACCATGTGTCTAAGTTCAATTACAAATAAGAGAGTTGCGGGAGCGAGCGTGACATTGAGGGCAATTTTGTAGTGGCAATCCGTTGGCTTGCCCCTAACCGAGTTTGTAAAGGCGTAAGTCTTGGGAAAGCTAAACGGGAAAACCTAGGCCTAACACCTAATCAAGCAAAGAAAGGGAAAACAGGATACCGCCCTCGGTATAAGAGGTGTACAACGGCTAACAGGAATATCCGGGAAGTTTTTTTTCAATAAAGTTAAACTTTACCCAAAGCTCAAAGTCGTTGCAAATAATGCCTGAAGTTACGGCTTGTGCCACTTCTAAATTTTCTCGCATATAGGTACTTCCGGTGTAATTAAGAAGGGTCCTACTCCTGGTAATTAGATAATTTGTTTGATCAATGGGCAGGGATTCGGATAAACGCTGAATTCTTCTCCAACCGCAGCCTATTCCGGCACGTTGCTATTGTTGGATGGTTTTATTAAGCAATAGGTAAATTATGCTATTGCTGTTGTGTTCGTAGATCCCTCGCCTTCACTTAGAAGACAGTCAACTGCACCGACTGTCCTCCTATATTTTTCAGCACCTTTCAAAAAGTTGGCTCGGTACGAAATTTCTTGCCGGACGCTGCTATTGCACCCATACGTCCGCTGTTGAATGCCTTGGTCGCAGTAATACTCGGATTTTTCGAGCTACTACCCTCTGTAGATTCAATTTAATCTTTTTGCAAGCGTTACTCCTCAGTTTGTTTATTTGTCATCTATCTTTAGACATAGTTAGCTTAATTCTTTGGATAGATGCCTGTCAAGGGAAATCAATAAAACTTGTGTAAAGGAAACGTCATGGAAGGTAAAAATTCAACATTTCCTGGTTTGGACGTGAGTAGCGTAGAAAAAGCTTGAGAAGAAATGCCCCAATTTACATTCACTTCTAGAGCAAATAGTTCTGGAGATAATTGGTACATCCTTATATCCCTCCGTCCATAGGGGATTTACTGATATAAAAATGATGGACGCACTATTCTGTAAATTACGAGCTAAACAATAGCCGTAATTTCACGCTCGACGTGCGATCATACACGCTCTGAACAATATGGTAGTAATTAAGTAGAAGTCCCTTGTGTAGCGTGAAACCCTGATTATAACTGTATCGTTCAAAAGCTATGAAAGTCTATTAATTGCTTCCACAGGTTGTGAAACGGCATCTTATCTCTATAATACTTCCTCTCCCCCGCCTTTGTAAGTCGGAAAAGTCGGATCGTAAAGTCGGAAAAGTCGGATCTTGCATAATCTATCGAACTCAGGTTCCTACAACTTTAGCTAGCCAGACGGGAATCCCCACACTATATCGCTTCGATTAGTGTGGGATGAAAGTCGCGTTTCGCTGTGGATTCCACCGTCAACCAATTCAAAACATAGTTTTGAATTGGTTGACGGGTGGATGACGAGACAAACAAACTCTTTATTTAATGGGTCTATTTTCTCCTTTGTACTTGACAGTAAATAACGCATTCTGGTACAGTAACACTAATTGATGCGTACCGACTGCGATCCAATATTTGCCAATTAATGAGAACGGCTTACCAGTACAAACTACGTCCAACAAAACAGCAAGTCATTGAGCTAGACAGATGGCTATCCATGCTGTCTGCTCAATACAATTACCTGTTGGCTGATAGATTTAATTGGTACGAACAAAATCGCTCTCCTGTTAACGCCTGCAATCTCGTCTGTTACCTACCTGAACTGCGAGACAATCCCGATTATTGGTCGCAAAAGAAAACGTTACCTCAACTCAAGAAAACACATCCTTGGTATAGCGAAATATATTCGCAAGTCCTTCAGGATGTAGTTAAGCGAGTTAAGACAACATTTGACCGTTTCCTAAAAGGTGATAGCAGCGGAAAACGCAGCGGAAAACCTCGATTCAAAGCTCGCAGCCGCTATCGCACCTTTACTTATCCGCAAATGAAAGAGGGATGCTTACAGGGCAACTTGATTAACTTGCCGATGTTTGGGAAAGTTAAAGTTGTCTTGCACCGTCCTATCCCTGACGGGTTCAAAATCAAAACCGCATCTGTCACCAAGAAAGCTGATGGTTATTACCTTACGCTCTCCCTAGAAGACAAGACAGTTCCAGAGATAAAGCCAGACTTTAATCCTCGCTCGATAACAGGTATTGACGTGGGATTGAAGGATTTTTTGACAACATCTGAAGGCGAAACAGTCGCCCCGCCCCAATATTACCGTCAAGAACAAAAATGCTTGCGAACTATTCAAAAGCGAGTGTCACGTCGCAAAAAGGGGAGCAATAGCAGGCTTAAAGCTATTAAGCAACTGGGCAGACAACACAAGAAGGTTGCAGATAAAAGAAAAGATTTCCACTTCAAGACAGCTAATTGGCTGCTGTCAAAATATGACGTAATCGCACACGAGGATTTAAACATCAAAGGTCTAGCTCGTACAAGGTTGGCTAAATCTGTGTTGGACGCTGGGTGGTCAAGTTTTCTGTCGATACTGACAAACAAAGCCGAAAACGCGGGTTTGTTGGTTGTCCCAGTAAGTGCCCATAATACTTCACAAGATTGTTCTAATTGCGGCGAGAAAGTACCAAAAAAGCTGCATATTCGTTGGCATGACTGTCCTCACTGTGGGTGCAGTCTAGACCGTGACCATAATGCCGCAATAGTAATCAAAAATAGAGCGGTGGGGCAACCCGTTCTTAAAGCTCAGTTAATGTCCTATGCAATAGCAGGAGTCACTGAGAAGCCTACACCATACTGTACGCCTGTGGTGTAGGAGTTGTCACGGAACTGTGTAGGACTGTTGCAGGACAGCTATCAAAACCAGACAATGCTATGGCTGCGGTGGTGGGACACCGAGGGCAATTTGCTGCTGACAGGTGCAGAACTAGCCTCTAGAACCCAACAAGCACTTTTTGATAATTCCTCGGCTGTTGGGAATGGGATTGAATGCAGAGCAAGTGGGATACGCCCTGGGTTTATCAGTAGAGTTCGTCAGGCAGCATTCCCAATCTTGATGCAGCTAAATTTGGCTTTCCCGCACAAGAATTGTGGATTCTCAATCTAGCAAACCTTGCAGTGCATCCAGCTATCGCCGTCACTCCCTAAAAAACCAAGGACTCTCGTGGTCAGGGGGTAAATTTTTACCCAACTGTCAAGCTCTGCGAGACAACAACATTTTAGTCGATAGATTGTCAGAGTTAGCCAGACAACAAAATTGAACCCGACTGTCAAGCTTTGTCTGACAACAACATTTTGCCTTATTATCGAAGTCTCGTTTTCAGCCTCAACGGAGCGCAAAAACCAGACAGGCCAGCCTCAACTTTATTACTTGCCTAACGGCTGCTATGCTACAAAATCGCTTCATAAATTTTAGCTACCTGCCAATTTTCTCACACTTGCTCAACTTGATTTTTAATTCAATTCCGATACCGGAACTTGACTATTAAATCAATTCGGATTTTGTTAAAAACGCTAAAAAATTAGCTAATTGTTGCGTCAGCTAAAGTCAGGGATTTGCAGTATAAAGTCAGGGATTTGCAGTATAAAGTCAGGGATTTGCAGGTATTTGCAGGAACTGCACTTTACCTGTATTTACCGGAAAATATCCTGCTTTCCGTCTGACTTTTTCGGTCAAATTACTGCTTTTTTGTGTCGAGCGTACATTTGCCTGTTGAGGCAGGTTATGACTGTTCTTGATTAGTAGCAAGCAATGTTTTTGTGATCACAAACCGTGACTAATGCGTGCAGAGAAAAAATAATGCACTCTTATGAATGGGGCATCATAGGTGTTAAATAGCTTGATTTTTACCCGATCTGAGACTGTGCCGGCTGCTCACATTGCTCCTGTTGTTGTGACAACTTCGTAGCAGCACTGGCATCAATTCCTCCCGTCACATCTGGGTAGCGATCGGCTTGAGCGACAGCTCGATCGCCCATGACGGAGCTCATAGAATCAAACAGACGAGCGGCTACCAATCTGGCGTCGTATCTTCAGCTATTGAAGAGGATTTTGCGGCGGCAACCGACGCGGGCCTTTCTTGCATCGGTCGATATTGTGGCGATCGTCGGCAAAACGCAATTTGAAGAGTTTAAGCAGCTAAAAGGTGAGGGGCGATCTCATAAAAACGTATAAAAACGCATAAAAACGCATATTGCCGAAAGTTTTCCTAGGTCTGCCACTCTTTGATTTTTCCTTGCTGACCACGGAGAGACCAGGAGCGATCGCCTTGTTGGGCAGCCTGATTGCTCCGGCTTGATTCCCCGGTAAATCGATAGGGAATAAGAAATTACTATTTCTATAAATGGATAGGCGGGGAAATTTGATTTACTTGATCGGCGTTGCAACGATCGCAGACGCTCTCGCCCTTAAGACACCGTATTAGGGTCTGCTCTTAACCTGCCTTCCTACCAACAGTTTAGCCGATTGCAAAGCGCGGGCCCGACAACAGCAATTTATGCAACTGCCAAGGCTGACATAACGGCTGCTGTGTTGCCAATTTTCTCATACTCCTTATTTGATTTTTTATTCAATTTAGATAACGGCTACTGTGTTGCCAATTTTTTCGCACTTGCTTAAATTGATTTTTAATTCAACTCAGGTATCGTAACTTGATTATTAAATCAATTCGGATTTTGTTAAAAAGGCTAAACAATTAGCTAATTGTTGCGTCAGCTAAAGTCAGGCGTTTGCAGTATAAAGTCAGGCGTTTGCAGTATAAAGTCAGGCGGAAAGCAGGTATTTGCAGGGGGTGCACTTTACCTGCATTTACCTGTAAATATCCTGCAAATGCCTGACTTTTTCGGTTAAATTGCTGCTTTTTTGTGCAAGGACTGCCTTTGCTGGTTGAGGCTGGTTATGGCGGTTCTCAATCGGTAGCAAGCAATGTTTTTGTGATCACAAACCGCACTTTTACGTGCAGAAAGAGAAATAATGCACCCTCCTTTTACGGAAGCCTAACCGTAAGGTCGGGTTTAATACTTTCTTTAGCTTTAATGACAACTGTAACTATTTGTACTACGATTTAAGCTGAATATTCTATAGCTCTAAGAAATTAGAGGGAGAAAATGCTTCAAAAGCAATTCAACAAGCTCATCACTTATTCAAGTGCGATCGCACCTAAATCCACTATTCTATACAAATAAAGAAAATTATAGTCAGTCTCTACCTTAATAAACTGTCTAAACAGCCCTCTCCAATTGGGGGGGATAAAATCACCTGAATAGCGCTTGTCGATTACAGTTGTTAACTTGTATCTTGGGAAAAGGTTTTTACTGATTAAAAACTATGAAAACTTTATCGGAAGTCCAACCTAGAGAGCTGCTATCCAACCATATTCACATTCGCCTAACTGACTCTGACTACAATCAAATTAAAGCTAGAGCAGAGCAAGTAAATTTAAGCATGAGCGACTTCATACGCCGTGCAGCTTTGAGGAGAACCATGCCGCGCCCTCTAGCTGCATTTGACTTAAAAGCCTATCAAGTGTTATGCAAGATTGATGCCCAATTGAGAATTGCCGGAAACAACCTCAATCAGATTGCTAAAGCTTGCAATAGTGCTGTGGCATTGGGAGAACCAGTTGTTGTCAATACAGGACTCTTAGAAAGAGTACAGCAACTCATTCGAGAAAACGGGAAGGCAATTAAAGCAATAGTTGCAAACCTCGCCAAATCTACAGTACGCTAACTATTAACAAGCCAGGGCTTTACCGCCTGAGCAATCGATTCTGTGCAACTGACGGCTTTTTGGTTATGATTGGCAAACAAATCAAAGGTACAGGCTTTCGGGGCTGTCTGAACTACGTACTGGGCAAAAAAGACGCCGCTCTAATTGGCGGTACTATGTGCGGACAAACTCCTGAAGAACTCGCTGCTGAATTTGGCATCGCCCGACAACTAAGACCTAACCTGAAAGTAGCAGTTTTTCACGCCACTTTATCTGTCGATAGCACCGAAAAACTCGAAGATTCTGAAGAAAATGACCAGCGCTGGCTGGCGATCGCAGCCAACTACATGAAAGCGATGGAATTTGACAACAACCAGTACGCAGTTGTCAAGCACAGCGATACAGAACACGACCACATCCACATCGTCGCCAGTCGCATTTGCCTAGATGGAGGTGTTGTTGACGATAGCTGGGATTATTACAAAAGCCAAGAAACTATTCGCCAGCTTGAACGGAACTACAACCTGGAAACTGTTACACCCAGTTGGGAAACAGACAAGCGGGCTCAGACTACAGGAGAACACAGGCAATTAAAAAGCAAGGGAAACAAGAGCGTCAGGGTGCAATTGCAAGACCTAATTGATGAAGTTACCCAAGACAACCCAAGTATGCCAGAATTCGTTGAGCGGTTGCAGCAACAAGCCGTAGAGGTGCAAGTCACACAAACTCGAATCGGCTTCAGTAAAGGCATTTCTTACAATTTAGATGGAGTCGCTTTGAGTGGCACTCAGTTGGGTAAAGCCTACACTTTTTCTGGATTGCAGAAGCATCGAGGCGTTAGCTATGACAAAGGGCGAGATAACGCCCTAATTGAGGCTTTAATCCAGCCACAACACTTAGCTATCGCCCCCAGTGAGGCCGAGAAAAATGAGCTAGAATCGTCACAATCGGAGTTAGAAACAACCCTATTTGCAACAGCAAATGAGTTAGAGTCGTCACAATCTGAGCTAGAAACAACCGCACCTGCAACGAGTACAACAGCAAATGAGTTAGAGTTGTCACAATCTGAGCTAGAAACAACCGCACCTGCAACGAGTGCAACAGCAACACCAAATAAATTAGAGTTGTCACAATCTGAGTTAGTAGCAAGCCCACCTGCAACGAGTGCAACAGTAAATGAGTTAGAGTTGTCACAATCTGAGCTAGAAACAACCGCACCTGCAACTCCTACAACACCAAATGAGTTAGAGTTACAACTGTCAATCCTGCCTGAAAGGAATGAAACTGAGTGGCAAAAAGTCCGATCGCATCTAGCAGTCGAGTACAGTTTACCTTTAGAATTGCTCGATTTATTGCACTCTCATTCTTGGCTGTATGCCTGCTCAGAAAAGGCTGTATTTACAGGACGGACGCTTGAGGGGGAAGCCAGGTTCGCTTTTGTTCTCGATGAAAGAGGCGACTTTACTACAACCCATCCCCTGTCATCTGAAGCTGCTTTCTGGGTAGCCACTACTGGAGAAATTGAGCGAGCTGTGATTGCCTGTAACCCAATAGAAGCCCTTTCAATTTTGCTTATTGAACAGGATAACTCTACAACAGCACCACCCACAATTTACCTAGGAATTGAACGAGCTTCACAACTGCCTATACAATTCTTACAAGAACTCGATAGCGTTATTATAGCGATGGCCGAAAATTCTCAGCTCGCTCGAAATGCAAGCGAGCTGCTACCGAATGCAGAATTTGCTAATCCACAGTCAAGTTGGAATGATATCTGGATACAATTAATTGAGCAAGAACAGCCAACTCACAAACAAAATAACCAACAGTATAAACAGCGCATCCAAGACATTGAACTGGATTAGTTATGGTTCCTTAAAAAAGTTAGTAGTGTTTAATAAAAACGCTACTTAACAAATTTCCAGCTTACGACCTAAATTACTGAGAGTGCTGCCACTAAGTATTACAAATTTGTGAATAGATTTATCAACTATTTTTTCTTAATCTGCTAAGTCAATTGAGACGACGCTTGCTCATTTTTTTTTGTAAACCGACCTTGCTAACAATAAATTATTTATACGTTTTATCCTAAAAATTAGTACAAATAAAATGAGCGCTGTCGCGCCAAAAAATAAAGTCTCGGAGATAAAAGATGGAAGTATCACAAACCAACACCTACTACTTCAATAATTTAACCTGCGTCCACCAAACAGAAAACGAACTGTACATCATGGGCAGGGAAACAACACTTGTACTGAATTTTCAACAAACAAGCTATCAAACGCTCGACAAAATAATCCACGCTCTGCGACTTGTGAGAGACAAAAAAGTCCAAGACCGAAAGTCAATTATTGAACAAGAACTGCTGGCATTAAACTTCCAATTCCCTCAAGAAAGCAGCAACCGTAGCCACAACGACACCAACAATGGTAGCAGCAATGGTAGCAGCAACGGCAGCAACAAAAACTGCGAGCAAAAAATCGACTGGTAATTAAATGATGACGGAGAGATAAGTTTGTTTCTCCGGCGGCCAATAGCAAACATTAAAACCACATTCAAAAATGGCAAACAAAATGGCAGGATATGTGTATCTCCTGCACTAAGAGCAAGCCGATATGTTCGAGTCGTCCGGCGCAACACTACGTCGGCTGGACACTCATATTTGGACGAAAGGCTTTGGAAACATAAAAAAGGCAGAGGTGCTAAATTTTGCGCCGCTGCCCGAGAACGCGGAATAAACTTTGTCTTGGCAGAATGCTGGGTTGCAGACAAAAGTTTTGAGAGGAGAATCCAAAGGTCAAAAAATCACAAACGTTTTTGCCCTCTGTGCAAAAATTGAAAGGAAAAATCAGCTTTTTTGTAGGAAATGCAATCCCACTAGGACGAAACATAACAGTTTTCAAACATTGTGAGATACAGTTGACCGATTACCTTTTTCCCCATTACCAAGAAGCCAATTTTCCGATCTACACCGCTTTCATGAGCTTGCATAAATAGTTGCAACTGGGTGTTAAGTTTCGTACTTAAACTCAACACCCAGTTGTTTGTGCGTAATTCCTGTATCTATTAGACATCTCCCATAATGATTGTGGAACAGGCCGTTGGGCCTGTTCTGAACTGTCTTTTTGGGAGATATCTATTGCTTTCGCCAATACGCATCTACCCCTCGTCCCCGACATTGCAAACGCCCCGCATCCCTCTCCCGGCGCAATAGACGGCGAATCAAATCAATTCCGACTGTTGGACACCGTTCCTGCAATTCCCTAATGGAGAATTCTTGAGGCAAATTGTTAATTGCATCCAATACGATCGCCGTTTTAGTTCCTTTTGCGGATGTAACATATCCCACCCGCTGCTCAAACTCCCGATAAGCTGACAGCAGCATGACTCCCAAGAAATACTCCCACCAAGGTAACAGGTTATGCTGTCCTTCATGCCATCCTTGGGAAGATTGGTAAAGCGTATCGTAATAGCTTTCCTTAGTTCTCTCCACAATCCGTTCCAAACTAATAAATCGCCCGACCTCATAACCGGCTTTGTATAGCAGCAGCAAAGTCAGCAACCTTGCCATCCGCCCGTTTCCATCTAAAAATGGATGAATGCACAAGAAATCTAAAATATAAGTTGGAATCAGCAATAAAGGTTCTATCTCGCCCGATTCCCAGAGGCGATTAAACCGTTCTTGCAGGCGAGGCGTTCCATTGCCGCAGGAGTACCATAAGCGGGAGTAGGTTGAAACCTCACCACTTTAGTTCCATCAGGATAAGTAGCGCTAATTTCCTTATCCACTGTTTTCCAGCGCCCGCCTGTATTAACAGCAAATTGGTAAAGGTCGCGGTGCAGTTGTAAAATAACCCCTGTACTAAAAGGAATGTGGTTATAATTGGTGTGAATTGTGGTTAGCACGTCCCGATAACCCGCAATTTCTTGTTCTGAACGATCGCGCGGTGTTGTTTTTTCAGTTACTAATTTCTTAATCCGTTTTAGCGGCACAGTAATGCCTTCAATGCGGTTAGAAAATTCGGTACTCTGAATAACCGCAGCTTGGCGCAAAGTGCCTAAAACTTGTGGGGCTTGTTGTTTGAATAACTCCTGCTTTCCCTTGTATTCTCCAAGCAAACGAATTGTTTGCAGAAGTCTTTGGTTGAGCTGTTGACTTTCAATGAACCCCTCTTCAAATGACAGCATATCTATTTTATATCCTTTGTATTAATTATAAACATTTATTGCCGTCAATAAGTCGGATATTGCGTGCGCTCGCATCAAAACTTTGAAACCAGATCGCAAGCAGAACCGACACCAAATCCAGGTAAATAAGTAAGGCGATAGTTGCTTTTAGCCATAGCCCTTGCCTCTCTTGTTGTCCAAGGTTTGACGCTCAGTAAATCGGGTTCAGTTTCCAGTTGCTTTAAATAAGAGCGATCGCCCGTTACAAAGGCGATCGCCTGAGCCAGGAACTTACAACAGCTCAAAGGAGCCTGAACCACCTGCTTTTCAGTAAACCTAACCACAATCCAATTCCACTCTAAGAATAATTGATTGCGGCGCATATCACTGTCAGCATCGCAGCAGTGAGTGGGCTTCTTAGATTTGCCAGCATAAGGTTCATCAATCTCGACATCAATTCCGAGTCCAGATGGAGTGTGAATTACAGTAAAATCTGCTGAATAGCTCCTCTGAGATGACGGAATTTTAAACTCTGCTGCTTGGACAACTTCCTCGAAATATTGCTGTAAGTATTGCAAAAAGCGTTGTTCACTCACTCCTTGCCGAGCTTGAGATGTGCCATTAGGACTAACGCGAAGTGACATCAAATCCTTGAGCGCTCGATTTCTGGAATCTAACTCAAGTTTTGCGCTTTTTAAACCTGTCTGCAACCCTTCTTTTTCCACCTTAAAACTAGAAAAGTCTTGCTGTTTATTCGAGGATAAATGTTGAGGGAATAATATATTTTGTTGGTTGTACTCAAGAACTTGCTGCTTATACCTGGATAGGAGCTTTTGGCGACAACCAAACACATAACGATAAGCAGCCGCAATTAAACAGGAATAAGCAGCTACTACCAACAGCACTTCCCACCACAGCCAACCCCAAGAAATAGCTAACAGCGGAAGTGCGATCGCACCATAGAGCCAAAACACCCAAATTAACCACAGCAACTTGACAGGTAACACCACAGGTGGTTGAGGCGGAGTCAGCAAAACAACAGGTTGCTCGAATTGTTGAGTTTCTTGAAGTTGGGATGAGGTGGCACAACTAGAAGTTGCCTCTGGCAAAGGATATTGATGGCAGAACTGCATTACCACTTTTGGGTAAAAAACTATAGGATAATTCATAACTTTAAATACTCCTTTTTTTAAGAGCGCGGTCGCGCTATTTTTAAGAAAGTTTTTTGAATTGTATGCAAAAAATCACCCAGTCAAACTCACAAAATTTAACTCATTCTCAACCAGTTCGCAAAATTCAAAAGGACAAACAAATCTCTCTTAAATCCGACCCTGAAACAATGGCTGCGCTTACTCAACTAGAAGAACGCCGCGATTATTATCACACCTGCATCAACGGAGGATACTAAGCATGAATTTAGCCACAGCGACGCTTGCTCAAAGTTCAATAACTGCGGCTCAAGTTTGGCATCAACTAGAATCTGCAGAAAGCTCAGAAGAAATCGACCAACTGCTGCAATCCCTTTGGCAAACCCAAGAAACCCAGGAACTTGCTGTTGATGCCCATGCCGACTTAGCCGACCAAATTGATGCCGAAATTGCAGGAATTACAGCCCGGATGCAGTATTTGATAGAACTGCATTCAAAAGCTCTCAACAAACTCCAGGGGTGGAGAGAGCGGTTAGACAAAACCGTTCTCTACTTCAACGAGTGCGGCGTGTTAACTTCAGAAATTATTGGCAAACACCGCCGCATTACTGTTAAGGAAAATCCGCCTACCTGTGAAGTTTTGATTGACCCATCTCAACTGCCAGAACCGTATCGCCGAGTCGAAACCAAAACCGTAATTTCTGCCGACAAAAAGGCGATTTCAGACGCTTGGAAAAAAGGAACGCCTGTAGATGGTACTAGGGTTTTCCGCAAGCGCAAAGTGGTCTACAGCTTGCTTCCAGGTAACAATTTGCACTCTCTTCAAGCCAACCAGACGCTTGAGAGTCGTTCTTCGGATAAAACGCAGTCCAAAAAACGGCGTTAGCCATCTTTTCAGGTGTCAGAAATGCCTTGATTTGACACCTGAATTATTAGACATATCCGAGTTAGACACCTCCGAATTATACCATTTATGAAAAGTCATGGAACAGTAGCAACAGTAGGTTGATTTCGTGAAATAAACCCAACGATGCAGATTGTAGCAATACTTTTTAGAAATGGTATTACAATGTGACACGTTTGTTTTGTAAGAGCGAAAACTTAATTTCGGTCGATATCTATTACAAATCAATCCAGTATTGAGGGTTTTCAACTTCTTCTTCGGTGACATTGAATAAGTTTGACGCTCTACCTTTAATAACCCCGTTAGCATCTAGGTTTAAACCTCCCAATTGCTGGCTGTTTTCACCTTCTCCAAAAGCAACGCGAGCAAGTGCATCGCTATCGCTATCAGAGAAATAATCCCGTTGGCTTTTCATAGCCGTAGTTGTGCGAACTATTTTCACTTTTTTTCTCCACATTGGGATTGTGCTCCTGATTGTAACACGCTACTTCTTTCTTCTAAACCCCTCCAATTGGAGGGGGTGAATATCACTCAGTAGCAGGAATTTGTGAAGGAACAACCTTGTCAAAATCTGGACTATTACTGTGCGTAAGTCCTAAAAATGTAAAAACTAGGATTCAGGAGCTAATCAATGAGCAGAAGAAAACTTACCCCAGAACATCGCTCCACAGAATGGGTAGCTGGGGAAGGACTAAAAATCCCAGTCTTTGATATGTCCTTGACTGACGGTAAAGCAAAGGGGCGGTACCAAGCTGAATCAGAAGTGCTGCGTAACTCTTTGCTGGAACTGCTTTTTGAACCTGAAGAATTAGCATCCCTAAGCATCGTTAAACCCGACCCAAATGATAACAGGTTTGACCCTCTAAAAAACATCGATTTCGGAGATGGCATTGCTAGAAGAGTTGCTTTCAGTTCAGGCAAAAATGTGTACTTCGCAGACAAAGAACTCTCAACCAAACTATTGAGCGTATTCAAAACTCAACCTGACCACGCCTGTCGCTACGGCTCACTGCTAGTTAGCAGTTGTAACCAAGGAGCCAAATTGTTAGATAGCTCCCTTGAAGGCGAAACCTTGCGAGTCAAAATTGTTGATTCTCAAAGCGATGACAAGAGTGAAAAAGCGAAAGCTCATAAGTGGCAAACCGGAGACTGTCACGGCAAAATTTCACCGGCACTAGCCCAACAATTGGGAGGTAATGACAACCGACCTTTTCAATTCAGATTTGCCTGGATGCAGGAATGGGGACAAGAAGACTGCCATACTCCAGAAATTAGCTTTCTTGCCAAAGGAACGCTGTTGCCTGATGCTAATTTAACCTCAGACTTAGGTTATGATATCATCATGGATCGCTCCTCTATCAAAGGAGTGGCTAAAGAGCAATTAGCTGAACTTATCCCCTGTGGCGACTACGAATTTCCCAAAGCTATACTAGGAAATCGAGGCAACGCCAAAGTAACTGAATACGAAAATTCCTGGCAATTTTCGATTTGGTATTCCGAAGCAGCTATTGGGGCTGACATAGCCACACCGACCAAAATTGAAGCCCAAAAGCTAGCTGACTTGCAAAACAATCGGCTGCAACTTGCCAAATACTTAGTGGAGCAGCACGACAAAAAAGCGGCTTTTCAATCTAACCTTCACGAAGACAGCAGCGGATTAGAAGATGAAGCAGATGAAAAAGCCCAGCGCAACGAATCCCGGCTAATTTCAATTTTGAGGAACGACAAACTCGGTCAACTCCTCGACTTTCCAAAAGTCGTCGATTTCATGCAAGAACAACTGGCTAAAAAGTGGAAAGACTTAGCAATTAAGGGAGCAATTCATCACGGTTCAGCAATGGCTCAACCTTGTGAAAACCTCAACCCAGGTACAATTGTTGCCCCCCACTTGCGGCACGGCACAGAAGTTATCGTTACCCGATACCCAATTGTCAGTAAAGATAACATCCGCCGCTACACAGTAGACAACAAAAGTCAGCCTGAATTAACGCATTACAAAGGGTGCGTTTTTATTCGCTCTGACCAAGCCATGCAGCATCATCAATGCGATTTTGATGGCGACCAATTAGTGATTACGCCTGCTTCCCGAATGCCGAATATCGCCTCTGAAACTAGGCACGCTAATCAAGAGAATGAGTACGATGCTGTTGAGAAGCGAGAGAAAGTTGACTACAATAAAGCTACCGATAGTGATGGCGATCGCAAGTATACCAAATTGCGGCAAATTGCCGTAGCGATCGCCCAAAATAAAATCGGCTGGGTGGCTACCTTAATCGGGAGAGTGCAATCGTCAGCAGCAGAACCGGGACAGCCAGAAAGTTTATTCAATCAACAGAAGCGGCAGCTTCTTGGAAAGCTGTTTGATGCCCTGCAGATTGAAGTGGACAGTCCCAAAAGTGCTACTCGCACCGAAGACCACCACCCCACCCTGCTGTCCAAGGCTAAGCATTGGTCAGAACAGCACCCAAGCTACCTATTTGACTACAAAGACGACCCCAGGCTTTACAAAACCGTACCATTACCTATAGGAGACGGCACCGCTATCAATTGCATTGCTAAGGAGGCTGTTAACCCAGAGTGGGAACCGACTCGTCTAAAAAGCCGCCACCGCGACGAATTTCGCTATCTTTTTGAGTCTCCTTCCGATTTGGATGAGCGAGAAAAATGGGAGAAACATTATGTCAGGTGGGCGCAAGATATTAAGGAACGCTATCGAGAAAGGATGGGTGAAATTCACTTGGAGTGCGGCGGGGATTCTAAGGCAATTAAAGAAGCCGTCAGCAAGTTATACGAGAGCTTAAGAGCCGATGTGACCGAAGCTTTTCCCAACGCTGAAGAAAGGTTTTCTGCTGCTAGTGCAATGTGGCACGTCGAAACCGCAAATCCCAACTTAGAAGTTCCTCGCAAAGCTTGTAAGGAACTTTCTCGCCAACTGCTGATTGAATTCAACCTTGAACCTGAGTACGAGCGACTGCACGAAGCAATGCCACAAGACACTTACGTTCTGAGTGTCCCTTTCGAGGAATTTGAACGGGACGGCAGCAATAAGACTGTCAGGGATAAGAAGCGACAGCCTGTTGGCAAAGACTTAGCTGGACATTGGAAAGAATTGTTAGACAGCAAAGGCATTAAATATGAAGCAACTTTGCATCCGAGCCTGCCAATGGTCAATTTTGCCTTAATAGAACCCAGCGAAAAACTGGTGGAAATTCTTGAGAAGAAGTTTTGCGAAAATGTCAACGACATCGACAGTTTAGACTTAACCTACCGCGATGGTCTTGGCCGCACCAAAGATGTCAGTTCCCGCATTGTAGCTCCTGCTGATTATACTTGGCTTGATTCCCAAAACCAAACACCTAAAGCAGCATTGGTTCTTAACCTGTTTACGGATGAAATTTGCCAGCAATTGCAAACCTTTCAGTTTGATAGAGCTGAACTGATAGGGCAGAAGTACAATGACTTGAAAGATGTTGACTTTAGCAGTCCTAAATGGAGGCAGAAAACATTGACTTTTGAGGTTGGCTCTGTTAGCGGTAGCGGTTCGAGGCGCGACGGTAGCCCTATTGTCCTCCTTGACGGACAAGAATTAGCTATGTTCTCTGCTAATTCACCTAAATTGCCGATCGGCAGTACCTTTGAGGCCACTATTGAACCCTCGCCTAAAGGTAGTGCTCTAATCTTAAACATCAACCCTAGCTCTGTGCGACTAATTGAATCAGTTGAGGAACTTTCAGAAGTCGCGCCAACTCCTTGTCAAGAGCGATCGCAATCCGTATCGCCAACCACTTGTCAAGAGCGATCGCAATCCATATCGCCAACCCCTTGTCAAGGGCAATCGCAATCCGTATCGCCAACCCCTACCCAAAACAAACCGCCATCTCAACCCGAAGACATTGCTGCCAGCCCCGCCCACCTCTCACAATTGCTGAAAGATGCGATTTCTGAAGCATATAAGCAAACTGGAGAAACTACAATCCCTGTGGGAAACTGGACAGCTTTTATTAGCCAATCTCGCAATAATGTTAGGTGTTTGGTCAGAGATAAAGCTGATAATCCGGTCTTGGCTGCTGACTTGAAAACAGGCCAAATCATTAAGAAACTTTCTGAAAACAGCAGCTCTCAGTTTATCAAATACCTTAAAGAGGTTGATGCTGAATTAGCAGCCACATCCTCAAAAAGTAGACTGGCCGACGCACAACTTTAACGTAATTTCGGAAGTTATATTATGTCCGCTAACTAGACCGTAATTGCAATTCTATTACTTGGCTGTGGCGAATTTACCAATAGCCGCTCATGCGAATCATAGAAACAGCGCAAACCTTTTCAATACGTGTTGTCTAAATATGTCTTGCTTGTGGGAGGTCAAAGTCGAATTACGCAAGAAAAGACATATTCGACTTTGACCTCCCTTGAGGACATTTGTACAACACACATTGAAGCCTGCGGTTTTATACGTATTTTGACGGACATGATATGACACTTCTTTTGCTTCCGCTTAATGAATGCCTTCCCCCTCCGATTGGAGGGGGTCACTTTAACTCCCCAAAACCGCTCTTCCGAGTGAAGTCAGTAGCCATACTGCTCGAATTTCATGGGAAATATCCACTCACGCCGCCACAAAGATTATGGCTACAAAAACAGCATCCCGAAGCCGAAGCCAGGGAAACTACATCACCCCTAACACAGCCGAGGGCAAGAAAATCCTCAACTACCTAAGAAATCGCTGCGAGAAAGCTTTAGATTACTGCCAGGAAAACGGACTCACCAGCGTAGAAGATTTTGCCGATGCAATTCAAGAACTAACGGAAGCCGACGGCAAACCAGGCATTAGCGTGGAGGTCAAGCACAACGGACTCGTCCTCAGTTTGAGCGATCGACCCGAGTACGGCTCTACCACAGGAAAGTACATGATGGAGCACTTGGGAGAGCCGGACGACAACCGATTTACTAAAACAGGAATTGAAGCATTACTCGATTCGCCTCGAACTAAAACAAGGTCTAAAAAAGACAATTTACTAGATGATTTGGATGATGAGCCACCCTCCCCCAAGTCTAAATTTCAAGCGAACACCAAGTCTAAAAAAGACGATTTACTAGATGAATTGGAGGATGATGAACCCTCCTCCACGTCTAAATCAAAAGCGGCAACCAAGTCTAAAAAAGACGAGTTGCTAGATGAGTTAGAGGACGAGAAACCCTTGCCCAGAGCGAAATCTAAAACCCATACCAAATCTAAAAAAGATGAAATAAAAACTTGGGAGGATGACGAACCCTCAGCCACTTCTAAAAACAAAACTAGACATCGAAAAGATGACCTAGAGGAATTGGAGTCGGAGGAACTACTGCTTAAATCTAAACCCTTAACCCGCTCTCCGAGAGATGAACTAAGTAAGCTAGATGAGTTTGAAGTCAAAGAACCTCAACCTAAAGCTAAGCCTCAAACTAAAAGCCACCTTCAAAACTCTGAGCGAGAAGATTTGGAAGACGAAGAATTATCAACTAAATCCCAAGCCAAAAGAAAACTTCAGACAAATGAAGCGGTAGAAGTTGCTGAATCCTTAGCACGCACACCCTCAAAAACCCGAACTAGCCAACAGCGACCTCAAGGCAAAAAATCAAACGACCAGAACATCGATAGTATCCTCGATGCTGCTGTACAAGTTAGTGGTAGAACAGCCATTTCTGGAAGTGAGGTAGAAGGTACAACTGTCAGCGGCCTGAGCGCTCAAGTTGCGGTTCTCGCTACTCTGATGGGGAAAAAAGCAGCTTCTCAAATTATAGAAGCTGCTCTTGGGGCTGGAAAAGAGCGCCAAGTTGCCGGTATTGTCAAAAGGCTCCAAGCTCAAAGCCAGCGAGCTGACTCGCTGTCGCAGCGGGTTACCAACTTGGTTGAAGCGGATTCAGTTGCAGATGCAATGGTCGAATCCGAAGCTTTACCAATAGCTGAACGGGAGCCAGAATCGGAACAAAACATCTTACCTGAACCGGATGCCGAATTTGTCTCAACACCCGGTATGCTCTTAGCTAAAGCTGTTAGCAAAGTCCACGGAAAAGTTGATAAAATTTCCGGTCGTGTGAGAGACAACAATTCTGAAAAAACGGCTTCTATTAAGATTGACACAGAGGCGAGTTTTGAAGAACAGCTCGTACAAATAAATGAAGCACTCAACCGACTTGAAAAGCGACTCGATACCCTAGAAGAGCGAATAGAAGCTTTAGAGAACAAACTTTCTCTTCAAAAAAGCGAGACAGGCGTTCAAGCTGACGATGCAAAATTAGAACCGCCCGACAACTCCACTCCATCCCTCAGCGACCAATTCGTACAAAACGCAACAGAAATAGGTGAAAAAATTTCATTAGAATCAACAATCGCAGCTAGCAACAGCGCTAGCGCTACTGCTAAAAAAATCACTGTGACAGCCCAAAATCTTACTCAGGATGCCCAACTTGCAGCAACACTGGCAAAAATTTACAGCCTAGCTGAAGAAGAGGCAAATGCGGAAGGCATTGCATTAGAAGACGGGGTTGATTTTGGACAAGCCAAACTTTATGTAACAAATTTTGACTTCTCTACCGTTGTCAGCTTAAAAACTAAGGAAGGCGAGGAACTGTTTTCAGCAGTACAGGATAAAACTGGAGAATGGGAAGTTACAAACGACTTCCTGAAACCTGAAGAAAAAGAAGAACTCGACCGTTTAAAGATTTTTCAACAAGCTCTCAACCAAGAGCGTCTAGCTGAAATGGTAAAGAGAAGCGGTCAGGATGAAGTGAGCTTTACCGATTCCCAGGGCTCGCGCCTCGACTTTGAAGTCGAATTCAGCGATAAATCCAAGTCGAAGGGTACTGTCAAAGGCTTTAACTCTCACAGCGAGATAGTTTTTGAGGCTAGCCTCCAAAAAGGTAATCTTGAGGTACTTCTGTGCGACATTCCACCAGAAGTAGTTGAAAATCTCCTCTCCCAACAGCAACTTGCTCCAAACCAGAACTCCAACAAGCAGGAAGCTAGAAAAACTGAGGTGGAAATGGAAACTTGAAATAACTTTTTTTACTTGCACCCTCCATTTGGAGGGGGTCACTCTCACTGTATAAAATCACCTTTTTTGGCGATTTTGCAGGGATTAGATGCAACTTAAATTAGCATTAAAGCACTAAATTAATCGAGATAGTGACATGGCTACTTACTTAGACCAAACAAGAAATGAACGAAACCGCAACTCATTATCACGCTGGTTAAAACAACAGAAAATCAAACTGGGCGACCTTCCCTTCATCGGCATTTGCCTGACCTCACTCATCTACTTCAGCCTTCACGACCCGCTCTTAATTGCAACTTTAGGCTGCTCCAGCATAGTCTTTTTGAGTTTGTGGCACACCGCTAAAGCAATTCCAATTGTAGAGCGATATATTGGCTGCAAAATTCGATTTTGGCACGTTGCTACTGCCATCATTACCTCCACTGCACTGTGCTCCGTGCTCGATTCCCCCGCCAACGCCATCTTCCTCTCCGGCTTAGAAGAATTTATGACTGAGCTAGCAGAAGGAGCGGCTTCCGCAGGAGGTGAAGCTATTGATGCCGAAGTCATCGAACTGATTTTCAACTTAATTCGCGGAGCCTTCCTTTTGTTAGTAGCAGCCGCGTCTCTTTTTGCTTACAACCAAGCGCAGCAAGGCAATGACTGGCGACCAATTGTGACTCAAGTTGCCTTAGCTTTTGCCATTGTAATTGCCATTGACGTAATAACTTTCCTCTTCATTGGCAATGGCGGTGGCGGAGGTGGAGCTTAATTATCCAAAGGGGAAGGGGAAGGGGAAGGGGAAGAATAAATTTTCTAGTTTTGAGTTAAACCTTCTTCTCTTACTTATCAAAAATCATCTCGCTTGCCTTGAGAAGGACGCGATTTTACTCAACTTGTTCCACCCTTCCTCTTCTTTTAATTAGGAACACTGAATACTAGCTATTAATAGCTAACAATCCCCTCTATTTTTTTTCCTTTCCCCCTCCCTTCCCAACACAACTTAGTAGCGATTGAAACTAATAACAACCTGGCTTTCCCTTCCCTTCCCCTTCCCCTTCCCCCTCCCCCTATTACCATGCTCAAAGACCCAGATAAAGATTTTATTTCCGTCAATAAGATTCTCGGCAAACAAGCCAGCATCGGCATCATCCCAGCGGAACAGCTAATTCCCTGGATGCTAATCGCTGTAATTTCCTACACCCTCACCAACGGCCTATTCAGCTTAGGAATGCCTTGGTTTTTCATCACTGCTTTCTGGCTAATTGTAAGCTGGTGGCTCCTGACAGGTAACAAACCTCACCTTTTTGTAGACAGGTTTAGACCTCCGCCGGGGAATGAGTGGTACAACGGTAATCTTTTATACCTTTCTCCCGTTCCCCAACACCGACCAAACCCGATTCGCCACCGAATCAGCGATTCACAAGTCCGAGTCAAACTTAAACCCAAAGTTGCTCCCAATCAACAAGGAGGTAACAGCCGACTTATGCCCTTCCAAAACTACCAAAACCTCCTGTGTTTAGTCACTATCAAAAAGGATGGTCGAGAAGTTTCTGGTTACTTACTGAATGAAGGCAGTCAATACCAAATTGTATTCGGATTCGAGACGGCTGGCTTTCACAACATCCTGTACCGCCAGGAAGTAAACAACGCAGCTACCGCCTTAGAAGAGGGGCTAAAAGACATTGCCCCAGGCGAAAAAATGACCTTTCATACCGGCTGCTACAGCAGCGATTGCGTTCGCCAACAACAGTTAACTGAATTGGCTGACAACTGTCACCTCAAACCCATTTCTGTACTCGTTCGTAACGAACAGAAACGTATTCAAGAACTCAACTTAGCAGGCACCAGACAACTGTGGAACCAAACTATTTTCTGCACTTGGACATTCAACGCTCAATCTGGCTCCAAATCCAACGACCCTCTGAGTAAATTCATCAATGGAATTATCAACACAGCCAACAGCATTGCTGCACAATTTACAGGCAACCAGCGCATCTACTCAGAACGCTTTTACAAACAACTGCTGCTCGACGCTTTCGAGCAAGGCTATATCCGGTGGGAACTCTTGCTAAACACCAAAATTGGACTGGAAATTCAACCCATGAATGCCCAAGCATTGTGGGGATGGCTGTGGCAAAAATTCAACAGCGCACCCGTACCCCCTATTCCCCAACTTCTTACCTTAAAAGAAACCGCGTCGGACTACAAACTAACCGAAACCCTCAACAGTCACAAACACGCCTGCACCATTTTAATTGAAGGTATGAACGGCCGTTCGAGCTGCCCAGAACACAGAAAAGCTAGCTCACGCATTTTGCTCCCCGGCAGAAACGCAGAATGTGGCGTGCTAACAATGGAAGAGGGTCCCGGTGGCTGGCTCAATACCAGAGAGCAACTGCAATGGCTCTGGAAAATTATGAGCAATAGCTACGTCCGCGATACTGAAGCCGTTGTCGAAATTAGCGCCGCTCCCAACTTTATTATTCAAGACAACTTAGCAAGGCAAGCTAAACAATCTAAAAGTGCCAAAAAACGCGCTTTAGAAAAAGGTCAAGGTCGCGATGTAGGAGCAGAAGTCAAACAGGAAGAATCCTTTGAAGCCCAGAAAAAAATGTACAAAGGTGCAAGAGCAATTCACGCTGCTGTCACCTTCTTAGTCTACCGACCAACCCCGGAGCAACTAACACACGCTTGCCAAATGCTCTCCCACAGCTTCGGCTCTGCCAAGGTATTAAGAGAGCGCAATATTGCTTGGCAACTGTGGCTAGAAACTTTGCCCATTACTGTAAGCTGGCTGTTGCACAGCAGTTCGCTAATTAACGAACGCCGCCTCACCTTAGACACCGAAACTGTCCCCGGTATTTTGCCCTTAACTGCTGTAAGGGACATCGACTCAAAAGGAGTTGAATTCATCACCAAAGGCGGCAAACCCGTGTACGTTGACCTCATGCACAACCAAACCAGCCGCGCTGTCATAACAGGCGAGTCTGGTTCCGGTAAAAGTGTTTTGGGATGGCGATTTGCAGCCGATGCAATAGCCGCTAATATCCCAGTAGTCGGTATGGACATCTCAGCAGGAAGCGGCAGTACCTTTGAGACAGCAGTGAAACTGTTAGGCGACGACGGTGCGTACTACGACATCACCTCTGGCAGCTCGAATCTACTCGAAATACCCGATTTGAGGCGTTTTGACAGAGAAGAGCGATCGCGCCGACTAGACCAATGGAAAGAGTTTATCAGAAAAGCGCTGACTATTATCAGCATGGGCAAAGTCCGCGACCCAAAACTAGCGCAGCGAGTCGATGCCATTTTGCTGCTAACTCTGAAAAAATTTCTGGAAGACCCAGACATTATCGAGCGCTACAATACTGCCTTTGAAAAAGGCTGGAAATCGACCGCTTGGCAAGAAATGCCAACCCTCACAAACCTCCTAAAATTCTGCACAAAAGAGCAACTAAACCTGCAAAACTTTACCGACTTCGACCGCATTGCCATCAACCAAATTATCACTCAATGCAACGCATTACTAGCCTCACCTTTAGGGAAAGCAATTGGCAGACCGAGTACATTTTCACCCGAACCGGCTGTTAAGTTTTTTGCCCTTAGCGGTCTGGGCAACGAACAAGACCAGTATTTAATGGCTATTAACGCCCACGCTGCTTGCATCCGCAACGCACTTTCTCACCCTAAAAGCCTATTTATCGGAGACGAACTTTCGATTTTGTTTAAGAAAGACGGATTTGCTGAAGTAGTAGGCGAACTCTGTGCAGTGGGGAGAAAGAATGGCATTTCAGTGCTCTTGCTATCTCAAGATATCGACAGTATTTGCGACTGTAGTGCAGGAAGCATGATTATGCAAAACATGGTGTATCGAATTACCGGAAGATTGACATCAAACGGAGCCACTTCTTGGGTCAAACGTTTGGCATATCCGGCTGAAATTATTACCCAGAATGCCACAGAAGCTTTCCTTCCCAGAGCTGCCGACCTTTATTCCAATTGGCTAATTGAAAAAGGAGGTCGTTTCTGGCAAAGCCGATACTATCCAGGCGAAATGATATTAGCAAGTGTGGCTAACAATCAAGCTGAATTGATGGCTCGCGCCCGAGTGATGGCTCAATATCCGAATACGTTAAAAGGACAATTGCTAGCACTCAAACAATTTGCCTCTGAATATATACAAGCCGTTAAAGAAGGACGTTCTTTAGCCAATATTGGCAAGAATGTAGTCACAGATATCAAGGAACACAAATCTCATCAAGACCTTATTGCTAGCTAGACGGAGAAAAACCGATGAAATCACCGAAATTTATTGTCAAACTTGCCCTCGGCATTCCTGCAATTTGGCTGAGCTTAATACTAAATTCTGTTGAAGCAAAAGCTCAAACCTTTGACAGCAATCCGACTGCTACACAGCTTCCCACCTCAAACAATCCTAACAGCAGCACTTTCAACCGCTCCAGCTTCACAGTTCCCAATCAACAAATAGAAAGCCAAATCCAACAATCAGCTAATAACTTCTTGAACAACCCGAAAGAAATAGGAGGTATAGAAAACACAATTAGCGACATAACAGGCGAAATTTCAGATACCATCTCCACCATCTCCGACAGCATCTCAGGCATCTGGGACAATTTGTTAAATAAAGTCGAAAAATTTAGCAGTGAAATAGAGTCAACCCTCTCTTCATTCCTGGGAGAATTGAAAGTTCCAGATCTAAAAGAAGCAGTTAAAAGCATAATGGACGGCAACACCTCCGAAAGCGAAGGGACAAAACTATCCGCTGCTTTAGAGAAGAGACCGCAAGATTCTTACAGCCTCAAAGAGAATACCGCAGAACTCGCAGAAAGAGAAAGTGCTGTCAGTGAAGCCAATAAAGCCACTCTAAGTAAAGAAGCTCAACAAAAGCAAGCTCAGATGAAAGAAATTGTCCAGCAGAACGTAGAGCAAACTAATCGCGAGAGCCAAAATTCAATGGAATTGGGTGCTGATTCAGAAAGTCAAGATGTCACACAGAACATTATGAGAAACATATCTCAACAAAGTGCGATCGCAGCTAAGCAAGCAGCCTTATCAGCAGAAAATCAAAGTGCCTTAGTCATGCAGGGCCAGCAAGCTCAAATCGATCGCAGTTTTGCCAACATTCTCAATGCTCAACAAGCTGAAGAACTCAACGAAATCAACACAGCCCAGAGACGGCAGGATGCTGCGGCGGCTACCGCTTCTTCTACTCAAGCCGGACTGTTTCAAATGCCGGGAGGCATAACCCTGGGGGCAAGCGAAGACTGAAATCACAACAAGGAGACACCGCGATGCTGACACAACTAATCGCCCAAACTAGCACAGCAGGACAAGCCCTGAACACTCTCTCTGATGCCATAGAAGTCTCTCAAAAAACCGTCGAATCGTGGAATTTAGTTTGGTTTAACACCTTCAACACTCAAGAATCCTCTCTCTGGATTGCCTTAGTCCAACTAGGACTAATTCTGGCGGGAATATCTGTTACTTACCTCGCTGTCACCAGTGGCAAAGAAATCATTGAAAAACAGTCTTGGTCAGAGCTAGTAGCCATGTTTATCTGGCCACTCGTAATTGTAGTATTTCTCAGCAACAACGGTAAAGTCTTAGCTGAAAGCGTCAAATTCATCAAAGCTGTAGGCAGCACTCAAGTTCAAGAAATTATGAAAATTCAAGTCGGAGAAATGACCTTCAGAACTGCCCTGAGTGACGTTAACCTCACCAGTGCTGGAAAAGAAGAGATTGAGAAACTCTACAGCGAATGTCAGGGCAAAGTTGGATCAGCTTTAGTGGAATGTTGGAACAGCAAAAAACAGCCCGCTCAACAAATCCTCCAGGCAGCCGAACAGCAAAATGGAGGACCTCTCAAAAGCTTGCAGCGATTTGTCGAAAACTTAGGCAATGTTGCCAGTCTTCAGGATATAGGAAATGGCGATTTTGCAGGACAAGTTTTTCGGTCTACTGTCTTGCCCATCATTCGCTTAATTCTTAGATCCGTACAGTGGGCTTTTGTCAATATTTTAGAAGCAGCCTTGTTGCTAACAGCTTTATTCGGGCCTCTGGCAATGGGTTTATCACTATTGCCACTGCAAGGAAAACCAATCTGGGCTTGGTTAATAGGGTTTATGTCGTTATTTGGAGTGCAATTGGGCTACAACATCGTCGTTGGATTAGTCGCTGTAGTGATTGTCAAATCCGATGCAGAGTTAGTTACAGATATCGCCTTTTTATTCTTTTTAGCTGTGTTTTCTCCCATTCTTGCCGTGTTAATTGCCAAGGGTGGAGGAACTGCTTTGTACAGTGCGATCGCCAATAGCACCAAACAGCTTACAGATATTGCCAGTAACGCGATCGGCGTTATTGCTGGAAAACTGATCTAGGGGAAGGAAATTCCGATAGCTTTTTCTTCACCGAACCGAGTTGTTACTCACTACTCAAACCCAGTTTGCCAATCCATTTTCTCCCTATCTCCCTATTCTTTATACCCATCTCGCCATCCCCTTCGATAATATGAAATTTCCACAATCACAACCCTTACTCCCTGAATCTAAAAACACCTTAGCCTTGTGCTTTGTTCTACTAACAAGCTTTGTTTTCCTCCTGACAATTACTGTTTTAGTGAATACAGTCAGTTTGAGAGCCTTATCTCAGAGAAAAGTTACCTTTGTCCAGTTAAAAGACGGAACCGCAGCACGAATTGCAGAACAAGATGAACTGTACAGAGAGCCGAAAATCATCCAAAATTTTGTATCCAGTTGGGTAAATTTAACCTGGGCTTGGTCAGGCAAAATTCCCGGCACAAATGACCCAGACCCCGGCATTAAAGTTAAAGGTTCCCAAGTTCCTACAACTGCTTGGATGGGTTCCTTGATGATGGAATCAGAGTTTGGTAAAGCTTCTCTTGTTGAACTTGCCAAACTCGTTCCCAACACCATCTATTCAGGAAAAACCCGCTCTGGAGTCTATATCTCTCACATCTCAGAACCGAGAGAAATAAAAAGAGGAGTTTGGGAAATAGATGTAATTGCTACTCGCGTAGTGCTAGAGCAAGGCATTGGAGAAAGCCGAGAACAGTTTAATCGAACCTTCACCGTCAAAGCCGTAGAAATTCCCAAATCCCCTCTCAAAGAAAACGCTAATGAATTAGAGAAGACTATTCACTCTTTGAGAGCAGCCGGATTAGAAATTTCCCGAATTGTCGAATTCAAACCATAGAAGAGGAAAGAGACATGGAAAGGGGACGAACCGGCAAGTGGGTAAATTTAAAAACCTACCGTAACAACTAAATAATTTAAACATTTAGTATGTTTCATCCCTTTGCTTGAAGTCTTCTCTCTTTGCTTTTTTATGTACAGTTAAACACAACACATTCAACTCTAAAGCCATGACTAACAAAAGAAATGGATTAACCGAAAATCCAATTAATACCACTCCTGATAATAGTACCACTACAGCCAATATGAATCATACAACTGCATCAAGTGAATATACCCCTAATAATGATGACGATAACATCAATTACCCTATTTCCCCTTCTCCAAACCCTTCCCCTTCTGACGATGATATTGATGAAAACTTCATTGCTAATTTCGACCCCAATGCACCCCTAACACTTGAAACTCAATATCAACTCGCTCGAGATGAGGAAAGACCACTGCCCCCGCCTGTTTCCGAAAGAGGCGTTCCTAGAGCAGTGACAATGCTGCTGTTGACTGGTGGAATACTATTGCTAGGACTGCTGATTTGGCAATTTATCAAGCCTAAATCACCTCGCGAACCTATCGCACAATCAACACCAAAAGAAAGCTCTTCTGGCACCATTAAAGATGAAAAACCGGAGTTGCTGGCTAAATTAGCTTACCAAGACCAACAAAAACTGTTAGCCGAAAAACCGCAAAAAACCGCAAAACCCAAAACAGAACCGTCGCCCAAACCGTCAAGAACCCCACGAACTCCGCGAACTCCGCGTCTAGTCGCTACCCGGAGCGCTGCACCGCCACCTACTCCTCTACGCGAACCCCTACCCGCACCCCGAACAGTAGTGCGGACGCTAACAGTACCCGCACCCATACCTCAAAGAGTACCCTCAAGAACACCCGCACCGGCCCCCATACTCAAACCGTTAGTACCCCCACCTTTAATTCCAACTCCAACAGAAGAAAAAATCGACCCGTTTGAGCGGTGGAACCAACTCGCCCAACTCGGACAAATTAGGGGAAATTTTGACCCTAACCGAATAGCGAATGCCGTGAGTGCAACACCAAGCACTCCAGCGACAACAAGTGCTACCGCCGCCGCTCTGACAAAGCCAGCTCCCACAACTGAATTCCTAACAGTCAATGTCGGCAACCAAAAGTCGCAACCCTCATACGTTTCTTTCGAGCAAATCCCAGAAAAACTATATAGCCACCCAAATAACGCCAGCGGGGAAAGGCTACACCCGGAGCTTCCTTATGGAGAGGACAGCCTCGAAACCACCGACAACTCCCAAAACCCCACTAACCAATTAACTCCGGCTCCCCTTTCCCCCCAAACAAGTTCCGATTCTACTGATAACTCAATCGAGACTGCGACTCGACTCAGTGCTAGCCGAACGTCCTTGCCCGATACAGAATTTCAAACCCTTTCCCCAGAAGCTGCTCCAGAGGCTTCTGCCTTAACAAACTCAAACTCCCCAACCCTAGAACAAGTAAATTCCCCAGGGGCAAAAGGCATTCTCAACCGCACGCCCCAAACAGCTCAGGTTCCCCTTGGAACCACAGCCAACGGCGTAGTTTCGGTTCCCCTGTTGTGGGATGAAGGCTCAGGCAAACAGCTTTACGACAAATTTGCCGTCACCCTCACAGACAACGTAACGGCAACTGACGGCTCTATTGCTTTTCGGAAGGGCACGGTTGTCATTGCCAAAGCCAGCACCGTCAGCTTGACCAATCGCATGGTACAAGCTACTGCTGTGGCGCTCGTCTACTCTGATAGAAACGGTCAGATTAAACAGCAGCCGATTCCAGAAGGCGCAATTTTGATTGCAGGAGAGGGCTCTGGGCCGCTGATTGCTTCAGGCTACTTCGACCCAGGTTCAGATATTGCCGGACAGGATATCCTTACCGCAGTGCTGTCGGGAGTTGGACGAGTCGGTCAAGTGTTCGCAGAGCCTAAAGTCAGAAGCTCTAGCAGTATTAGCGGTAGGTTTGGGAGCAGTACAACCACCGTTGAAAGTCGAGACCCGCAAATTTGGTCAGCCGTCCTCGATGGCTTCTTCAGCCCCCTAGCAAAACGGATGGAAAGCCGCTCAGATAGAGCAACTGAAGAACTTTTAAACCGCCCTAATGTAGCTGTGGTTAATAAAGGAACCCCGGTTTCTATTACTGTTAACAGCTTTCTCAACATTTACCGATAACCAAACCGTCGGTAAACGGTTAAGTCGCCCCAACGCGACTGCGGCGATTAGTAAAGGAAATCCCCGTTTCTACTGTCAACAATTTTCTCAACATCAACGAATAACTGCCATGACGAATCGCATCCAATCCCCAAGAATGCTTTCCCTCGGAGGGCTTTTGTTCACAGCAGTGTTCGCTACTGCAAGCTACCCCAACTGTGCTTTTGCTCAATCAAGAGTAACAGGCTATCAAACTGTGGGTCGAGATATTGCCGTCAATAGTGCGATCGATATTTTAGTCTATCCCGGTCGCGCGAGTGCGATCGACTTCAGCTCAACCGATGAAGCTGTCGCCTACGTTTTAATTGCCGACCCCTCAAAAGTAGTTTTCAGCACCGACGCACAGTTGGCAAGCGACCTTGCCAAAACTGTTTTCTTGCGTCCCATTCAAGCGCTCAATTTTCCGGGAGCTACCACAGCTACCATCACTAACCTTTCAATCAAAACTGTAGATTCAAAAGGGAAACAGCGACTTTACAACTTCAACATCGTTCCTACCAACAAAGAACCAGAACACTTAGGAATTCGCATCGCCCCCCTCACCCCAAGAATGTCGCCGACAGAAAACGTTGATAGAAATCGCACCCCCTCCGCATCAGATGTTGAAAAAGGATTGCTAATTGCCATTCAAAAAGGCTATACAGCAGCCAACGACCCGGTAGTCTACAGCGTGCGGCAATTTTTAGCTCTAGTAAGAAACCACAATCTATCGGCGACTGATGCTGCTGCACGAGCCGGAGTAAACTTGTCTGTGATTGTCGAGCTGAGCCTCATTGCACAAGAAGAATTGGGCGTTGCTGAATACAGGTAGGAATTCAGATTTCCCAATTGCTATAAGACCCGGGAGGGTGAGTTTTGTAACATCAAGCGAAAAGTTGATTCATACCGTAAATCAGCAACACCAATAATTGAACTACCCTGGAACAAGATTGCAACAGCGACAACCGCCAACAGCCCGAACTACTCGGCTTCTTAAAAGTCGCTCTGCTTTTTGATTCCAGCCGGAGCTGCGGGAATAGGTAACGGGAATGGGGAATAGGGAATGGGGAAGAATTTGACTGACTGTCTCTTAACTCCAAATTCCGCCTAATAAAAATTGTTGGGAAAAAGGTAATTGGGAAAAAGGTAGTTAACTCATAACTCATAACCGAAGAGTGCGCGCTTGGGGCGAGGCTCTCAGCAATCTCATAACTCCCTATTACCCCTTACCCATCCGATTATCGAAAAGTTGAGTGCAAATCATCTCCTTAATACTGCCCGCGCTGAGTCAGGCGGGAGCCTGTGTCGCTAACGGCTCGCTCTGAGAATTTATGGCTTTTGGCTGATTCAGATTGGTTTGAAGCTGCGCTAATAATAGCAATTAGTCAAACAGCATAACGAGACCGAGCGGGGATGGTAAGGACGAATAGCAGAATTCTTCTACTTCTTGCTCAACGCGAAGCTGAGTTATGAGCTGTGAATTGACCTTTCAAATATTTGTTTGTGGAACAATTCAGCAGTAATACTTTCTCGGAAGAACGTTTTTTTCCTCATTCTCCACTCCCTTGTTCAATCAATGTTCAGCCCAAAAAGCTCTCTTCAAAAAAAGTCTGCCCTCCCGCTGCGCGTTGTGCTTACAGTCCCCAACGCTCTCCTAATTTCAACGTTACTATGTCTGACGGGATGGCTTTCTTTTCAAACAGGGCGGCAGACAATGAATGGCTTAGTTGCACACCTATTGGGAGAAGCAACGAGCCGCATCTGGGAACGCCTTGATAACTACTTAAAAGAAGGGGTTGGGAAAGGAGAAGGGACTTACAATCAAATTCCAACTGGTTCGGTAAACCAACTTTCCCCAAGTCAAACAGCCGGAGTCACAATCAAACCAAATGGGAAAAGAAATGGGTCAGACTCTCCAAAAACAATATTTCGTCAACAAAAAACAAATTCTGCTTTTTCTACCCCAGCCTCAAAATTCAACTTGCACGATTTCCTCATTAGCCCTAACTGTCAAGCCTTTATCTTAGACCGTTCGGGACGTTTAGTGGCTTGGAACGAGGTACCTGAACCAAAACCGTCTATTTCTGTTGACGGACGGCAGCGAGAAAGCGCCCAAGCTCTGCAACAAAAAGTAATCCAGCTTTCAATAGAGTATCTGCTTAAACATTATGGCAGCCTCGCTGCTATTAACAGCAGCCAAAATCTTAACTTTACTGCCAGCAACTCACTATACTTGCTGCAAGTCAGACCTTTTAAAAACTCGAAAGGCTTAAATTGGCTGATTGTGGCAGTTGTACCCGAAACCGACTTCACGAGCAAAGTTCAGGCCAACACCCGCAACACTATTTTGCTCGTGCTGCTGGCTTTGGTTCTTTCTATCTGCCTTTTGCTGTCCATTTCCCTAAGAATAGAACAGCGGTTGCAGCGGTTAATTTCGGCAACACAGGCGATAGCTGGTGGCGACTTCGACTCAACATTTTCAGGTAGCGGTATTGCCGAACTCGAAGCCCTAGCCTGTGCTTTCGAGCGCATGAATTCCCAGTTAAAAGCATCTCGCAAGCGGTTAGAAGAATATTCTGGCGATTTAAAACGGCAAGTTGCACAGAAAACAAAGGAACTAAAACAAGCTAAAATTGCAGCCGAAAGTGCCAATCGCGCTAAAAGTACCTTTCTGGCGAATATGAGCCACGAATTGAGAACGCCTCTGAATGCGATTATCGGCTTTGCTCATCTCCTTGTGAACTCTAAAAAAACTGCACCGGAACAGCAGTCGAGTTTAGATATTATCAATCGCAGTGGCGAGCATTTGTTGAAACTAATCAACGATATTTTGTCGCTGTCTAAGATTGAAGCTGGTCAAATTACCCTCGAATCAAATGCTTTTGACCTTTACAGTTTGCTCTCGGACATAGAACGGATGTTCCACCTCAAAACTCAGTCTAAAGGAGTGCAGCTTGTTTTTGAACGCAGGAAAGATGTACCGCAATACGTCCGAACTGATGAAAGCAAGCTGCGCCAAGTTTTGATTAATCTGTTGGGCAATGCTGTTAAATTTACTGAGACGGGTAGGGTGAAGCTGACTGTAAAATGCCTTCAGTCTATGGCTAAAAAACCGTTACCCAAATTCTTTCTCCAGTTCTCAGTGAAGGATACAGGCCCTGGTATTGCCCCTGAAGAGATTAGCCGTTTGTTCAAGCCGTTCGTGCAAACTGAAACTGGTAGAAAATCGCAAACGGGAACGGGCTTGGGATTGCCAATCAGTAGCTCTTTCGTGAAGCTGATGGGTGGCGAGATTAAGGTCAAAAGTTCTGTGGGGAAAGGAACGGTTTTTAGTTTTTACATTAAAGTCAGTCATGCAACTGAGAGCGAAATTTATGACAGACTGCCACAAAAACGAGTGAAGGGGTTGGCATCCAACCAACAAATATATCGCATTCTGGTAGCGGACGATGAGTCGGCAAATCGGTTGCTGCTAACTCAGATATTGAAGTCGGCTGGCTTTCTTGTGTGGTTCGCTGATAACGGAATTGAGACTCTTAAATTGTGGCGAAAGTACAAGCCGCATTTAATTTGGATGGATTTGAGGATGCCTGTTCTAGACGGCTTTCAAGCTGCTCAAAAAATTAGAGCTCTGCCTAACGGTTCTAACACTAAGATTATTGCTTTGAGCGCTAATGCTTTTGTTAAAACCCAGGAACTCGCCATGTCGAACGGCTTCGATGACTTTGTTGCCAAACCGTTCCGAGAGGCAGTAATTTTTGAGAAGATGGCACTTCATTTGGGTGTTCGCTATATCTATCAAGAGGAGGCGTCTAGGAAGTCCGAACAGGATGAGCCTGTTATGCAACTGACTCCTGAGTCGCTATCTGTGTTGCCTAGGGAGTCGATTGAGAAGCTTTATAAAGCAGCCGCTTGTGGAGACGAGCAAGCGGTAAGGCTATTGATTGAGCGAATTCCCCTGTCGCAGAAGCAAATTGCTCTGGCTCTGACTAAATTAGTTGACAATATGAGCTTAGATATTATCAGCGATTTGACTCAGAATTGCATTTCGGCCGATTGTACTATCGCAAAATCCCAAGACTGCGATCAAAGTTAACTCGGTTTTTAGATTCGTACCTCATATATCAATATATAAAGTTCAACCTTAGTCTATCACCACATCCCAAGACTATTCTCAAAGTTAACTCGGTTTTGAGAATCGTACCTCAGATATCGATATATGACGTTCACCGAGTGCATTTCGGTAGATTAGGCGAGCTCACCATCCCAAGATTGCGATCAAAGTTAACTCTGTGTTTACAACCCGTACCTCAGATATCGATATATGACGTTCGGCAGGTTGTACGATCGCCAAATCCCAAGATTGCGCTCAAAGTTAACTCTGCGGTGAGAGTCTTTACCTCAGATATCGATATATGACGTTCGGCAGATTGTACGATGATCGCACCGTCCCAAGACTGCGATCGAAGTTAACTCGGCGGTTAGATCCATACCTCAGATATCGATATATGACGTTCCGTGTTTCAGTCGAGCGATCAAACTTAAATTCTTTTCAACAATCTTCCCCGTACTAAACTTGACGATAATCTGCTCGTCAGACTAAATATTAACTTGCTGTTTCAACGTGGGGCCCAACGGTGGTTTACCGCGATGCTCTCATATATCGATATCTGATGCCGACTCTCGATATATGATACTTAAATCATCTACTTAATTCAAAACCATGCAAATTCGACTAGCAGTCATCAGCAATGCTGGCGGCACTGGCAAAACCACACTTTCAGTTCACCTCGCCTACGAACTGGGGTTAAGGGGTTTGAAAGTAGCCATTATGGATCTCGACCCCCAAGGCTCCCTGACCCTTTTTTGCGGTCTAAATCCGCCAGAGCCAGAACACACACTGTCCGCCATAATGCGAGAAAGCTTCAACGGCTCTTGGCCTCTTACTCCTACCTGGAGTTCCCACACCAATAATGTAACCGTTTGTCAAGGCGGAATGACGCTGACACAAACAGCAGACGAGTTAGTTCTGCACAAACGTGGCGCTTATCTTCTAGGCGATTGCCTGAGCGACTATCCTTTGGAACACGACCTAATTATCTTTGACTGCCCCGCTACCCTCGGCCCCTTGCCCTTAATGGCACTAACTGCTTGCACTCATATAATAGTGCCCGTACAGCTCGAACCAAAATCAATTCAAGGAGCAGCTCACCTGCTGGAGTGGTACTATCACCATTGCAAACAATTACGCCTCAAGCCACAACCAGAAATCTTAGGGTTTGTACCCAACCAATACGATACGAAACGAGCCGTCCACCGACAACTTTTAGAGTCATTGCCAGCCCAGCTAGAGCAGATGAATATCCGCGTTTTTCCACCAATTCGGGACAGTGCAGAATTTGTCAATGCTAGCGGTCAAGGGTTGCCATTACACCTTTATCGCCCCCTTCACCCTGCTTTAGGCGACTTCAAAGAAATTGTTAAGCACCTGGCTACCTTAATGGGAAATGAAGTTGCCCCGGCTGTTGCCAAAAAAGGCAAAAAAAAGAAATAGTGTTTGATTCACAGTCAAAACTTGCGCCGGCGAAAACGAATCCTTCGTTTATTGCTTTCGCCATGAACTCACTTTCTCCAATCCAAATCTAAAATCTAAAATCTAAAATCTAAAATCGCTATGGCCACCCGTAAAGCTCCCGACTTGGGAAATTATTTTTCATCCGCCAAGCAGTCAATGCACCTCTCTGAAGCTGAATCCGAGATTCAGGAACTCAAAGCAGAAATTGAAGAACTGCGAAAATCGGGTTCAACGGAATTGGAATCTCAATTGACTGCACTGCGAGAACAACTAGAATCCGCCAGCGGTATCCTCTCCATTTCACTAGACCAAATTCAGCCTAATCCTGAACAACCCAGACAGACATTTTTGCCGGAAAGTATCGAGTCCATGTCCCGTTCCCTCGCTAGTGACGGACAACTGCAACCCATTATCTTGATTCAACGGGGGGATTTGGTGATATTCGATGGAGAGCGGCGCTGGCGCAGCGCTAAAAATCTGGGCTGGGAAACTTTACAAGCTGTGATCGTTCCAGAACCCGCGGCTTTGCACCGCAAAGCACTGCTGACTTCCCTGCACCGGGAAGATCTCAATCCCCTCGATAAAGCAGAAGCTATTGTGCGGGAGTTGTCTGAAAATACGGGTTTGGAAGCTGCAACTATCCCCCGCATTCTCTCGACAGTGGTGCGACGCTTGAACGCGCAAAAACGGATGAACTTGGTTTCCGAGTTGGTGACGGTGGCACCTGACGAGCAGCAACAGGGTTTGGCCGCTGTGGGTTTGGATGAACAAGAGTTGGCCGTTTTGCGGACACTGTTGGATTTGCAGCTCAATCCCGCTTCTATCGATGCCAACATTTTCCCGATGCTGTCTTTGGCTGATGACCTTAAGACTGCTATCAGGCAATTAGGACTTAAAGGGGTTCATGCAATGGCTCTTTCTAAACTCTCTGCTAAAAATTTAGTCTTGCCAGAGGAAGAAGCGCAGCCGATTAGAGTTCAAGCAACCGATCGAGTTATTGCCGAGAAATTGTCGGTGACTCAAACTCGTAAATTGGTGCAAGAAATTATCAATTCTAATCTGGATGATTTCCCAGGGGCAGCCCGCCAATTCAAGCAGGTTAAGTTGGCAGCCGGGAATTTGAAAAAGCTCTCACCTCAAGTGTTGGAGCAAGCTGAGGTTGACCAACTTGTGGAGTTGCAGGAGGTTTTGCGCCAAAAGCTGGCGGAAATTGAGGCGGTTTTAAAGCAAAATACTGAGAAATAACGGCAAAGTTTCGATCGGTCTGCTTGCTAAAATCGATCGAGTGGAAACACTCGCCGTTTTCATCGCTCCGTATGCCTCTAATCTTGGCAAACCAGGGTACGAAAAAACCGCTGAGATACCAGCGGGAAGGGGGTTGGTTGATGATTTCTGCGGCGTGGGCTTCGTCGTCGGGGATGGGGCCGATCAGGTCGAGTTGTAAAGCGTCGATTAGGTGTTGGCGGACTTCGGCGGGGGTTGTTGGGGTTGCATTGATCTTCATTATATGCCTTTGCCTTTAATTAAATTGTTTAATAATTAGTCCAAACTTTAATGCCTAAATGATTCCTTACTTGTATCAAAGGAATCTTTTTTTTTGAGTCATAGCTTGCACAGATGTATGAAGGTTTCCTAATTGAATCTTTGTTTTTTTGCCAATAAAACGCTGACCTGTAGTAATCACTGTATAAGGTTTGACTCTCAGCACTTGAGTGCTGGTGTTATAGCTGGTAAAAGTATAGTCATTTATTGCATGACATGGGAGGCGCTAAGCCCCTCCCCTTTCACTTTTACTTTGAGCGGATCGACCCGCCTTGGCTGAACTACGCAGCTCCCTATCCCATTGCTGAACGCATTTGGGATTGCTTTTCTGAGAATATTGTACGAAGCATTCACATCGGAATTAATCAACTGACCAGTCGATGTTTTGTACAAACCCCGCTTAATCCGCTTACCAGTAAACACAGGCTCTTTTTCTGTTTTTCCATAAACAGGAATTGGGTCTAAACCTAAAAAACTGGAGCGGGACGTGTAGGATTCTTCCTGCATAATTACTGTGATTCCCGCCAACCGAGCTTTGTACTCCAACATTTCAATTAATCGAGAGTGAGGAATACTAACAAAGTTTTGATTGGTTCTCTTCCCTAACTCGATTTCGGTTTTCCACTGCGCGTTCTTGCCAATTACTAGCGTCCCAATCTGCTTGGTGAGCAAAAGGTTAATAATTAGACGGCTAGCATGATGTAAGTAATTATCAACTTTTTGATTGCGACAGCGAGTTAAGCGCTGAATGCGGGGCGAAGTTTTGCGATTCCCTTTGAACTGGGATTGCAATCGTGCTTTCCGCTTGTTGTAAAACTGGTTAATCGATTTCAATGGTCGCCCGTTAATCAACAAAGGGATAAATCCCGGTTGATTTGAAGTTAACGCCACTAAATTATCCAGCCCCAAATCAATACTAGCTACAGAGTTGGCATTGCTGATGGTGGACTCCTGTTCATCATAAATCACCTCAATTACATAGGAATCACATTTCGGAACCAGTCGAACTTGACAAATCTGGTTGGGATTGAGTTTAATTTTAATTGAAAGTTCAGTGCCGGAAAGTTTAATGACTCCTTTCTTCAACTGTTGGCTGCTAATTGCTTGAATCGTGTAGACGAGAAGGTTTCGCCCTTTAGTCTTATCTTTGTACTTTGGCAATTTTGGGCTACCCGTGAATCTTGAAGAGTCAGCTTTGTAAACTTTAACGGCTTCAAAAAACGATTTCCAATTCTTGTCTAGCACCATTAAGATTTGCTGACTTACTTTAGCAGGCAAAGCCTTATATGCTTCGTGAGACTTCATCAATCGGTTCATTTCGTTGTAATTGACATAGCCCCACCCATAAATAAAACTCTGACGAATGACGTAATTGGTGGCATTGTAGAGGTTTTTGGACTTGAAAGCTAATTCGTCAATCTGGACGAAACGATGTTCCGTTGATTTAATGATGTGCCTCTCTGTTAGCTGCATTTGAGACTTCCGTTCTTTGGGCTGTGCGTATTTCTTGTTCAACACTCATAGCGATATGATACCATTATTGTTTATAATTGCTTATAAACTCAACGAAGTTTTACAATACGAATTCGGCTTCATCAATTCTTCATAAGTAGTGACAAGATTAACTGTTCGCAGGTATCCAGGGTCTTCCAACAACAGTTTTTCTCCTTCTTTTTTGATATTTTTATAAGCTTTTTCTAAGTTAGAAAATAAAATTAGAGCTATCCCCATAGATTGTGGATTCACTGTACCAGGAATCGCTACCTATTCGAGACTTCCCAGAATTTCCCCTTGATCCTCTTTTAGGTGAGTAAATATCCAAGGCATATCTACCAAATTAATTGTTTCGCTTTGGGTAATCACTCCAATTTCATTAATTACGACAGGATTATAGCTTTTATTTATAACTTTAAGCAAAAAATAATTTATTAAAGGCTGTTATATTGCTGGCAAGCTATCATGCTCACGTTCAAATGTAACTATTATTTTGATTCTATCTTTATTCAAGTCATAAATAAATCTAATTACAGTAATTAATATAAATAAAGTAGTAGTAAACGCAGTATATTTTTGAAATTGAATCGGTGTTAAAGATGATAGCCACGATTTTAAAATATCAAACATTATGTAATTCCTCTGCGCTCAATGCTTCGGCAAGAGCTAGATTGGTAAAGTCATATATAGCAATCCTAATTGAGTTGTGAACACCCATGTGATAAAATATAAAAAGCATAATAAACAGAGAATTGCCAAAATGGATAGCCAGGTATTCGATCGCAAAAAGCAAGAGTTAGAGTTAGATGATTTTATTGAATCAACTTCAGATGCGCGAGAAATTAAACGAGCATTGGTAGTTAAATGGAGTTTTTCAGGGCTATCTTATCGTCAAATTATCAAACAGTTAAACGTTTCGTTGGAATTTATTAGTAAATGGAATAATAAATTTTCAATTGGGGGAGTGAAAGAGCTGAGAATGGGGTACAAAGGGAAGCATGGCTATTTAAGTAAATCAGAAAAAGCCGAAATAATTCTCTGGTTAAGTCAGAGAGAAATGTGGGATTGGGCAGAACTAGCTATCTACATAGAATCCAAATATGGAGTAATTTATCAATCACAACAGAGTTACTATTCTTTATTTGAATCAGCTAAGATTAGTTGGAAAAAGTCCCAAAAGAAGAATTCTAAAGGAAACCCCAAATTGGTAGAATCTAAAAAAAAAGAAATTAACGAGTATTTAGAAACATGGCAGTCAGATATAAAACAAGGTAAGTTATGTGTGTTCATGTTAGATGAATGTCATTTATTGTGGGGAGATTTATGTGGGTATGTTTGGGGAAAAAGCGCTGGGAGAGTAGAAGTAGAAATGACCAATCAAAAACAGAGACAAACCTATTATGGAGCATTAGATTATGGAAATAAAGAATTTTTAGTACAACCCTATGAAAAAGGAGGTTCAGCTCAGACAATTAGCTTTTTAAAATATTTGATAAAACAACGCCCCAACTCAAGAATGACAATTATTTGGGATGGAGCCACCTATCATAAGTCACAAGAATTAAGAGAATATTTAGAATTAGTAAATGACGGAAAATCTCCCGAACAATGGCAAATAAATTGTATTTTATTTGCCCCGAATGCCCCCGAACAAAATCCAGTAGAAGATATTTGGTTACAAGGAAAGAATCTCTTGAGAAAATTTGCCTATCGCTGTAAATCTTTTACCATAGTAAAAAGGTTATTTATGTTTTTTCGCTTATCGTCAAATATTTGGATTTCCCAAACTTTATATGTATGGTTAGTGTTCACAACTCAATTAGGAACGCTATAGCTAGGGCTAGCTAGTAGGGTGCGTCAGTTGTAAATCCTTGGCTAACAGCGATAATTTTCTCCCTGATGCACACTACTTGTATTGTGCTTAGCACGACCGGCATTGTTTTATGTGGCAACAAGGACTTGATCGGGTGACAGAAAAGCTAAGATGATATCGTTTTGAGGAATGCCTTCCTCAATTAAATCTTGGGTAATGCCGCATTCCATACCGTCATATTCAATGTAGATTTTACCAGCTTCCAACGTGATATAAATGAGGTTTCCTCTGATTCGCCGCCCCCGATCCCAACCAACTTGCATCAAGGCGTAGCGATCGTGAGTTTCGTCAAACACGGGATCAAGTCGGATCTCTCCGTGAGAAGGCTTTAATTGGGCATATTTCCCGATTACCTGTTTGACAATTTCTCGGTATGTGGTTGCATTATCCGTTAAGTTATCCATTGTTGAACCTCTATTTTTTGTGACAACTCCTACACCAACTGAGTACAGTATGGTGTAGGCGTCTTTGCAGCCCGATAAAGGGTGTGCAAAATTTCCTTCGCGGTACTGTCATCTATAGTTCCTACTACAGAAAGATTCCCGCCACGGCGTTTTATACTGGGGAAAATGTCTAACCCCAGTTTCTTTAAATTAATCGCCGCGTTCACGTCGCGATCTACCATTAAAGAATGTTGCTCATCCCAATAGTTTCGGATACCGCAATCGGTGAAAATGATTTCATTCCGATAGCATAAAACCATTGACGTGTAAGCAGGTTTTTGCGAAATGACTGCTGACCCAGCTTTTTCGGCTATGTATTCCAGCGTCTTGAAAAATTGACCAAACGCAGCATCCAACCAAGACTTATTCAGTCTTGATTTGGCTGATTGACCGTTTGGAAGATAAACCCCAGCATCATCTTGTTTGACTTTATTTCGTTTAGTCAAACCTTTTAAATTCAAATCTTCATAAAAAAAGAATTTAGCTCCCGACCTCACAAGCTTGTGAGCAGTCTTATAATGGAAATCTTGGCGAGAACGAGCTATCTTCTGGTGCTGCTTTGCTTCTTTTTTGGCTAGCTTGCGTCTAGCTTTAGAACCGCGCTTCCGTTTGTTTCGTTTCCTTGAAATGCGGTCTAACTTAGCTTGGTTTTTGCGAAGCGGTTTTAATGATGGTAGCTTCTCGCCTGAAGACGTTGCCAAGTAAATATCTTCATGAAGCACTGCATCCAAACCCATTGAATTATCCCAGCTTGGGGTAACTTTGTCAGGTACAAAGCTAGGGACAGAAGAGTCTTCCAGTATTAATTGAATGAACCAACCATCAACCTTCCTGGTTACACTAGCTTGCTTAAGGATAAATCCGTCGGGAATTGGACGGTGCGTCCGAACTTTTACGACCCCTAGTTTCGGCAATCGAATATAAATCCAATTCTTGCGAACCAATTTAATCCAATCGTTGTTAGCCGTAGAGAATGTCATCGTTCGGTAATCTGCTTCAGTCTTAAATCGGGGTTTACCCGATTTCCCACCCTTGCTATTACCTACTATAAATCGCTCGAAGGCTTTATCTACTCGCTTAGAAACATCTTGTAGGATGGTTGAATCTACCTCCTTAAAGTCCAACAGCTCGCCACTGTGGAAAACTTTCACCAAGTCTTTCTTGATGACGGGCAATTGTTGTTTTTGCGAGTAATAGTTGGGCTTTTCACGAGGCGCAGAGATGCTAACAATCAACGGACAAGCATTCACAGTCGTGCGGTTCATTTCCCACCAGTCAAATCGATCACCTAACTGCCGATTGTACCAATAGCGACAGATTCTCAACCAGTGGTTGAGGGTTAATTTTTGATTGGTATCGGAATAAAACTGATACTGGTATGTTGTCTTTATTGCGTTACGATCTTTACGCTTTTATTAAGTACAAAAATACCAGAAAACACTGCACCGTGTCAAGCAATTAAATAATTATATTAACAAAGAAGATTAACTCATTAAATAAAGAGTTTGTTCGTCTCGTCATCCACCCGCCCACCTCTCAAAACATAGTTTTGAATTGGTTGACGGTGGAATCCTCACCTCACGCGCCTCTCATCCCACACTAATCGAAGCGATATAGTGTGGGGTTTCCCGTCTGGCTAGCTAACTGTGGTGCGGTAGTGAAGAAATCTCTATCAATGAGAACTCACGCTTGCGGGTGTGGGTTTGTCTTGGATAGAGACTGGAATGCTGCGCTCAACATCCTGAAATTAGCCTTGAGTACGGTAGGGCATACCGGAACTTGGGTCTTAAACCCGAACGCTTCAGGAGATCCGACCTCTACTCTGATTGGAGCAATCTTGTCGCAAGCAAGTTGAGTCTATGAATGAAGAATCCCCGTCTATGAGAGAGCGGGGAGTGTCAAAAGCTCGAAGGCGGTCATGCAATCGAACAAGTATAATAAAGTTAACAGAACTCTACTCCCTACCCCACAAAACTTCTAATTAAGCTACCTCCCATTAAAAAATAACCTATGACATACACCCCATCCAAACTACTTAGCTTTGAGGAGTTTATTGCCCTATATGGGGATAATACACGATATGAACTCATTGATGGAGAACTCAGAGACATGGAACCTACTGGTCCTCACGAAGCGGTTGCAGGTAGTATTGCTGGTAGAATTTACGTAGAAATTTTTCGTGGTAATTTCAATTGGTTGGTTCCAAAAACTTGTTTAATAAAACCCCTATACGCTGAGGCCACAGCACTGCGTCCTGATGTAGTTGTTTTAGATAAAGCAGAACTTAGTAGTGAACCCCTTTGGCAAAAAGAACCAGTGATTTGTAAAGATAGTACAATTAAGCTTGTTGCCGAAGTTGTCAGCACTAATTGGCAAGATGATTATGCAAGAAAAGTGGAAGAATACGCTTTTTTGAAGATTGCAGAATATTGGATTGTGGACTTTCGAGGCTTGGGGGGTTTGCAATTTATCGGCAATCCCAAGCAACCTACTTTCACGGTCTGCCAGTTGATTGATGGAGTTTACCAGCAGCAACAATATCGCTTGGGAGAGCCGATTTCTTCTTACCTCTTTCCCAATTTACAATTGCAACTTGACGACATTATGCCGACTTAAAATTCTAGAATTTATTAAAAATCCAGTGATTAAAATACTAGGTTCTAACTATTGACTAAAACTATGAGTGACAGCACCAGCTCAGAAAGTCTGGCTGAAGTTAGAGATACCCCAGACAAACCGATTACAGAACCTCGTCTGTACCATAATAGACCGATCGCCCCTGTTGCGACACCCCCTCCTATGGTATCCAGCCTCCACGCACAACTCAGAACAGACTTGTGGCAAGAATACCCTTCAGGTGTCGGCTACTTCCAACACCGAGCCAAGGGCAACCCCAACAACATCATTGAGCATTACATTGCCAGCCCCGGCGACATCACGCTGTTGCCTTTAGACGAGGCAATGCAAATTATTGACAGATTTGGGCTAACTGCTGCCAAATTGCACCTGATTTTTGCGGCTCACATTATGAGACAAGAAGAGCCGTGGAAAAGCTTATTCACTCTCGAAGGCAGTGACTTAATCAAGGAAATGGGGTGGGATAAACGTACAGACTTGCCAGTATATCAAAAACTCAATGAAATAGCTAAAACTGCGTATGCTCTGGGTTGCTTAGCAATCAAAGCCACATGGGTTGAAGGCAAGCACAGAAAAGGTGGAATTAGAGCCAGCGTTGACACCTCGCGAATGTGGAATGTTCAAATTCAGCTAACAGGTCAGCAGAATCTGGAGGGCAAAATAGAGCATCCTGATGAAATCTACATAACCGTCCAACCGGGACTCTGGACTCATGCCTTCTTGAACAAAGCAGGTTACTTCGCCAAAGAAGCGTTGTATCAGTTTGGCTATTTAGCTCAGGACATTCTCAAAATTGACGCCTACCATGATGAAATGGCTTTGCGCTTAGCACTTCATCTGACGATGGAAAGCCGATTCCACACCAGTGGCATCTACAAAGTGGAGACACTCCTAAAAGCGCTATTACCCCAAACGGTAATCGATCTAGCTCGGTCAGACCGTAAACAAACTTACAAGGTGACAAAGAACTGGAATCGCACCCTGGAAGTGCTGCTGAAACTCAAGCGAGGGTTTCAGATCGAGTTTGACGAAGAGACTTACCCAGAATGGCTGAGACCTGGTAGCAAGTATCGAAAAAAAATAGGATACTTTGACACGCTGTTGGCAGCCAAAATTACTATCCATCCGCCAGTACCTATCGCCAAACTGCTTGCAACCAAGGCTGAACTCAAACAGCTTGGGCCCCGCATGAAAGAATCTCCCAAGCCTAAACTGACAAGCAATGAGATAAAAGAAGCAAGGGTAGCCAAAGGTTGGAGTCAAGCACAATTAGCAGGTTGGCTAGGGATGTCGCAGCGTTATGTATCTATGTTGGAACGTGGGGAGCGAATCCCAGCACCAGAACTAGAATCCCAAATCTGGCATCTGTTAAGCATTCCAGATTGACAGGACTTACGCACAGCCTCAATATACGGTGTGAAAGTAGAGGCAACCCCCCCTGAAGAGCCTCTATCCTGATGATGCTTAGCCTTAGTCCTAATTTGACATACTCCCCGCTAGTCAAGAGACGGGGATTCTACGCTCAAACAGCGACAGCAAGCAGAGCTTGACTAACATCGCCATCACCTTAGTTTTTTCCCCGGTTCAAGGGCTGTAGCCTCTGTATTCTCGTCCATCAAACTCAGGTGATGACCACTAGCCCTGTCTGGCGTGAGGAACGAGGTTACTAAGTTTCAGCGTTTTGATTGTGAGTCCAAGTTCCGAAAAACAATTTTTTTTGATCGAAGTCTCAAAAACCCGAACGTGAAATAGCGGTTTTATCCTTTTTCTCCGGTTCAGATTTAACACGCCAGACAGGGCTAGGTGATGACCACCCGTGTGTCCAGGACATAACTCTCACCAAAGCGACCCTACAAACCCACCTTTCCCGGCTGGTTTTTTTTTCAGCAAAGAATGCTCGGGCTGTTCTGAAACTTGTTCTAAAAAAAATAGGTATTGAAAATCGCTCTCAAATCCATACCCCATATAAGTTTGACCGTTAGAACAAAACCTCTAGAATGCCGCGACAAAACCTCTAGAATGCCGCGACAAAACCTCTAGAATGCCGCGACAAGTCATTTTTGAAACTCTTACCACGTAAAGTTTTCAGCCTTTAGAACAACTCTGATCAGTCTTATTAGACTGATTCGCCACCAAATCCCGTATCGGCTGGTCTGGCAGGATTGAAAAAATAGTCGCGCACCCTTTCTCATCTTTTAGCAGGGCGGTCAGTCTCAACACTGCTGGATTTAGGACAACTGCATCGCTACAAAAAAGCGATCGCAAAAGTACAAGACCTTAAAACCGCTTCGCTAAAGTTTGCCGATAGTTCAAGCGACGGCGCTATGAATCGAGTTCCGGCGCAACTACCACACCTGGTTGTTGAAGCCAACCTGAAATCCTGTTGAGTGCAGCGAGCGCTGCATTCGCGCTCAATAGCCCGCGGTCAAATTCACAACAACCGCTCTGGCAAACCTTGCGGCTGTCACAGTCGCATGAAGGGACATTTACGCTCATTTTTACCCCGGAACAAAAAATGGTTGCAGATACAACTACCTGGCACAAACCGCCATTCGCCCGACACGCCGCAATTTATGAAGCCCTAGCCGACATACTAGAAGGCGCTACCCCCAGCGCCGTCAAACTCGCCCTCTACCTGTACAGAACCTGCATCGGTGGCAAACCAGAGGAAATCGACATCCATTGCATCCCCTTGGGCGAAAAACGAGCCACAAGAGTCCGAAACGGCAAGCCCTACAGCCCCAACACCAGGCGGGCAGCCCTCAGACAGCTCGAAAAACTCGGCTTGGTTAAAATCCTCAAAAACTACGGGTGTGGCATTTTCCGCATAGCAGTGCAGCACCTGGGCGACGTTCGCCCCTTCACTCACACCAATTCAAAATTCCAAAAACTGAGCAATCCGTCAAAAAATCGACTGAACCAGCCAAAAATTGAGCAAACAGGGGGTTCAAACCCTGATGGTGCCGTACTCTTTACAGAAGATAAAAAAGAACAGCAAAGCACTGAAAATGTTGCTGCTGTTTTTTTAAATTTTTCTCAAGAGGAAGAAAATTTAACATCACCAGATAAAAAACCACAGCTCGTAACTGGGATCAAATCTAAAAGCACTGAATTAAATAAAAATTCAGAACAAGAACTAAAAACCTCTACTGAAAATAAATGTTCCGCCCCAACCGCTGAATGTCTGACTATTAATTCAGATAACAGTCAGACAGTAGATGTGGCAATGCCTTGCACTCCAGAACAAATAGGTTTGACCTCTAAACCCCCGCAAAAACTGCTGACAGAACTCAACAGCCTCGACAATCCAACAATCTTTGCCGCCCAATCACCAATACCTACCAATAAAGCTGTTCCGTTAAGTTCTGAAATATCTTCGCCCGTTACTCCCCAAGTTCCTGAAATTGTCGAAGCGGTTGCAATTGCCAACCCCGATGCGACTGAAACTGTCGAGGCTGTTCCAATTACCAATCCTGATGCAACTGAAATTGTCGAACCAATTGCAATGGCCAATCCTGATGCAACTGAAACTGTCGAACCCATTGCAATTGCCAATTCCGATGCGACTGAGATTGTCAAAGCCGTTCCAATTACTAATCCTGATGCGACTGAAATTATCGAAGCGGTTGCAATTGCCAATCCCGATGCAACTGAAATTGTCGAAGCCGTTACGCGAGCCACAGGAGGCATGAATCCCGAATTAAAAATTTGTGTGCTCCAGCACAGCTTAAACGAAATTCAAGCCGCCATAAACTTGCTGCAAGTCCGAAGCCAAACAAAGCAAATATCCAACCCTTCAGGGTGGGTCGTTGATTGTTTACGCGGTCGCTGGTGGGAAAAAACTAACGGTTTTCAAAACTTGAACCCAACAAATGTTGTTTCGTCTCCAGCTTCAACAGGCTCTTCTCCAACTCCAAAAGATTCTTCTTCTGCACAGACAACAAGAATAACTGAGGATTATGTTGACCCTCATTATATGCCATTAGAAACTCACCGAACGTTATGCGAACAGTTCCAGCAACTAGGCAAAGAAGCTTTTGCAGCGCTAGGTATTCAGCAGCAAATTTACTTGCAGTGGATGCAGCGATTTCCTCAGCACGTAAAACAAATTTTCAACAAATTATCTACTACTTAGTTATTTAGCTTAGCTGTGAAAACAGTGATGATTTAACCCATATAGACAGCTTATAACCCTTTAGGTCACTTTGAAAACAGTTCAATTAACAACAATATCAAAGGAGAATACCAGATATGGCAGTCAGTTTAGTTGACAAAATTATGCCGAGCAACATTGATGCAGAGGAAGCAATTTTAGGCGGAATTCTGATTGACCCAATCGCAATTAAACGAGTCGCAAATATTCTGCGTCCCGAAGCATTGGCAATTACAGTCCACCAACACATTTATCGGGCCGCTTTAGCGCTGCACTCTAAGGAGCAGCCCACAGATTTGATGAACATCACCACCTTCCTCGACGACCACAACCTGCTGGAAGTAGTAGGGGGTCAAACCAAACTGGTAATGCTGGTAGACCGAACTGTTTCAGCCGTCAACATCGACCAATATGCTTTGCTAGTAGTGGACAAGTTTGTCCGGCGCGAACTCATCAAAGTTGGCAATGACATCGTGCAGCTTGGCTACGAGACTTCCACCGAATTGGATGCGATACTAAATAAAGCCGAGGAAAAGATTTTTGCCCTCAATAAGTACAAAGAAGAGCGGCAAAAAGCTATTCGGCCTCTTTCGGAATACTGCGGGGAGCTTTGGCGATATCTAGATGAAATTGAGGAAGAGCGCTTGGAGACTGCTAACTACTTTCCTGGAATCAGCACAGGGTTTTACGACCTCGACGACCTCTTGGGAGGGGGATTTTACCGAGGTGAATTGATTGTCATAGGAGGTCGCCCCGGCAGCGGCAAAACAGCTTTGGCTTGTGCCCTTGGCTACAACATTGCTTCCCTTCCCACGAACGGTCGAGTTTTGATGTTTTCGATGGAAATGCCAGGTCGGGACTTGGCAGCGCGACTAATGGCACTTGAGAGTGGGGTGTCGGTGAAAGATATCAGGAAAGTTAACCTAGCTGGTAAGTACGAAGTGCTAGCTTCGGCTTTGGGGAAAGTTAGCGATGCTGATTTTTGGATAGACGAAAGTTTGGAACCGTCTCCCTTGGAGATTCGTTCCAGAGTTAGGGAGTTTGTTTGTGAGCGCGGTTCATTGGGTTTGGTAATTGTTGATTACTTGCAATTAATGGTGAATTCGGCGGATGAAAATGTTGTCAATAAAATTAGCGAAATTACGCGGCAGATGAAGATTTTGGCTCGCGAGGTTGACGCGCCGGTTGTGCTGCTTTCTCAGCTCAATCGGGGGGTAGAGACTCGCACGAACAAGCGTCCAAGTTTATCGGATTTGCGTGGCTCTGGTGGAATTGAACAGGATGCGGATGTTGTGCTTGGAGTTTACAGGGACGATTATTACAATCCTGATTCTCCCGATCGGGGAATGGCTGAAATTATTGGATTGAAAGGGCGCAATAGCGGAACGGGAACGGTTAAGTTGCTGTTTGATGCTGAATGCTGTCGGTTTCGGAATATCTATAAACTGCCGTAATATTAAAGGACAGGAAAATATTGAGCTCTGTCGCCTTACTTCAAGAGCCCAATCGCCTTGACAAGCTGTTCCGGCTGTACCTCCAAATAGCGCTGGAGACTCGACAAATTTTTGTGTCCCGAAATCTCCATAATCACCCGCAGTGGCACCCCAGCATTGCTCAAATTAGTCAGCGCCGTCCGCCGCATCGAATGTGTTGAAGCCCCCTTAATTCTTACCCGCTTGCAAGCTTCTTTAAAAATCACATCCGATGCGGCGCGAGTCAAAGGCTTCGTATTGTCTCGCCCCGGAAACAAAAAACCCGCATCTGGATTGTAAGCCTTTAAATACTTAGCCAGCATAGGATGGAGCGGCAGCGTTCGCGTTGCTGATTTCCCCTTTGTCGTCGCTTTTCGCAACGTGACTGACCCCCCAACAATGTCGTGAGTTGTTAAAGCTAATGCCTCTGAAATGCGGCAGGCGCAGTAAAAAGTTACAGCAAACAAAAGCCTGTCCCTTGCTGTAATAAAACCCCGGTCAAACAGTCGGTCAATTTCTGCGGGCGTCAAAATCTTAGCGCGCCCATTCCCTTGAACCTTCACGGCGCAGCCTCTTAGGGTAAATTCCTTCATTATTGGACGAAAGGGAGTTTACGTCAAGTAGGCTAACTGGCTTCTATTCTTTGATGGCCAACCAAATCCGGCTTAATCGCTTTCTGGGCAATCGGAGGCGCTTATTGCAACTCACTTCCCGCTTATTGCTATTCAACTGACTCGAATTCTCGGAAAAGTTGATAATCGGCAAGGTAGCGATCGCGTCGATGAGGTCTCTGAAGGTAACAGGTTCAAGGGCTGTCATAACATCGCGCCACCAAGAAAATTATTAGTAACTAATCTAATTATACTATTGTTTGATTCTACCTGCAACCTTTTTTGCTGGCTGGTTATATTCTGAAGAACAAGTCATCAATATTCTCCAATAGTCCTTCTACTTCCCGGTGTGGTTCGATTTGGAGACGTTTGTCGATCATCGCACCTCGCTGACGAAAGCAACTACACCTTTACTATACAAGTCTGCTGCAACCGGACTTGACATCAACGCGATTGGGCGGTATCTCAAAAAACTGATAGCCTAGCCAGAGTTGGGCTTTGAGAATAGTTCGTCAAATATAGATTCCAATTGATTGATTTAAGGAAATATCGCGCTGCAATTTCTTTATCAAGAAATTGGCCTAAAAACCTATCAAAACAAATCTGTTGCAGTCGATGCACAGTTAAGAACTCATGTCAATCTCAAAAGGAAAGCGAGATTTGATTTCGGCCCTGCCACTAAAACAGTTGAAGGATATACCACCTTCAACTGAGTTGCCTGCAAGTTTTGCCAAAATTCATCCCCCGCGCTTTGAGTGTGGCGAGATGGTGCGCTGGGCCGATGTTGGCGAAGAAGCCGATTGGGGAATAGTTATCGGCAAATTTTACAACTACGAACAGCGTCAGCGTTGTTGGATGTGGTGCTACATCATTTGCCTTACTCCTGATTCCAAGAGTGCAAAGTGGTGTCAGTTTGATACTGCCTGGGAGGAAGATTTGGAGAAGTTTGAGGATGATAAAAAAGCAGCAGAATCTGACCGATAGAGAACGCAATTTGATTGCAGTTTACAGTCAATGCCAATTGCGAATGACACCGAGGCAGTTTTATGCAAAGTGGGGAGTGAGTTATGAGGAAATCGCTTTTATTTGTTCTCGTTCTGATTCTACAGTGCGGCGTTGGTTTAAAACGGGTAAAAATCGCAGATTTCCTACTGCTGTCGATTTGCGTCATCTGGCTTTAATGGATTTTTTGCTGGAGCATTTTGAGGAAATTCCAGAGACATTGGTGGCTTTCCTGTGTCCGCATTGTGAAGATAATAGCCTGGATTAATAGTGGCGGGTATAACGGAAAGACTGTTCAGGGCAACGACTGTATACGTTGTCGCAATCATATACTGCTGACTTGTTCCAACAGTTTTGGTGGCTGCTATACATACACCAAGCTTTTTCAGCATCAAAAGATAATTTGAGCTTGTCTTAGCACAAACCTCGTCAAATATCAATGTCACCGTGACCTGTCTTTGACAAGATTATTCAATTACTGTCTTGGCAAGCAATGAAACAAGAGCACAATCTGTTACTTTTACTGCTGAGGTACTAAAATGACCTACTCTGAAAAATTGCACCCGTGGTGTATCATTAGCCTGCTTCCTAATTGTCAGCGTGTTATTGTGGCACGATTTCGTAAGAGAAACGATGCAGATGATCATCTACGGGTTTTGCAGCGATTAGTGAAAACGCGCACATTTGTGATTATTTTTGACATGCAACCAAAGCCTACTGTGCCTAAAGAATAACGGCGAATGCAGCGAAGGTTTGAAATCGAATTAATCGAGATACCTGCGTTAGTTGAATAACCGACTTTCCAGCGATTTCTCCCAGCGACAGAACCTACTGATAGCTGGGAGAATTTTTTATATATTTTACTGATTCTCTACTAACTACAACTTTTTATCATAGTATTGATTGACGCTCTAGAGCGATCGCATTTGTACGGATAGTTACAATTGCATAAGTAAATATGCTCTGATTGATAGCTGTGCAATCGTAGATGTGGCTAATAGTAATATAGCTTGCGAGCGCAATAGATATTCCTTCTCTATCAATACTTCGGAATTTTGAAGAGTTTTTTTGGGAGATGGCTCTGGCGCAAGGTTCGTAGGTGGCTAATGTTGCGCTGAGTTTTTGGATTTCTTGCCATAGCTCTACTATCAAGGCTTCTTTTGCCTCGTTCAATAGTTGCTTTAAGCCGGGTAGTTTTTCCATTCCTTTATCTAATGTCTATCTCGTCTTCTTGTCAAGGGGGTTGAGCAATTACAATCAAAGAATCAATAGAGACAAGTGCGACCGCATCTTGTCGGACAGATAATTAATGGGAATTAAGAAATTTCTTGGGAAACACGCTTACCGTTAAAAATTTACAAAAAATAGATCGTTAAAAGCAAGGCCGCGATCGCGGCAATTTTTGAGAATAAGCTGCACTTGCTTGTACTGCGAATCCAGCCATGACCCAAATAGAACCAAATTCCGAACCAACTGGAGAGGATATTCCACTTTCAGCTACTCAAAAAGTGGGTGAAACCATCAACAAAACTGAGAACACTTCACAGAGTCCTGACTTACTTGATGAAGGAGAATCAGAACCTTATGAATTCAATTTTTGTACAATCAAAATCCACATTGTTATGCGACCAGACGAGGGGCATCCAGAAGGGCGAATCGTAGAAATTACAGCAACGAGCCATGACGACTTACCACTATTAGTACAAGTTAGAGAAAACTCGATTGGAGCTTGGCCAAACCATTTACAAGAATTGCTCCAGCGGTTAGCCTCTAACCTACCTAACCGAAAAGTGAGCGCTCAAATTCGTTCTTCTGTTGGTCAACCCCGAAAAAAAGCCAAACCAAATCTTCAAAATCCTGCTAACCACCCCGTCAACAAAGGTGAAGCTGGAGTACAAATCCCCCTGTTTTAAAGAGGTAACAATGAGTCTAATAGAATATGAAGGCAGGCAAATCGAACTGCCCAACGAAATTACTGCAAATGATGAAAAATTGCTAGAAGTCCTACTTCCTTACTTCCCTGAATTAAGCTCCGCTACAATTGAACGAAAAACAGGTCAACCCATTAAAATCATCAAACAAGCCAAGACAAAGGGTGTAGAAGAAGATTGGAAAAAAGAACTATGCGTACTGCTCACTCCCCATTCCCCACTCCCCTCACTTGTCGCAGCACCGGAAGAACCGAATCAAGCTGTCCAACTCACTTGGGCTCTGCAATGCGACTCTATCAGCGGTTGTGTTACTCCGCTAACCTTGGCAAGTCGGGCTCAAGAACTCTCTGACGCGATCGCTCTGGGTGAGCAAGAACTACAGCGATTTAGAGACACTCTCAAAAAACTCCAACTTGCGCCAGCTATTGCTTGTCTCCAAATTCCTCTTAATTTTTAATGCCTGCAACTATTTTGTCTGTGTCGCAAGCCATTGCCGCTTTGCGACACTCCTACCCAGTAACTAAGCCACTTGAAGCGATTGAATTTCTCAGACAAACGCTCAATAGCGCTCAACTTCTCAATCTTTACCAGCACTTTTTTTCAACTGAATTTGCTACCAGTACCAGTTCTATTTACTCGGATACTCCTGATAATCATAGCCCCCGCGAATTAGAATTCTTCCGTCTTCTTGACGAAACAGAACTTATCCCGATCAGCCCCTGGCAATTAGAAATAGCACAAGAAGAACGCCTCGACCAACTCCTGATTGAGTCTTGGGGGTTGGATTGGTTGAGCTATGAAGATATTGATTCCTTAGCTCCTGAATGGCAAATCCTGCTGTCTCTAAGTTCTGAAGGACTAAATTGGCTAACTGAAAATGAGATGAAAGATTGGTATGAACAAGAATTTGAAGTTTCATTTTCTCAGATTCTACCACCAGATAGGATCAATCATCAGCAATTCCAACAGTTTTGCTCTCTGGCTGAATTTCCCGTAAAAGGGATGCCAATTGTACTGAGTTTCCTCAATTACTCAACGGGTAATATTTGGCTTGACGGCTGCGCTCAACACGAGTATCAATTTGGAGAATGGACAGTCGAAAACTTGATATTTTTATCAGAACAATGGCAAAGTGCTAAAGAATTAATAACCCAGGCTCAACAGGTCATTGACTGGCTTGCTACTGACCGCCATCGACATTTTCAGCAAATTCTTGAACTCTGGAACAAAAGCACCTTGTCAATTTGAATTACCCCTGAATCCGAATAATTACGAGTGAACCAGCAACCGCTAGTGCGGTTGTAGTTGTTGGAAATTGAAGCCTTAATTATGACTGAAACTCTAACAACAGCCGAAAGAATTGCACGTCTTAATGACCAATTACGTCAAGGAGATACCAAAATTGGTGAAATTCGGATTACTCAAGCTGTAAAAGCTCTTCTTCCCGAACAGCAACAAAACTTACTGCAATTACTAAGAGATTTTAACACCTTTGAAGCTGGCAACAACCCCTACGGAGAACGAGATTTTCTTAGCATTCAACTTGACAGTAAAAGCTATTTTTTCAAAATTGATTATTTTGACAGGAAAGCATGGCTGGAAAATCAGGAAGTTAGTTCACAATGTCCAGAAGACCCCGACAAAACTTGGAGAGTTGCTACCCTAATGCAGTCGAACGAATATTAATTTTCAAGCATGAGCTAACCTTACCTATCGGGTTAGCTCCATAACCTCTATCGATTTCAAGTTATTTATTATGCAACATTTGTCAGGAGAAGTCTTTCGTGAAATTCTGCAAACAGCTCCCCGACAGCTAGCAGAAATTGATGCTGAATTACTGTTCATCAAAGAACAATATCTGTTCCATTATCGAGAAGGAACAAAGGAACACTACAAACTACTCTCCTCTGTCAGTTTGAGAACTGCATTTTCTCACGAGCCGATTGATACGGATTGGATGCCCCCAGGAGTCATAAGGTGGGGAACTAACTCTCAAGGAAATTGGGTAGTAAAATTCATATCTCCTGCCCAATATAACCTCCAATTTGATGAGAGTAAACCCATTACTATTCCACTAACTGCCTTGGTATTTGTAGGACAAAACACTCAATATTGGGTATTTGCAACTGATTTTGCTACTTTCAACCCAGAGTCGAAAGCTTACCACACTCCTTTACCAAACATCCATCCAAACGGTTTAATTTGCTGGGGACAAAATACTCCACCTGTTGCTTCAACTCAAACCATTGATATTGCTTGGCAGAGCTTCATAACCACTCCTTTCAATGCTGACTTATCCAGCCAAAAAAGCCGAAAGTTTCCCCAAGATGTCAGAGAACATCTGAAAAGTTTAGCCTTGAGAAAAAGGCGTACCTATCCTGTTAAAGATTTAGTTGAAGTGAGGTACAGTCCTTCAATTGACTCTTTAGTGCAACACCTCCTATTGATTGCTAACCCTACCTAAATCAAAACTTCTATGTAGGGACTGTACTCAATATTTATTGTTCAACACAAAGTTTAAGTTAATGCTAAAACTTTTTAACCACATTCATGCCTCTATTCCCTTGCCTCCCATTGCTACTGGGGTATTCTGCGAATACGTTACAGCCTCTAACGGCGTGTTTGTGCGTTCAGTTCGCCCCGGACTAGAGGCCATGATTCCTGTTGCAAATTCAACGCCCAATACTATCAAAGGGTTGCCACCTATAGAACCATACTTGCACCTTGAGACTCGTTTAGTACCATCAGAACTGCTACTTTCTATATTGACAAAAGCTGTATTCACCAAAGATAGCAGTGGCAATCTCACAGAGATTTTATTTCACCTATCCCTTGACAGTAGTAATCAATGGCAACTGACAATTCCAGTCCAATTGACTACACGAACGAGCTGCCAGCCTTTTGACAATTCATCCTACTCAACTGCTTTAATTGAGTGCCACTCTCACGCAGAATTGTCTGCTTTCTTTAGCAGCACAGATGATGCTGACGAGCGGGGTTTTCGCCTCTATGCAGTCTTGGGTAAAGTTAATACCTTGACTCCTGAGATTTTAGTGAGAATCGGAATTTTCGGACACTATAGCTTAATTAAAGCTAATTCTGTATTTGAAGAGCCACATTTTATCACTGATGCTTACCAAAACTCCCTTAAACCTCGACTTTGAGTACGCAAATTCCACACCTCTCCTTCTCAAAGATTACTCTCACCTTCACTTATGGCTCGTTGGCTGTGGCGGCACTGGCTCTTATGTAGCTGAAAGTTTAGCACGATTAGCTTACGTTTTCAAACAAGTTGGGAAAAATGTCAATATTACCTTTGTAGATCCCGATATTGTGGAAGGGAAAAATTTGGGGAGGCAGAGATTTTGTCAATCTGAACTTGGACTGAATAAAGCCACTACTCTTGCCTTGCGTTACAATCTTACCTGGGGGCTAGAAATTAGTGCAATTCCTGACTATTTTGACCCCAAATTGGTAAAATCATACTGGAATGATTTGGTAATTATCATTGGCTGCGTTGACAATAGTGCTGCTCGCCGTTCCTTGGGCAAAACGCTAGAGAATAACCGCCACGCTGAGATTCCGAGAATCTGGTATCTTGATGCTGGCAATAACTTTGATAGCGGTCAAATTCTACTGGGCAGCCATAATAGCCTTGAAGAGCTAACTCCGCACCTGGATAAGTTCAAGAAAACAGGCATTATGGGAGCGCTTCCCTCTCCTGTTTTACAATGGCCCAATTTGATAGAATTGCGACCTGAAGAATTGGGAAATACCCATTTATCTTGTGCTGAGTTGGCTAATCTTAACGCTCAGAGTCTCACAATTAATCAAACAATTGCCTCAATCGTTACTGACTATCTATTCCGCCTCAGTTTGACAAAGGACTTGCGTAAGTTTGCCACTTTCCTTAACCTTAAATCTGGTTCTATGCGCTCAGAATTTATCAGTTGTTCATCTCTCATAAAGTTTAGTTGTACTTGATACAAATCCTGGTTAGCTACACCTAACGGGATAACAACCCCGTCAAAAGCTTGATAAAATCAAGGACATAGCCCTCATACCCATCTGAAAAATCTGAGAGAGTAGAGGGGAGGGTAAAGGTTGAACAATACACCTTTACCCTCCCCTTCCCCTTCCCTTTATTTTGCTAACTTTATTAAGATTTTTTTTGGTTTAATACTGTGTCGAGTTGTAGCGTTTCGTGCAGGCATCGTCGGCAAAGGATTGAATCAGCTCAATCTGACTAGGATTGACTGTAATTTCCAAGACCTTGACTCGCTCAGGCACTGTCCAAGTTGCTTTCTTTTCATAGAGCCTCACGATACGCGGGAAACTCAGGTGCTTCAGCCCTGAGAGTAGTCAATACTAGGAGAGTTACCATTTTGAGTAATTGATGCAAGGCTTTTTTCGGAAATTTCAGAGTGTTCTGTATCTTGTATTGCAGTGAGATCGCTACTGCTGCCATTCTCTAAAATTCCTGTATTTGTTAAGTATTCTTCTAAGATGGGAATTAGAGAGCGATACCACTTTATTTGAGAACCACTCCATTTGTTTGTTGTTGAAGTAGCCAGCAAGGAAATATCATGAGCTGAGCCGGCTTGTGTCAGTATCCAAATTCGCTTGGCTTCGTTACGCTCTTGATACCCCAATGAAACTAGAGCTTTGTTGACTAAATCTGGCTTGATTTTGCACTCTAAGTTATCTGTGAGTATTGCTGCTAGTTCCGTTACTGTCATCCCAACTTCTGTCAAAGGGGAAGCTGCACCAATCAGTTGTTTTGCCGTCTCTGCTACCCCTTTGAGTTCTGGGTACATAGAGGCCAGCGAGTTGAATTTAAACTGGGCGATCGCGGACGCACTCAGTCCGGTATCTTGTAGCCAAGCTACCAAGTGGTCTATCGTCTCTATGGCGGCAGCAATTTTTTCAGAAGTGGGCATCTTTGCTCGCTTAGTTTTCCATATCGTGATCTTGACAGCATGGCGATATATCTAGCGGGACTTAAACAAATTTAAAGCCTAAATAAAGCCTAAATTTGCTTTATATGCACCAAAGATGCTAGCGAAAACTAGAAAGTTTTAGGCTTCTGTTCGAGAAGATACCCCCTAACGGGAGAAGTTGAAAAAAAATTAACTTCTCAAAGGTTATGGACTCTAACACCGCTTTAATCGGTCTCTCAAATATTTGCTCTAAATCTGACAACACTCCCCCCAGTGAAGTTAAAGAAGTGGTAGCGGTAATTTTCCCTTTTCTCACTCCGCATCCTTCCGATCAACTTCCCTTTAAAGTAGGCGATATCATCAAAACTGGTAAGCATTACGGTACTGTCACTTCTCTAAATCAAACCGATCGACCTGTAAGAATTACCTGGGATGCTAGTAACAGCGAAGACAGCTTTTCTTGGAATTATACACTTGATGAAATTCGTGTCCTCAAAATCTCCCTTGTGCCTCAGTTTATTCCTCAAAAAACTACTGGAGAACTTCCAGCTTGCACAACCATCGTACTTGCTAATTCGCAACAGGTACAATTCAGTAACACAACTATTTTCCAAGTAGAATCGCTGACTGAACACCACATTTTCATCTCGACTATCGACCAATCTTATCTCTTTCCCATTAACTTGTTTCCAGGCTTCCCGACAAGTTGTACCATAGATATTCCTGCACCTCAGCAGTTAAAAGTCGCTCGCAGTTTGTCTGTTGCTGACCTCAAAATCCGAGCTAAGACGTATTTAGCTCTCGAAATACCCGACAACTTCTTAGAATTCGCTATGCCAATTCAAAAACAGCAATTCAAAGAAAAACTGGCTCGACAATTGAGCGAAGAAAATTACGAACTTCTAGAATTTAACATAGCTTGGGAAGAAACCTGGAAGCAGCACCTAGAAAACCTAGCCAAGAAACAAGGATTATACGGATTTAAAGAGGGAGATTACATTTTAAAATGCCGAGAAGGAGTTCAACAAAGGGGGACAGTCCAACGCTTGAACGTTGAAAATCTACGTCCATTCCAAATCGAGTGGAACAGCGGAGAAATCCAAAATTACAGTTTGACCGAACTCAAAGGTTTGGGTATAGCTCGTATCGAATCTATTGTTAAATTATCCCCCAATGTGGCTTATCAGATTAGCGAAGACGGCTCCTACTTTAGAGCTTGGATTGGGTTCCGTACTAAAGCGTTAGCTAAGGCTTGGCTAATACCTGTCAAAAAGCTAGTCGGCTACCTTAGCAACTTAATTGATTGCCAAGTTCCAGATATTCAACATACAGGCTCTAAATACGAATACGCTGTAGAATGTCCCCGGCATAAAACTTTAAGTAAGCGCTTAGAAACTCTCCGAAAAGTTGCTGAATTTGATTTAGAAAAGATGCCAAGATGATGGAATAAATGGGAAATCAAATATAATTGGCTAGTTTATGACAGTGTAAATGCGATAAACAACTCTGTTACTAATCCAAAATATAAATTGCCTAATGGCCGAAAATGTTGATTTTTTTTTCTAGTCGTAAATATCAACTCAAGGAACAATCTTTGAGTTTGAGTGCTATTCAATTCACCCTTGACCCTACAATTCCAGGATCGCATGAACAAAACAGTAATGATTTCCGGTAGTCGTTCCATTAATGAATTGCCTTTAGGAGCAATCGCATCTCTCAATCGCATCATTGAACTAGGATTTGAAGTTATAGTCGGTGATGCTTCTGGTATTGATAGCTTAGTTCAGCAGTATTTGCAGTCTAAGAATTACCAGAAAGTCTTGGTTTACTATGCCTTATTTAGCGGCAATGGCAAACCTAGGAATACTTTTGGTTATCCCACCATTGGCATTCCCGGAAACTATAGCGCTCGCGACATCCAAATGTGTTCGCATTGTGATTACGGACTAGCCATCTGGGACGGACAAAGCAAAGGAACAGCAGCTAATATCAAGCGAGTTAAGAAGACCAAAGTTGTTATTGTTTAAAAACCAACAACCACTGTTCATATTATTAATCAACAAATAAATCAGCGATCGCCCTCTAGTGTACCAGAGCGCTATCGCCTTTTTTTTGTTGATTTAACCTGCTTCGTGAAACAGTCTTGCACTCAAGCTAACGCTTATTAGGGAGGCGATAGAGTTATTATCTAGCACTAATAATGATTCAAACCTTACTAGAACGACCGCAGGAATTTAAACAAATTCCCTTCACTCTCAAACCACAACAGCAGCAAACACTCGACAAATTGAGAACATTTGCAAGCAGCACTGAGTCATTCTTTTTGCTCTGCGGTTATGCAGGCACAGGAAAAAGCACACTTATTTTTCTTCTAATCAAAGAACTCTTGGCTCAAAGCAAGCGCATTGTCCTCACTGCACCTACTAACAAAGCCGTCGGTATTCTCAGAAAAATGGCAGCCTCTCAAGGTATTTTCGGAGTAGACTTTCTGACAATACACCAACTTTTAGGCTTAGGCATAGTTCGCAAAGAACAAGAGAAAGTCTTAGAACAGACAAGCTGTTGTTACCTCCACCTCTACGATATCATTTTTCTTGACGAATGTTCGATGGTTGGAACTCAATTATGGTCTTGGATTGAGCGTAGATTTGAACGTACCCTGTTCAACCACCGCAAATTAATTCTCATGGGCGACCCAGCTCAGCTTAACCCCGTCGGAGAAAAACGCTCGCCTGTCTTCAGCATTACCAATAAAACTATGCTAACCGAAGTTGTCAGGCAAGCTGGAGAAAGTCCCGTCCTCGACTTCATCACCGAATGCCGTTCTTGTGTCAAGAATAAAACCGATATGTTCTTGCCACATTCTACCTACACTCAAGGGAACAAATCTAACGGTGCATTCAAAGTTAAGCCAGAAACACTCCTGCAATACGCCCTCAAAACCATCAAGCGCGAATTCACTTCCAACCCTGACTGCTTTCGGATTCTGTGCTGGACAAACAAGCAAGTCAACTATTACAATCAGGCCCTCCGAGAACAAGTTTACGGTCAAACAGCCCCCAGATTCATACCGGGAGAAAGGCTGATTACTAAGAAACCAGTCATGGCCCCTGATGGTAAGACCGTTATTTTGCCCACTTCAACTGAATTTACCATTAAAGAAGTTGAAACGAGCCAACACTACGGCTATCGAGTATGGCTTTTAAAGATTGTGACCGATGACGGTTTATTTCGGCAAATCTTTGTGCTGCATGAATCCGAAAATAAACGCTACCAGGCTGAACTTAAGGAAAAACTCAAGAGTGCCAAGCGCAGCGGATTTTTATGGCGCAAGTATTATTGGTTTAAGGACGACATATTTGCCGAAATTGACAATTGCTTTGCCCTGACTATTCACAATTCTCAAGGCAGCACTTTTGATGAAGTGGGTTTGGACATTAATGACATTTTGACTCGGCTATTGGTGGGAAAAGAAATGAGCAGCAAACAGAAACTTAAAGAATACCACCGCCTCTTGTATGTCGGAACGAGTCGCTGCCGCCAACGGATACTATTTGTTCCTCCAATTTCATCCAGAGTTCAACTTGCATTAGGATACTTAACTAAATCTGGTTCAAGTAACTTTTGATGATAGGCAGTAGAAAGTAGGGAGAAAATAGCAATAAATCGGTTTGTGAAAAAGGCGACATCTCACTTAGAATAATATATCAGTAGGGCGAAGCATGACCTCCGTAAATATAAGACGTTCACCAATAACTTATATGCCGGAATGCTTCGCTCTCTTTTTTTCGACAAGATGCACTCCCAAAAACTGCTACTTAGATTACGATTTTATTAATCAACAAGCTCAAATTTATCATCCTAAAATAAAGGTTGATTATTACCTTTAATTGTTAAAAAAATAATTACAATAATCCACCTGCTCTCAACCATATTGGTTCCACTCTTTCCACACTTCGACTCTCTTTTTTCAGCCACCGCTCGCGAGTGCTGCTACCGCAGCGGCAAATCGAACTTCTGACACACAACTAATTATGGCAAAATCTAGACTTACAGAAACACCCCCTCAGCAAAAAGTAGTACAGAGAGCAACCAAGAAAAAACGCTCTCCTGAAACAGCGACTAATTCCGCTAAGGCTGAAAAATCTGTTACAAAAATCACAAAAGGTTCTTCAACTTCTGAACCGGAAACAGCACTTTCAGAACAAGTAGAACCCTCTGAAAAATCCACAGAATATACACCAGTTTCAGCCACAGATGCTTCTGATTTAGGAGCTAAATCAAACGATGAGACATTGCCGGAGCCTTCTCCTTCCCCTTCCCCTTCAATCGTTGAATTTGCCTGTGATGCCAGAGAATTAAATGATTACATCCAAACTCTCAAAAGCAGCATTTATAGCAATAACAACCATGTCATTTTATCCAATATTCTCATAGAAGCAGATGCCGCAACTAGACAATTGCATTTAACTGCTTATAACCTGGAATTTGGGATACAAGCGAGTTTTGAAGCTAATGTCAATCAATCTGGAAAGCTCACTCTCCCTGCAACCATACTCGCAGACATTCTCGGAAAATTTCCGAAAAGTCGCGTTACCTTAAAGAGTTCTTGGGAAATTATCAAAGGAAGTGACGTTCCATCAGTCAGTGCCACTCTGACTGCATCAAGGAGCAAGCACGTCATTCGTGGGCTAACTGCGGACGAATTCCCTGCTATCAAGAGCCTTGAACAAAAACTTGTGACCATTCCTGCTAGCGTGTTAATTGCTGTCCTCAAAGCCAGCTTATTTGCTGTAAGTTCTGAAGAAACCAAACGTATCTTAACTGGAGCGAACTTTCAACTAAGCCACGACGCAGAAAGGGGACTTTCTCAATTGAGAGTTTGGACAACAGACGGACATCGGATAGCAATGGTTGTAGGATTCAGTGAAAGCAGTGATTCCGATATTTTGAACACTCGAAACGTGCAATTTACAGTACCCACTAAGGTACTCCGGGTATTAGAGCGGACTTTGAATCCCACTGACAGAGTAGCTATTTACTATGAGACTGAGCCTGACAATAGCAATAACTTTGTTGCTTTTGAGTGGAACAATTGGCGGCTGACAGCGCAGTTATTAGAAGGAAAATACCCGAATTGCGACCAAATTATTGCTCCTTATCGGCATGAACTTAGCCATCAAATTGTGGTAGAGAAGCTCAGCTTTTTAAAAGCCTTAGAGCGGTTAGCTTCTCACAGCGATAAGTCCCATGTTACAGCAATTTTTGAATTAGATTTAGATAGTCAACAAGTGCGAATTTCACTAAATAATACTCTCAGTTCTGGTACTGAGATAGTTGATGCCAAACTATTCGGTTGTGACTTTCGGATCAAGTGCGACATCCGCTATTTAATTGATACAGTTAAAGCTGTTTCTAGTTCGGATTTGCGGATGTTAATGGCAACTCCTACGGCTCCCATACTGATTGCACCGTTTGGAATACCAGCGTCGGGTACAGAGGCTAAGGAGTGCGAATACATTATCGCTCCGCAAGAATAAAAGGTGGGGAGCGGCATCTAAATTTGATGCCCTCTCCTGCCCCAATTCGGAGCCTATTACTGTATAAATTAGGATAATTTAAATTCCTATTTTAACATAAAAATTATCTACAAGTGTGTTCAATACTCTCGCACCAACAACTTATATTAATACTAATTATCAAGACTCATGCAATAGTAGCCGTAGGGTGTGTCGCCATTAAAAATTCCTAATTTAGACAAACAATCTCACAGATACGCACCTGACAAACAGAGCCCACAAACAAAGCTAACAATTCTGTAGCAATATTTTTGAGAAATGGCATAACTTCAGGCACGGCTCCCCTATCGGGGAATAGTTACCAGAAGTATTCTAACCACTCAAAATGTACCAACCACTGCACCTCAAATACCGCCCCAAAAACCTCCAAGAATTAGTGGGTCAAGACACCATCAAAACAACCTTGACCAATGCCATCACCTCCGACAAAATTGCTCAAGCTTACCTGTTTACTGGCCCCAGAGGAACAGGCAAAACCTCAACCGCTCGCATTCTTGCTAAATCTCTCAATTGTTTGAATAGCAAAAAGCCAACCGCCACTCCTTGCGGGGAATGTTCAAGCTGCAAAACCATTGACTCCTGTTCAAGCTTAGACGTAACTGAAATCGATGCTGCCTCTCACAATGGCGTGGATGATGCCAGAGAATTAATACAACACAGCAACTTTGCGCCAGCGATGAGCCGTTACCGCATTTGGATTTTAGACGAATGTCACCAACTCAGTACCAGCGCTCAAAATGCTCTCCTCAAATGCCTTGAAGAACCTCCGGCTCATGTGGTATTTATTCTCTGTACAACTGAAGCACATAAAGTCCTGCCGACAATTATCTCCCGCTGCCAAACTTTTAACTTCCGAGCCTTGTCAGTTGATGCTATTGTCGGACAATTGCACAAAATTAGCTCTGCTGAATCTATTGCGATCGCAAGTGAGGCCATGCGGGAGCTCGCTCGCACCTGCGACGGGGGGTTAAGAGATGCCCTACAATTACTATCTCAGCTTTCACTGCTAAACTCAGAGATTACCCTAACTCAAGTTGCAGAAGTATCTGGCAGCATCAGCGAGCAAGACTTGATCGCCCTTCTCAAAGCCATTCATTCTGGCGATACCTTAAGCGTACTGCAATCTTCGAGAACGCTCATTGACAGCGGCAAAACCCCCAAACTGATTCTCAGCAGCTTGCTAGCAGCAATGAGAGATTTGCTCATTGTCAAATCAACGCGCCACTGCCAGAATTTAATTGCAGGGCCAGTAGGCTACTCACAACTGCGCTCGCTCGCTCTTCATCTCGATTTTGAAACAATTGATGCGGCTTGTACACAATTGCAAAAATCAGAATTTCAATTGAGAACTAGCACCAATGCTGCTACCTGGTTAGAAGTCTGTCTGCTGAACTTGATGCTGTCTTGCAAACTCGCTGCCCCCGAAACGCGGTTGCCGGCAACTTCCCAATCTAATCAGCCTGACAAATTTGATAAAACCCCTCAAAAAATAGAGGCAGATTCTCCTGACTTTGAGACAACTTGGGCGCAAGTAGTAGCAGCAGCGAAACCAGGCAATCGTAGCCTCTTAAACCGCGCTCAAATTGCCGAACTTTCGGCTGATTCATGTGTGTTAGCAGTAGAAAGAAAATACGCAAACAAGTTTCAGAGTCACCTTGAATCCGTGCAGCGGCTCGTTACTAAAGCTTTAGGCCGCTCTGTTACTGTAACTGTCAAACAACAGGAGGAGTTAGCAGCATGATTAGCCTCCTAATTGGGAATGATACCTACGCAATTGAACGAGAAGTTGAAAATTTTAAGACTCAAACTCATCCTCTATGGCGAGATTTCAACATCCACCGCTTCGATGCTTCTTTCCTGGATGCAGCCCTCTCTGCTGCTGCTTCAGTTCCTTTCGGCGGTGGAAACAAACTTATTGTCGTTGAAAATTGCGATTTCAAGCAATTTGGAGAAATGGGGCTAGAATTGCTGCAAATTTTGCCCCAATTACCTGCGACAACGCATTTAGTCTTCACTGCTGCTGTTATCGACAAACGACTCAAGGTAGTCAAGCATTTGTTGCAGTTTGCTACACTTAAGGAATTTACTCTCATTCCTCCTTGGCGTACTGACTTGATTGAAAGTGCGATCGCTGCTACTGCTAAACAGATGAATCTCTCAATTGCCAGAGATGCTGTCAGCTATCTAGCGGTAGCCATTGGCAACGATTCTGCTCGAAGAGTCAGTGAACTGGAGAAATTAGCCATTTATGCAGCAGGCGCTCGCATTACGAAAGAAGCTGCTAAAATCCTCGTTCCAGCTACCACAGCCAACTGTTTTCAACTTGCCGAAGCTATTTTAAAAGGTCAAGCAGTGGCGGCAATTAAGGTGCTTGATGAATTGCTATCTCGGGCAGAGTTTCCTTTAGCAATTATTGCCACTCTCCAAACTCAGTTTAAAACTTGGCTGTGGGTAAAAGCTACTATCAATTCCGACCAACAACGTTCTGATAGCGAAATTGCTAGTATGTGCGGAATTAGTAACCCCAAACGGCTGTATTTCCTTAAGCAGGAGGTTAAGGAAGTATCTGCGAACTTCTTAAGTCGATCGCTCTCCATTTTGTTTGATTTAGAAATTGCTCTCAAAACAGGAGATAAGCCTGACTCAATGTTGCCTGCTTTGCTCAGCATCACTCAACTCACTCACCTTAAATAACAGGAAAGCGCTGCCGAGTTAATTCGGCAGTCTTTCATTAACAATCCTGGAGGCAAAAACTGAAGAGCAACACTATTGGTAGCAGTAAGGTGCGCGGCGTACCCTACAGATAGAGTTTATGCGTCCCGAACTAATTAACTGTAGTTAGTCCTGGACGCAACAATCCTATGGATAGGGGCAACCACGGGGGGTTTGCCCCTACATTCACATCATACAGCAGATTGCAAGTTTATAGATGACAGTAGCAGCATTTAGTAAACCAGTTTTTTAGATGTTGAGGATTTATTAAATCGAGTGATCCGGCAATTAATGTATCAATCATTTTTGTTGTAGTTGGAGAAAAGGTACGCATAAAAGACTTAAGTTGCGCTCACCCTAATTCAATGGGATTAAATCGGGGAAATACGGTGATAAGTTAATAATATTTGCGCTAACTGCTTGAATTATCGGTGCAATTGAATCCATTTTATGTGCTGGCAAATGATCCATTACTACTACCGCTCCTACCCACAATTCCGGCAGTAAAAATTTTTCGATAAACACTTCAAACCCACATTCCACAGGTGCGAGCACAAAATCCAGTATTTTTTAAAGAGGAGAAATATTGAAGCGTCTGATATTAGAGTACAGGAGCTTGACCACTGTGGACTCGTTGCTGGAATCTGTGATGAAATGGGATTAGTCGAACAGATCGACAAACTACTGGGGACTCATTCACAAGAAATCATCACACCGGGGCAAGCAGTCAAAGCCATGATTTTGAATGGATTAGGTTTTGTCAGTGCCCCACTGTATCTATTTGAAAAGTTTTTTGTAGGCAAAGCCACAGAACATTTGTTGGGAGAAGGCGTCAGACCAGAACACTTAAATGACGACAGGTTAAGGCGCATCCTGGACAAATTGTATGCCTATGGACTCACAGAATTATTTGTCACAGTGGCACTGTCTGCGGCACGACGCTTTGGGGTAAACCTGCACAGCCTGCACTTAGATTCGAGTTCGCTACACGTTGATGGCGATTATCGAGCGCGGTGGAGATGACACCGAAGAACCAGGTACAATTCATATCACCCACGGCTATTCCAGAGACCACCGACCAGATTTAAAGCAATTTATGGTAGACCTGATGTGCAGTGGGGATGGAGATATCCCTTTGTACATGAGAGTGGGAGATGGCAATGAAACCGACTCCGCCTCCTGAGCCCAACTGATTGTGGAATTCAGACAACAATGGGATGTGGACGCACTGTTTGTAGCTGATGCAGCTCTCTACACTGCTTCAAACCTCCAACAGATGGCACAATTGAGATGGGTATCCAGAGTGCCAGCTACCTTAACCAGTGCCAAGGACTTGTTGCAACACATCCACCCCGACGCATTAGTCCCCAGTTCCCTCCCTGGTTACCAGATAGCAGCTTGCGGGAATAGCTATGCTCAAATTCCACAACGATGGCTAGCGGTCAAGAGTCAGGCGCGGTTAGCATTAGACCTCAAACAATTGGAGAAACGCTTAGCAAAACAAGAAGCACTCGCCGTTTGTGCACTCAAACAATTACAGAATCAACAGTTTGCCGGTCGGCCAGATACCCTAGCGGAGGTTGCTTCATTTTCGCAACAGTTACCTTACCATCAATTACAGAACTTGCAAGCGATCGAAATTGTGGAACACAAAAGACGTGGCAGACCCCGTAAGGATGCAGTCGGTCAGAAACATTATCAAATCTCTGCGGTACTTGTCCCTAAGGATAGTGTTATTGATGCCGAACGGCAATGTGTTGGATTGTTCTTGTTGGCGACCAATGTGTTGGACTCTTCAGGTATTGAGTGATGACCAAATTATACGAGAATACAAGGCGCAGCAATCAACGGAACGAGGTTTTCGGTTTCTCAAAGATCCCTTATTTTTTACTTCGAGTGTCTTTCTCAAAACCCCTGAGCGAGTAGCGGCGCTAGCAATGTTAATGGGTTTATGTTTGCTAGTTTATAGTTTAGGTCAACGTTCTTTGCCTCAAGCTCTCGATCGCGCCAAGCAAACCATTGATAATCAACTAGGTAAGCCTACGGCAAAACCAACTTTGCGGTGGGTGTTTCAATGTTTCATGTCGATTCATTTATTGACAATTAATAGTGTCAAGCACATTACCAATTTGACGCAAGAACGATTGTGGATTCTCCAATTCTTTGGCGCTCCTTGCCGTAAATATTATCTTCTCTCTTGAGCTGCTGTGCCATCTCAGCTGAAAAAATTCCCGGACGATCGTGCTACCTGCGGAATGTGGGTTAAATAATGCTCCTAAACCGTCTTGGGCAACAATACCGGCGAGTCTTTGAAACATTGCTGACATATCATCTTCCGAGTATTCAGCAAATATTTCTGATTCCCAAAGTATGCTTTCTAAGATATCAGCATCCGTGTCAGGGGAATTTGCCTCCGCTGCGACAAGTGCTACCGCTGCTACGGATTCTTCTAAAGTCAAGCTTGCTTCGGATTGGTCTTCTGAATTGAATATTTTATCAAACTTGCCCACAGATTTTGCCCCGCTAGTGTTTAGTTTTGCTATTCATAGCAAATTTATGACATAAAAAGATAGTAGTCAGGGATACTCTGCGCGCTGGACACCTCGCCGTGCCGTTTCCCTACACATATCGCGCCGGACACTGGGCCGTGTTGTTTCCCTACACATATCGCACCCGACATGGCGCCGTGCCGTTTCCCTACAGATATCGCCTATTACCAAGGACTGCCAATTATTGTGAATCCGGCCCAAAACTTCGGGTGAGAGAAATCTGCATTTGCTACTTTTGTGGCTTGATTAATGTCGATCGCGCCTTGAGTTCCCCGCAATTGACCGTTTTTAAGTAAAATTTGTTTGTGGATCATTGCCAGTTGAGCTTTTCTGAGCGCTTCAGCTTTAATTGGCGCTGAACGCAAATTGCCATAAAACTCGGTCATCAACGTCAAAGTGCCGATATCATTAACTTTCCACAAACTCGCCAAAGCTGATTTGACACCGCTGCGGACGGCCAGTCCAGCAAAACCCATTTCTGCTGCTGTACTGTCACCGATCGCCGTTTCGCAGGCACTCAGCACTAATAACTCTACTTGTCTGCGATCGTACCACTTCGCCGATCTAAATTCATCCAGTGCCAAAGAACGGTTCCACAAATGAATCTCAGCTTCCTTGCGTCCGTTTTGATTTTGCGGAAAGCTAGCGTGAGTAGCAAAGTGAACAATGTCAAATGCCTGTTGCTGCCGCTGTTTGCTGAGATTTTCTAGGGTAAAGTTTTCGTTGAGAAAAGAGCGTCCCCGCCACAAGGGCAATTCGGCAGCAGGATTGAGAAAACTTTCATTTCTGCTCAATCCCGCTTGATTTTTCCTGTCGCTTCTGGTACCGGCGATCGCAGATAATTCGATCGGCACCGCAGGCAAAGGATCTTGCTCGGTGTGTGGAAATTCGGAAGCACCCATCGCTAAAACTTGAGCGTTTTTCAAACTTTTATACTTTGTGTTACTCAGGCTGACACTGGGAATTGAGCCTACACTGTACTTTTCTACTAGAAATTGCTTGCCGTCGTGCAAACCTGCTAGCGGTAGTTGGCGCAAACCGGCATCAAAAGAAAACACTAGCGTATCTATATTTAATGCTTCTAAATTTGAACTAATCGGCGCAATTAACCACTGGTAAAGTTGCTGAGCTATTGGCAAATATTCTTCACTTTGCGAATCATTAGATCGACCCAAAGAGCGATGAAATTCTGCCACTTTTTCCAGCAAAACTGCGCTACTGACAGGAATATTTCTGAGAATCGGAGGGCCGTCTGGAACTACTAACACTAGGGATAATTCTTCGAGACGGACGATCGCGTAAACAATTACAGCTTGCTTCCCGGTTTCCTCTTTGATTGTTTTGAGAGTTTCTCTCAGATATTGAACGTTGATTTTTTCATCTGTAAAGTTTTCCCCATAATAATTTTCGTAGTCTTGTTCAAAGAGTTGGTCAATTAGAGCAACAGCATCATTAGCATTACCTTGGTCTAAAGTTTGTTCGACGAGCGACCTGCTAATTTCTGAGGGAAAGAGATTTGGGATATCTGCGGGTAAGGGATTTTCTGCGATCGGAGGGGGAATTGGCGCTGGTGCGGGAATTGGCGCTGGTGCGGGGGCAGGAGTTGGAGTTGGGGCTGGTGTTGGTGCGGGCGCAGGAGTTGGTGCTGGTGCTGGAGTTGGTGCGGGTACTGGATTAACGGGAGGTGATTCTATTTGGGGCAGAGAGATTTGGGGAATATTTGCCAACCAATTAGTAGGGTTTTCAGCAGGTTGTTCTGGAGGAGGCGTCTCGGCCGGAGGGGGATTTAAGACTATGTATCCGTCGGGTTGTTCGGTGGAAGAAGCGCCAAGCTGCGGCGGGTTTTCGGGAGGGTTTTCTGAAGCTGGGATAAAGGTAAGATTGGGTGTTTCAACAACGGGCGGTATGTCGATCGATATTTGTCGATTATTTTCTAGTTGAAAGCCAACTCTGGTATTTCCAGTTTCAGGATTTAGCTCGAAAGAAGTTTCAGCACCCAATAAATCGCCAATTAAAAAAGCTAAATCTTGTTGGGGATTTTGGCTTGGGCTGACAGCGGGTGCGGGGACGGGTGCAGGTGCAGGTACGATCGCACTTGCAGGCGCGGGTACGATCGCACTTGCAGGTGCTGGCTGAATTGGAGCTAACGGCTGGGTTACGGAGGCAAGAGGGGCTGTGGGCGCGGGATTTGGGGCGTTTGAAGGTTGAGGGGCGATCGCAGGTTGAGCGCCGAGGGATGAGGTGATTTGGGAAACAGAGGGAAGGGTAGGCCTCGAAGCTAGGCGGGCAGCAGCGTTTGGCGTTGTGGGTGTTGAGGGCTGTGTGGGGCGCGCGCGCGGTGGCAGTACGAATGAATCCGGCAACTCAGGTAGTTGGAAGTCGATGGGAAAACCAGGTATCGGATCGGGTGTTGCCGAAGGTGCGATCGAGCTTTCGGGAATTGGGGCAGGTTCGATAAATATTTGGGGAATTGGGAAAGGTGCGATCGAGTTTTCCGGTGTTGGGGCAGGTGCGATCGAGCTTTCCGGTGTTGGGGCAGGTGCAAGGGGTAAACGCGGTGGGGGTTGCGGGGAGGGTGTGCCTGCGGGCGCTGGAGTCGGTGTTGGGGAAGGCGCTGGAGTAGCTGCGGCTGTGGGTGCGGGCGATGGAGTAGCTGTGGCTGTGGGTGCAGGCGTGGGAGTAGCTGTGGCTGTGGGTGCAGGCGTGGGAGTAGCTGTGGCTGTGGGTGCAGGCGTGGGAGTAGCTGCTGGTGTGGGTGCGGGTGTTGGAGTAGCTGCGGGCGTTGGTGCAACTATTGGCGGCGGTACGGAAATAATTTGAATGCGATCGCCATCCTGTCTGTGAGTATAAAGATAGGAGTTATCCCGCAAAATTGTTTGAATAGGATTAGAATTTCCCCTAGTAATTGCACCCGCCGTTCCATTTATGGCAGAATCACCCACGATAAACGGCGTTAATCCTGCGCCTCCGTGGCGGATAATTATAGTACCGCCCTTGCTATCTCCAGGATTTCCCGCCGTAGAAATGCTGGCATTAATGCCGTTTCTGTCTGTGAAGGAATTGAGCGATCGAAAAAACCTTCCCATCTGAATCTCCACATTTCCGCCGATACCGCTGCCCTGACTCTGAGCATTAATTTGATTCACAGTAATATTGCCCGAAGTGCTGCGGTTATAAGCCGTGACATTCCCTGCATTCCCCTGCGCCGAAGAGTCAATTTTACCAACATTAATACTTCCGGTAGCGTCGAGCAAGATACTGCCGCCATTACCAGCAGAAGAGGTATTGATATCGCCTGCAGCAATATTAGTTCCAGCATTCAGATCGATATTGCCACCAGTGTTAGAAGAAGTCGCAGTGAGATTTTTAGTCGTGATTTCTCCGTTCTCACTAAACAAAGAAATTCCGGCGGGTGAGGTAATATTTTGGGCGGTAATATTATTTGTAGTAATAATGTTAATTGCACCGGAACTTTCGGGGATATCATCTTGAATATTGACGCTGTTGAGGGGAGAGACACTGCCCACAGCATCACCAAAATCAACACTTCCCGCATCGGGTTGAACAGTAAGACTGTAAGGCCCGTCAACAGTAGACTTAAAAGTAATATCGCCAGTCTCTAAAATTTTGACTGACAGGTTATTACCTAATGTTACGGGAGCGTTAAAAGTAATATTATTGCGGTTAGTTTCGATCTTGCCACTGGCAGTAATAGAGTCATTTGCCTTGACATCAATATTGCCACCAGTCACAGTAATACTGGGAGCGAAAGTGCGGGAATTAATATCCGATGTCGCAATAGTTCCTTGAGAATTGATCGTGACATCTCCACCCTTACCATTTGCCGCAGCGGTAATAATTGGGCCTGCTGTTGTGTCGATATTACCGCCGCTTTGAATGCGAAGATTGCCGCTATTGGCGTTGAACCCACTTAATAATAAAGCGCTACCAATTCCTGCCGTACTGATGTTGGTTCCAGCTTCGAGGGAAATATTGCCGCCGTTGTTGCCACCGATCGCATTGATGATTCCGGCCGTAGTGTCGATCGCCCCGCCGCTCTTAAAAGTAATCGATCCGCCGTCTTGAGTGCCACTGGCTTGAATACCACGAGTAGTAATGTTGCCAGTGCTGGCGGTAATATTAACACTTCCACCCTGCAATTTTCCGCCAGAATTGACATTACCTATTTGAATATTACCGTTAATCGTAGATAGAGTAATGTTGCCACCATTCCCATTAGGAGAACGAGTCGATAATAAATCTAAGCTATATCCTGGTATTTCACTTGGTGTTTCTATGCCATTCTTAGCTTGGAGGTTGATATTGCCAGCATTGCCACTAATATTAGCTTCGGTATTGAGAATGCCTGTGCTAATTTTACCATTCATGCTAGTGAGGCTAATATTACCGCCGCCAGTATCACCTGGTATGTACACGCCTGAAATGCTTAGAAGATTAATATCGCCATTAGCCAAAATGGTTACATTACCGCCAGTACCCTTGCTGTCAGATCGGGCATCTATGGAGCCAGCTACTGAGTTTGCCGATCCAATAGAGATCGCACCTCCACTTGAAAGAAAAATATTACCAGGAGTATTACCAATTGTATCGATCTGACCTGGAGAAATTATAATGTCACCATTGGTAGTCTTGAGGGTAACATTCCCACCCGTTGGGCATGGAGGGCCACCAGCGCTGATGCTATTCCCATTAAGATTAATTCCATTACCAGCCTCCATAGTTATATTACCACTAACACCATTACGAGAATCGGAATTAACACTCCCTTTTAAGCTAAGGCTCTTATCACCTATCAACGTTATTGCCCCACTATTTTGCAAGGCAGATGAACCAATGCTATTAGTAGTAATATTGCCACCCGCACTGAGATTAATTGCGCCACCTCTGTTAGTTGAAGTGAACAAGGAACTTTGCAACTGACTTGTAATGATATCGCCCTTAGTGTTGGTAATATTAATATTTCCACCCTGCAATATACCAAAAGTATCTACGCTACCAATATTAATATTTCCATTAGTAGTAGATAAAGTAACGTTGCTGCCATTGCCGTTACTAGAAGTACCCGCGATAATTCCTGTTGTCGGTGTTGTGATGCCACTGTTAGCTTGAATTGTAATATTTCCAGCAGCGCTATCGCCCGTTGTATCGATCGTTCCGATATCAATTGAACCGCCGCTCGTAAGTGCTATCTGCCCGCCGTTTTGAATCGCCTTTACATTGAGATCGCCAGTCGTAATAGTGCCACCTGCATTCAAAGTAATATCGCCGCCATTCTTGAGACTGCCCAGACTAAGCCCAGTAGAAAGTGTACCTGTAAGGATGTTGCCTCCAGCAGTTAAAGATATTATACCACTACTATCATCCATTGTCTGACCTGTATTAATACTTCCTGTTTGAATGTTGCCTGTGGCTTGCATAATTATAGGGACTGTATTATTTAAAGTAGGACTATAAGCCCAAAAGTTTCCTGTTTGAATGTTGCCGCCAGATTGTAAAATTACCGCTCTAGAACCGCCCCAAATCAATTCATAACCCGTAGGAGGGCTACCATAAGCTGCAGCGGTACTGGTAATTCTTATATCTCCATTAACAATAATATTTCCCGTACCCGAAGTCGTATCTATTTTGATAGATGGACCTATATAAGTTCCCGAAATAATAATGTCATCTATAGCTTGCATAATTACAGGGCCTGCGTTCTTGGTTAGAGAGATATAAGTATCAATACCTCTTGTTTGAATCTTGCCGCCAGATCGCAAAATTACCGCTTGCGAAGTACGCAGAATAAATTCATCTGTGCCGGGATCACCGCTAGTAATATTTGTGTCTGGACTCGTAATACTTATATCTCCATTAAAAATAATATTTCCCGTACCCGAAGTCGTATCTACCTTGAGGGAAGCCCCCGTATATCCCCCAGAGATATAGTCATTGGGCTGCGTAAATATTGGATCGTACAAACTGGTAAAATTAGCAGGTTTGCCCGATCGATCGAGAATTGACATATTATTGCCACTGCGAAAGTGAGCATCTGTAGATATCATGCCATCACTCACTAAAGTCAAATTTCCACCGCTCACAAATGGCGTTTGCGAAAGATGATTCAGCGCCAAAATATCGATACTTTGATTTCCCTGAATGTAGAGATTTCCGCCAGCATTCGCCACAAACGGATTTGCCACACTATCGCGCACCCGCACTGTATTGTCAGCCAGCAAATTCAAATCGCCAGTTGTACGCAACAGACTTTCAACTAATGTCAAATTGCGATTAGCTGACAGCGTTGCATTCTCCGCAGTTACTTCTTTAGCAGTGACATCTCCATTCTCTACCTGCAAACCAGAACCAGTTAATTCTATTTGCCCTCCAGCGTTGACTGTCACCCCCGTTGCACTTCCCCCGCCACCAGTCAACAACTGCGGCAAAGATGCAACTGGCAACACCCAATTTTGAGGCAAACTCCCCGCGACAGATTGCGGCTGAATCTCCAAACTCAACAGATTTCCCGGTTGACTAATTCTGACTAAATTCTCACCCGGTACAGCCGCAACAGTAATATTTCCTCCCGGTGCAGAAAGTTGTCCCGTACTCAAAACCGTGCCGCCCAATAAAGTTAAATTTTGCCCTTGTCCCACTGCCAGATTGCCTAAATTGATAATTCCTCCCGGTTGTGTATTTGTAAAAGCAAAAGTATTCGGATTTCCGACTAATTGAGCATAATTATTAGTACCAGTCGCACTAAACCAGTTATTGCCAAAACCGATGCCCGTCGCAGTAGTAGCAGTGAAAGCACCAGGCACGTTCAAACTAGAATTTGCACCGAAAACAATCCCCGCAGGATTCATTAAAAATAAATTGGAATTGCCGCCAGTTATTTGAATTAATCCGTTAATCAGCGAAGCATCGCCGCCGACAACTCGCCCTAAAATATTGCGAATATTGGGATTAGATATAAAATTGGCAGTTTGTCCTTGAGTTAAACCAAATTCTTGGAAACTGTGAAAGAGATTTGCACCGTCGCCGGATTGTTGGCCGCCGTTGATGTTAAATTGGTTGCCGCTGGGAGTAATTTGAGTATTCGTGCCGTTGGTTGCGGGGGTAATTTGGGCTGTGGCTGTTTGGGCTGGGGCGAAAAGTCCTATTTCCCACATTGCTAAGGTGGTGAAGGAGAGAAAGGTGAGGAAAAAGCGGGTTTTCTTGTGTGTTGATTTCATGGTTTTTGTTAGTAGATGATATCTTGTACACTCTGATAATTGCGAAAGTCCGCCAGCGCCCTCTGACAGTCCCAAAGTCCATCAATCCGCCAGGGGTTGAAACCCCTGGCTAATAGCGAAAGTCCTCTGAAGAGGACTGTAGAAAAAGTTTAATGTCAGTCCACTTCAGTGGACTTTTGCTTTGAGGCAGGGAATGAATTCCCTGCCGGAATTAACGTCACATCCCGCGAGTCCGCCAGGGGTTGAAACCCCTGGCTAATAGCGAAAGCCCTCTGAAGAGGACGGTAGAAAAAAGTTTTATATCAGTCCACTTTAGTGGACTTAAGCTTTGAGGCAGGGAATGAATTCCCTGCCGGAATTAACGTCACAATTTCTGCCGGAATTAACGTCACAGCCCGTTACTATTTCCTGTCTTCCCTCCTTTGCAAATCCCGCAATTGTTTATCAATCTTTTCCGCCATTGGCAAATCTCCCAAAGTTGTATATCCATCTTTTGCCATTCGCAAATATTTCATAGCTTCCAGATTATTTCTCATCGCTGAATGAACTTGCCCCAATCCGTATCGAGCCGCTGTCAACTCCTCAATATCGTCAGGTTTCGCCGTATTAATCACCTTGGAATAGTAGACTTCAGCCTGGGGAACCAGTTGTAGCTTTTCTAGATACAAATCGCCCAATGCTCGATTAATTGGCGGTGTTTCCACTCCTGATTTTTGTGTATTTTCTAAAATTTCTATTGCTTCGGCAATCAAGTTTGTGTTAAGATAAACGCTAGAAATTGCTAATTTTTTGGCGTTTTCGTTAGGTACTTGTTTGTCGATCGCCCCAACCGCATCCTTAACAGCCTCAACTTGCTTCTCATCCAGCAAGCTAAACTCTGTATCTCTTTCTCCCACAGCACTTTCTGAAGAAACGCCCGTATTCGCCTCGACAATTAATCTGTACTTAACACCCGGTTTCAGCGCCGGTTCTCCCGGATACACCGCCTCAGTACCGCTAACAGTCATTTCCCAGTTTAATTTTGCTCCCTTTTCCCGGAGACTCAACTTATAGCTAGTAGCACCAGCAACCGGATTCCACCGCAAAATTGGCTTGCTGTCGAGTAATTTCGTGCGCCGCGGACTGATTATATAAGGAATTGGCGCGCTATTCCAAGCAATTTTATCGTCGCCGCGATCGGGACATTTAATCAAGTCGGCGCTGCAATCAGATTTCGACTCTTCTTTGGCTAACAAACAGCTATTCAATTGATTTTCACCCGGTGCGATCGACTTAATTCCCAAATCTGCACATTGGATCGTCAGTTGGGCGTTTTGTGCTGTTCGCAACTTGTCTCCCGGATAAATCGGCGTACCGCTGGTAGGGCGAACAATTCGGCCGTTTTGGCGCTCGATCGCAACTTCCCCGCTACTATGGATAATCAGTCCGTTGGATATTCTGTTACTGGCTGCTAGTGCGCTAGTTGCGATCGAGCTTAAAGCTATAAAAGTTGCAATCCTGATTTTCACTTGATATTTCCTTTTGCTTGTAAACGTTGCTGGGCAATCTGGATACATTCATCTTGTTTCGGCACGCGGTAATCTGAATATTTAAGCGCCTGATTCCAGGCTTCTAAGGCTGCTTGCGGCTTACCTTTGATTTCGAGAACCTGTGCTAAAAGGCATTGAGCTTCAGGGCTATCGCCTCTGAATCCTATTGCTATTCTTAAATCTGCTTCAGCAGCGTCATATTGCTTTTGTTTAAACCGCGCCCAGCCGCGATTTTTAAAACAAGCGGCTTTTACTCCGTCATATTCAGTGTGTTCTAAACAGCGAGCGATAAATTTTAAAGCTTCTTGAGGTTGATTGTTGAGAATCAGCGAGCGAGATATTTGAGCATTCGCCTCAGAAGAACCACGTCGCGCTGCCTCCTTCATTGCTTTTTCTGCGTACTCTTTTTCATTCAAGCTCTCGTATAGCGTAGCCAAATTATAGTAAGAGCCAGCATAATTTAGATTTAGTAAACTTGCTAATTGATAGCATTTTTCAGCAATTAATAGTTGACCCTGACTGTGGCTGGTTTTTCCAATTTCATTGACAACGCGGCCAAGTATCGGGCCCATTAACATATAACTGATAGCGGTAATACCTAAACTTTTTGCCGCCCGCTGCATCCAATCAATTGGAAGAATTAAGGGTTGCTTGTTTGGTCGATCGCCCGCCGCATCATCTGCGGCTGAAATTAAAGATTTAGTTGCGCCACCTCCCGGTAACGTTAGTTCCTCAAAATTTGGATGCTGACATAGTACCGGAATCCCGCTAGCGCCCGGAAATCGAGATTCCCAGCGCAGCAAATCATCCTTAGCTTTTCGCACTGCCAAAAACAAAGGCTCTCCATCGGCTAAATATTTGAACAAAGACTTCACAAAATCGTGAGCAATTTGGTCGGGAATTGGTGCGCGCATCACAATTATTGACGGCAAAGGGTAGTTCTGGGCCACCAAGTCCGCCGCCAATCCCAAACTCGAACAGGAATTAAAGATTAGCAACTGCAAACCTTTGAAACTCGCTTGCTTTACACCTATTTTTAAATCTTCTACTTTGATAGTATTGTTGCCAGGATTTTGATTGATATGCAGCCGTCCGTTTGTAGCATTATCATCGCTATCGCTGTGTCCGGCAAAAAATAAAATTTGCCAGCCTTTTTCATCAAAAAGGCGCTCGTTAAATTCTTCCTGTGTCGGGTTATCCAGCAATTCTAATTGACAGCGTTCGCCCAAACATTTTTCAATAATCCTTTTATCTTTTTTAACATCTATTCCCTTACTATTACCTAAAACACATAGAATTCTACCTCGCGAAGATAGATATGTTCCTGCTTTAGTTTCCTGTTGAGGAGGTATTGTATACTCTGACGGACTGCGGATGATTTCACTGTGGCGGTACTCTTCGCGAAAAATCCACGCATCCCAAGGCAACTCCGAAATCTGAGAATCATCGCACTCTAGAAATATTTGAACAACAGCTTGCGATGGATTGCCGATTTGTGTCCTGAGATTTACCTCAATGTTGCTGTAAAAATGGTCAGTCTTCAGCCATGTTTGTATCTCTTTTTTTAAACCTTGATATATAGCATCAGGATTGCTTTCAGAAATGTGAGTTTTGCTTGCATGATTGACTTTAATTCGAGCAGCGCTTCTGCTAGATTGGAGTCCGGTACAAACAGCTTTCCATCTTCTGTGCAGCACCTCAACGTCTGGTGCTGGTGGCAAGCTTCCTTTGAATTGAATACTGATAGGTCTTGCTTGGTTTTTCAACTGCGCTGTGATGTGAGGAAATCCTTCTTGAAGATTTCCAGACCCTAAAGCCAATATGACAGTCCAGGTCATAAATTTGCTATGGTAACAGTAATTGCAAAATCATACCATAAAATTTTCTGTTATGCTCAAATCATCCAGCGCAAGTCGAATACTAAAACTTTCTTCGGGTTCCACGTAAAATTCCAGTGAAATACACTGATCTTGAACAGTCGATTCAACCTCATCTAAAATTTCTCCAGCATGAGATATTAACGACAATTTAAGGTGACGAGGCAAATAAAGATCGCCGATCGCCGGATGCAACTGGACGTGAACTCTGAGAGTGCGATCGCTCTCTTCGGCAATAGCCACCAACAAAGCAACAGTTGTCGTACCCAAACGCATTCCCAAGTCAATCAATTTAGCCCGCGTCACATCAGCTTCGGGAAACCTATTGATGCTGCTTTGACGGCCTTGCAAGGCAGATTCGGCTCTCGAATTTCCACCTCCTCGGAATGCAAAATTGGGGGTTTCTTCAGGAAAAATTAGGTTTTCTAAATTTTCCTTACCTTGCTCAATTTTCTGCCAACCTGTTTCTGCAGCATTCTTAAACCAATTGCCTAAATTAGATTTCACTGGGTTTTCAATTTCAGTAGGAGAAGCCTCCGGCTGCGGATTAAAGATTGATTCAACTGACTCCCAATCTGATGTAAATACATTCTCCAGCCACTGATGCAGATTGACTTGAGATTCAGATATATGTTCGAGGTGGAGCAAGAAGTCATCCAGGGAATGCAACTTACTCAATACTAACTCGCCCGTACCTGCTGTTGGGGAAAATCCCAGCAATCTTGCTTCCTTTTCATCCTCCTCAATTTTTACTACCAGATAACCGATGCGTTCCTCCCTTGCTTCGGGGGGAATGTGACAATTATTGGATAGGTTTTGCGGCGAATTGATGTGATTAGTTTCTCCATGTGTCGGCAAAGTTATCAGCGGACGGCATTCGATTTTTCCGAGATTTTTGATATATAAATCAGCCACATTTTCCAACAAGCGAACAACTGGATTCCAGCTATCGCAGTTAGTTAAATCAGTTTCAATATCTAAAAGGGTCAAGTAATCGCGGACAGCCAACACAGCCAAAGTGTTGAAATAAACTTGTTCTTTTTTGTGGGGGTGGCGCTGTTCGGCAGCAAATTGCCGTGCTGAACGAATTGCCTTTTGGGTAATTGGCATTGGCAAGGATTGGTTTCCGATGCTGTTACTCTGTGCCATTGTTAACTCCTTTGATGATTAAGATTCGTAATTTTCGCGAAATTTTTGCAAGTGAGGGCGACATTGATCTCGGTGAAAGCTATGCAGGGTAGAATACGAGCTGGAAAGTTCTGCTGCTAATACGGTGAAACTTTTGCCCGCTGATAAACCTTTTAATATAACTTGACAAGTTATATCGGGTCGCCCTCTAACGTGTTTGCTCAACACCCGATCGGGATCGGTTTCAATCCAGGCTTGAAGTTCTGTAAAAAGCTGAGATGTTTCGAGAATGTGAGTTCGATCGCGATCGGGCAAATTTTCGATTCGATCGATCGGCGTTCCGTCTTCTGAAATTTGTTCTCGATCGTCTCTCCTGTTATTTTCTCTCTCTACCCTCGAAGCCCAATTTTGCAGCCGTCGCTTGAAATAATACTTGAACCAAGTAATGACATTGCCGCGAGTGCGATCGTACTGAGTTCCAGTGCGGGATTCGCACAAATTGCTAGAGAAAAACTCCCACTGTTCTTGCAAAGCATCTTCATAGTAAGGTAGATTTTCCTTCCTGATCAGGCCGGAGTTTTTCATCTTAGTCACAAGCTGGTTCAACAAACGGCTGCGCTTCCAACCAGGAGGATGCTGGCAAATTTCGGTGACAAGGCGATCGAGCTCTTGATATAGAAGTTGTCTGTGGGATAAATTCGATTCTCCCTCACCCTCAACAGCATCGGTTTGGTTCTCGGATAAATTCGATTCTCCCTCACCCTCAACAGCATCGGTTTGGTTCTCGGATGGGCGGTCTTCCCCCTCGGAGGGGATGTACTCGTCATTCATAGTTCAGTGCGGCCGCAACTTTGTTCCTACATTTATTTATCAGGGTGAGTTGGAGGAATTTATGCGAAATTCTGAAAGTTTTTTGAGCCGATGGTTGAAAGTCTTGCTGTGCGGTGGATTTGAGCGATCCCAGAGGATGTTAAGCTTTGTAAAGAGTGGCAAACATTGGTAAATACGTATAATTATACGTATATCAATTGAAAAGCGTTCCGATGTTGATTGAGGTGAAAAAGCTATGCTGAGTGAATCTTCGCGCCTGGTGTACGGCGATGAATTAATTACCGCCACCGAATTGAACCGGCAACCAGGTAGAGTGCTGGATTTGGCGATGGATCACCCTATCACCATCACTCGCAACGACCAGCATTTTGCTTTGCTGCGCCGCGACGAGATGGCGCTGTTGGTAAAAGCCGCCGCCTTTTCCCTGAGAGTCTTTGAGGTGACGGCCGCTGCTTATAGGTTGCGTTTGGGAGAAGAGATTGGTTCAGAACATCCCTATGGGTGGCTGAAAGTATTTGACAAGGAGGAACTTAGCGAACTGATCGCAGAACTAGAGAAAGAGTACCGTCTTGTGGAATCGGAACCTGCGGCTTGGGATCGGATTGAGGCAACGATTTATGAATGGCATGAAAGCGCGATCGCAATTTCTAGCCCCGAACTCGCAGCAGCTTTCAGTGACGAAATTGAAGAAGTGTTACTGACAAAACCGACAGCAGAAAACACTACCGAATCGGCTTCTGTATGACCGACTCTGCACCCATTCCAGACGATTCAGAAAGCCCGGTCTCTCCTGAAGAACAGCCGACACCATCACCCGCAACTCTTGAAGCCGAAACCGAAATTCCCGCACCAGCGCCTCTACTGTCGGAGTTGGTAGTACCTCCTGAAGAACCGCTGACGCCACCGCGAACTGCGCCATCTGCTAAAGAAAACGAAGTCAAACTTATCGCGCAAGTACCTGTATCGCCCTGGTTAGTAGTAGCGAAAAACCGACGGGTAAACCGAGACTGGGAAGCCTTAATGTTACGCGCTCCTGAGAATACTCGTCGATGCTATCAGGATTTATGTAATGCGCCAATGGTGAGAAAACCAAAGAGAGTTTTTCCCTTAAAAGGTAAACTCTACAAAGGTGCGTGGGAGTATGAAGTAACAAGCTCAGACCGAGTATTTTATGTACCGGATGAAGACCAACACAAAGTGCTTGTTTACTACGCTGGGAGTCATCCTAAATCAGCTCCATTTCCTCCGTAAAGCAAGTGGTAGGGTGCGTCAGTTGCGAGATTCTCGATCGCCACAAAAAGTATAATCCTGAACGCATCAAAATCAAAGAAACCGGGTTTTTGGGGTTTTTGCCATTTGTAACGAGTATTCTCCGAAAAAACCCGGTTTCTGACCACCCGTGGGTAAGCCCTAAACTGGAACCGATCGCCCTTAAATCCCGAAAACACCCGTTGTTCCGTACTTTCACTCAGTGTTTGCAAAACTTTATCAAAAAACTTGAGAGTTTTGCATAAAACTACCGAGCTCACCCTGATAAGTAAATGGAAGCGAAAGTCCGGCTGTAGGGTCGATCGATCTTTGGCGCTAACAACCAGATCGATCGCGCAATCCGGTTATCTCGCAATCCCCAACTCCGGCAAGGGTTGAAACAAGAGCCTCATAGCGAAAGTCGTCTGAAGACGACTGAAGAATTTATCAGTCCTCTTTGAGAGGACTTGTGCTATGAGGCGGGGAATTCATTCCCTGCCGGATCGTGGGGAAGCGCGTTATTCGATCGCCCTTAAATCCCGAAAACACCCGTTGTTCCGTACTTTCACCAGTGTTTGCAAAACTTTATCAAAAAACTTGAGAGTTTTGCATAAAACTACTGAGTTTACCCTGATAGATAAATAGGAAGAACAAACAGGCTTTAGGGGCGATCGCCCTTAAATCCCGAAAACACCCGTTGTTCGGTAGTTTCACAGTGTTTACAAAACTTTACAAAAAAATCCGTAGAGTTTTGCATAAAACCACTGAGTTCACCCTGATAAGTAAACAGAAGGGAAATTGCGAAGTTCGCTCGCACTTGTTGAGATTTATTCAAAAGTCGCATCGCCCGTAACTTCCCGATCGAAATCCGAACCAACATCCCAACGGATATTGGAAAGGGCTTCTTCCGATGTTGGGTTAATCTATTTCCACGGTTGCATTTATTGAGTTGATTTGAACCGGTAATTGCGACGACAGAGTTGAAGTGCGAGTGCATTTCGCGAGGCTTCAGTTTGGGTAAATGACAGATATACGACGGCTAGAGAGTGCGAAAGTGCAGAAGTGCGATCGGGCTTGTCGATAGAGTCACTTTGTCAATTTTCAGAACACATTGTATTTACCACGCGAGGACAAAAATCATGGCTACTTCTAATAACTCATTCAATTCTGTGATCGAAGCTTCTCTGCAACAGGCTTACAGCACTTTAAATAATTTTGCCAATGGTGATGATTTTGTTACCAAAGTTCAAAGTATTTTCGGTACAAATTTTGATGCTGGCAACTTAGAAGAGATCCGCCAGCAGTGGGTTAACAGCGACTTTGGATCTCTGCCTGCGATCGAAATTCGCACTGGTTCTGAACTCCAAGGGGCTAATGCTGCTTATGCGCGTTCAAATAATACCATTTATGTTTCCCAAGACTTTTTGAATCAAAATAATGATGATCCTCAAGCAGTTACCAGTGTTTTATTGGAAGAAATTGGTCATTCTGTGGATTGGCACATTAATACTTCGGATACTCCTGGGGATGAAGGGGCATTATTTTCTGCAACAGTTTTGGGCCAGCATTTAGACGCTTCTACTTTGGATGCAATTAGCCAAGAGGATGACTCGAATATTTTGACTTTAGACAATTCTAGTATTGTTGTAGAACAGTCAATAACAACAGGTACTTATTCCGATGGTATCGACTTTGGTCGTTATACTTTTCAGGCTGAGACAGCAGACTATATAGAAAAGTTTTCCGGCATAAAGATTGAGAATGAGTATAACTATGACTCTGAGGATAATTTGATTCTAAAAACAGGATACCCAGGCTTTGAGAAAACTTTTTTTGATGAAGGGGGCTTGAAAGCTGGAATCAAGCTAGAAGGTGGCTCGTTTGACGCAGGGTTTAAAGCATATGCAGGTCTAAATTTAGGTGAAATAGATTTCGATCTTCCATTGCAAGCTCTTTTGAATGCAAGTGATGCTGAGAAAAAACTTCAGTTTGATTTCACGACTATATTTGATGCAAAGCTTGACTATAATATTCCTTCTGCCTATGCAGTTTTAGATGCTGTTTTTGACTACAATATTGGTTCGCTGAGTGCATCTGCAAGTATTGCGGGAGCAGGTATAGAACAAACCATTTTTGGTGGATTAAGTGGAGATTTTACACACAGAATGGTTAACATCAATACGTTAAACGATCCAGCAATACAAGTGAACCTATTGCCAGGACAAGTTAATTTTCTAGCCCCTTCAATGAGTATTAATACAATTTCCCTATTGGGTGGCTTAGCAACTTTTAAAGCAAGTCCTCTCCCCAATTTTAACTTTAGTCGGGAAAATTCATCTACAGAAGATCAATTTTCTATCAAGGTTAGTAATCAAAGACCTCTCGATCCTGAAGATATTACTCCTGGTGAACCTAACCCCGATCCATCTCTTCCAGATGAGTTGGCTCGCCTGACCCTAAATTTTGATAAACTTCTAGCAAAAATACCACAATTATCATTTCTCGCTCAGAGCATAGAAACTGGACCTTTTAGTGTTGGATACAGGCTACTACCGATCGAGCTTACTGGTATAGTAAGTGCAATTTATGAACTTGAGGTAGGGATTAGAAATACTGAACCCAAAATAATTGCTGGTGAAATTTTAGATCTTGCCACCCCATATTCTGAGCTTGATGAATTACTCGCAAAGGATCTAGATAATGATTCCAAAATAGATGTAAAATTTGAACTGAATCCAGATGTTTTCTTCAAGCCAAGCTTTGCATTAGATTTAGAAACACAGTTTAATGTAGATATTGGGAGGCTTAGCGCAAAAGTAGACTTTGGTAATACAGTCTTCAGCAATCCCTTAGTGAAAAATATCAGTGCAAGTGTTAACCTTATTGACCTACCTGAAATCGTTATTGATGAGTTGAGCAGTCGCATTGATATTTTCAAATCTGATGTCAGCATACCCTTCAACGATTTGTATGCGAAGTTTAACGGGGGTGTGGCTCCAGAATTTAACAAAATTTCTGTCCAGATACCCTTTAATGCCATTTATCCAAATGTAGGAACGGCTGGAGATGACGTTTTAAGCTTACCTGAATCTGCTGGTGTTGAAAATCTCTATGGTGAAGCAGGCAATGATGTCCTTTACGGCAATTCATACGCCAATAGAATCATGGGTGCTGAAGACAATGATTCTATTTACGGAGGGACTGGTAATGACAGTCTTTATGGCGAACAAGGAGATGACATCTTACAAGGTGAAGCAGGCAATAATTTGTTAAATGGAGGAATTGGCATAGATACAATCAGTTACGCAAATTCAGTTAGTGGCGTTATTGTCAACATTGATGAAAACAACAACTATGGACACCAACAAACAGCAGGAATATTTGACCTTGAACCTAATTTTGCGATGGGTTCAGGTCAAGCATTAGATGGGTTTGGTTCAGAAGATAGTATCGTTGGAGTTGAAAACATTGTTGGTTCTTCTTTTGACGATATTTTAATCGGCAATGCTTTAGATAATGCCATTGAAGCCGGTGCTGGCAACGATCTTGTTGTTAGCAGTGCTGGTAACGATCGACTAGAAGGAAATGGAGGAATTGACACTGTAAGTTTCCGCCGCGATCCTAATGGTGTTTACGTCAGTCTGAAAGATGGTATTGCTACAGATGGATTTGGCGGACAAGATAATATTTCAGGTCTAGAAAATGTTGTCGGTTCTGGCTTTAGCGATCGCATCGAAGGTGATGATGGAGTTAATATAATTACCAGTGGCGGTGGCAATGATTTTGTTGATGGGTTAGCTGGAAATGACACCATTTATGCTGGCACAGGTAACGATGAGGTACATGGTGGTGAAGATTCAGACTTACTTTACGGCGAAACAGGCAACGACAAACTCTTCGGTGAAACTGGCAATGACCAACTCTTCGGCGAAGCAGGCAGCGACACCCTAGAAGGAAACGAAGGCGAAGATATCCTCGATGGCGGCATCGATAGCGACCTCCTCTACGGCAACGCCGGCAACGACATTCTCTACGGCCGCGAAGGCGACGACATCATCGACGGCGGCAGCGAAAACGACCAACTTTACGGCAACGAAGGCAACGACAAACTCTACGGCCAAACTGGCAACGACTTCATCCAAGGCAACGCAGGCGAAGACTACGCCGAAGGTGGCAGCGGCCGCGACTTTATCCAAGGCAACGAAGGCGAAGACATCCTCTACGGACAAGATGGCAGCGACACCATAGAAGGCAACGCCGACGATGACTTCATCGATGGCGGCAACGGCCAAGACTTGCTTTTCGGCAATACCGGAGATGACAGAATTTACGGACAAGCCGGCAACGATGTCATCCAAGGCAACGAAAATAATGACTGGCTAGAAGGCGGCGACGGCCAAGACATCATTGATGGCGGGGCCGACGACGATGATATTTACGGACAAGCTGGCGAAGACAACCTTTTCGGCAGTCAAGGTCAAGACTACATTGATGGCGGCGACGGCAAAGATACCCTGTTTGGCGGCTTCGATGACGACGTACTTTTAGGCCAAGCGGGCGATGACACTCTCAACGGCAACGCTGGCAATGACGAATTATTTGGCGGTACTGGCAATGACTCGTTAATCGGAGAAATCGGCGATGATTTAATTGACGGCGGCGAAGGAATCGACCTCGTTAATTACATTAATTCTCCCAGTGGCGTTATCGTTAATATTGACGAAAATAGCGACTACGACAACAACACTAACCAACGCTTCAAAGAATTCGTCACCGCAGTTAATCCCAGCGAATATTACACCGAACTAGAACGGGATTTTGAAATTGCTGCTGGTACTGGTAAAGACGGTTTTGGCACTACCGATGCTTTGAGAAACTTAGAAGACATCATCGGTACTCGCTTTGAAGACATCCTAATTGCCAACGAAAAAGATAACCGAATTTGGGCATTAGAAGGCAACGATTTATTAATTGGCAATGCCGGCAATGACTCATTTTACGGCGGAGAAGGCATCGACATTCTCAGCTACCGCCGCGACCCGAACGGCGTTACTGTCAATTTACAAACAGGCGATGCTACCGACGGCTGGGGAAATCAAGACAAAATTGCCGACATTGAAAACGTCGCGGGTTCTCGGCATGACGATAATATTACCGGCGACGATACGGTTAACGTTATCACCGGCGATGCTGGGGACGAGCGCATTGACGGACTCGACGGCAACGACCAACTCTACGGCGAATTCGGCAACGACCTAATCTACGGTGGCGAAGGCGGCGACAGCATCTACGGAAATCAAGACCGAGACACGCTTTACGGTGAAGCCGGTCAAGACTACATCCGAGGTGGGGATGCCGACGACTTAATTTATGCCGGTAGCGATGACGACACCGTTGCCGGAGACGCTGGTTACGGCAACGACACAATTTTTGGCGAAACAGGCAAAGACTTACTCTACGGCGGCGCTGGCGACGACTTTGTGTATGGTGGCGAAGACAAAGACACCATCTACGGCGAAGGCGAAAACGACAAACTCTACGGACAAGGAGACACCGACTTAATCTACGGCGGCACCGGCGACGACGAACTCTCCGGCGGCTACGAAAAAGACACCCTCATCGGCGAAGCCGGAAACGACACTCTCGCAGGCGATGCAGGCGACGACACCCTAGACGCCGGAACAGGCAACGACTATCTCTACGGCGGCACCGGCAAAGACACCCTGAATGCAGGCCTCGGCAACGACCAACTCTATGGCGGTGAAGATGCCGACATCCTCCTAGGCGACGATGGCGACGACAACCTGTTTGGCGACGCGGGCGACGACACCCTCGATGCAGCAGAAGGCAACGACAACCTCTACGGCGGCGACGGCAAAGACATCCTCGATGCCGGAATTGGCAACGACCAACTTTGGGGAGGTCAAGACGATGACACTTTATACGCCAAAGCAGGTGATGACAACTTGTTTGGCGAAGCGGGCGACGACATCCTCGATGCAGCCGAAGGCAACGATTCCCTCTACGGTGGAGACGGCAAAGACATTCTCGATGCTGGAATTGACAACGACTATCTCTGGGGTGGTCAAGGCGATGACACTTTATCAGCCCAAGCTGGCAACGACTACCTCTACGGCGAAAACGGCGATGACATCCTTGATGCTGGCGAAGGTAACGATTCCCTTTATGGCGGCGACGGCAAAGACATTCTCGATGCTGGAATTGACAACGACTATCTCTGGGGTGGTCAAGATGACGACACTTTATCAGCCCAAGCTGGTGATGACTACCTGTTTGGGGAAAACGGCGATGACATCCTTGATGCTGGCGAAGGTAACGATTCCCTCTACGGTGGAGACGG
>NZ_JAUBUE010000085.1:0-11554 GCF_036705305.1 Microcoleus sp. B3-D7 | reverse complement strand
TTTTGACAATTTTCGAGATCGACTATTAGCTTGCTTTTCTAATTAGTCTTTCTTATCACCGCCAACCCAGAAGACCCAGCAAGATTGTTGTTGACTTCGGATATCAATCCAGTGAAAAGTTCGCGGGAAATGCGGAATATGCGAGCTAGCTACCGTAGTTTGTATTATCGCAATCAGACAGCAATTCGCTAGTGCCGACCCTGTTCGATCGTACTCAAAAGCTGGAATCCACAGACAATTTACCTGCGGCTGTCCGGTTTCTACCCCAGCTTGTAGGGTAAACCCCACCAGTCAAGCAGATATCATAAATGCTTGAATTAAAATTAAAGAACCTTTCGTTCAAATTTAATTACAGTAGGTGCTAAAAATGCAAAACCATAATTATAACTCTCGCTCTAACTCTCACCAAATCAATACTATGTCAACCAAAAATAGACCTGCTGACTCTCAGCGTTCTTGCCGTTTCTATTTGCCGAAAAAACTTGCTTTTTTATCCCTCATTTTGGTCGGCTCCACCGCAACTGTTGGGTGCAACGCCCTAACTTCTCAAGTTCCGGGAAGTTCTAATGCCATTCAAGCTGAACCTTCAACTACAGCGCCAATCTCAGCATTGCCTGCGAATATACTGCCCTCTCAAGACTCTAATTTTGTTACTAAAGTTGTGCAGGAAGTCGGCCCGGCAGTGGTGCGGATCAATTCGTCTCGCACGGTGACGAATCAAGTTCCAGATGAGATACCTGAGCAATTCCGCCGCTTCTTCGGTTCAGAATCTCCGATTGCGCCGGGAAATCGGGTAGAACGAGGTTCCGGTTCGGGTTTTGTTTTTGGTTCTGATGGCCGCATTTTGACTAACGCTCACGTCGTTAACGGGGCGGATACGGTGACGGTAAAACTGAAGGATGGCCGCGAATTTGTCGGCAAAGTTTTAGGCGTAGATACAGTTACTGATGTGGCTGTTGTTAAAATAGAAGCTAACAACTTGCCTGTGGTGAATTTGGGCAAATCTGAAGAGTTACAGCCGGGAGAATGGGCGATCGCGATCGGCAATCCCCTCGGTTTGGACAATACTGTGACTGTGGGAATTATTAGCGCTACAGGCCGTTCTAGCGCCGATGTCGGTGTTCCCGACAAGCGCGTCAGCTTTATTCAAACCGACGCTGCGATCAATCCCGGCAATTCTGGTGGGCCGCTGCTGAACCAGCGCGGTCAAGTTATCGGCATGAATACGGCGATTATTCAAGGCGCTCAAGGATTGGGTTTTGCTATTCCGATCGATCGAGCACAACAAATTGCCGACCAATTAGTAACAGCAGGAAAAGCCGAACATCCTTATCTCGGCGTTCGGATGTTGAGCATTACTCCCGAAATCAAGAGAGAATTTAATCAAAATCCCAACACCAAATTGAGGCTGACTGAAGATAAAGGCGTGTTAGTTTTGGGAGTTGCGAAAAATTCTCCGGCGGCACAAGCTGGAGTTCGCCTTGCCGATGTCATCAAGAAAATCAACGGTACAGAAGTCAGCGATGCTGGCAGCGTACAGCAAATTGTCGAGAAAAGTACAGTGGGCAGCGATCTGCAGCTTGAATTGAGCCGCGGCGGACAACCTGTTACTGTGGCGGTGAAAGCGGGTGCTTTTCCAGCGGATCGGCAGCCGTAGAATTGTTGATTGAAACTTATATCTTGCACGCAGAAGCAAGAGTCCGGCAGGGCTTTAAACCCCTGCCTCCAAGTATCAGTCCTATCCAAGAGGACTGATACTAATCTACTGTCAATAAATACGGATTAATTATTAGTCGGTTTTAACATTAGTCGGTTTTAACCGGATTGTGCTGTGATAGGGTTTCAACCCCCGTCGGCAGGTCAGGGGTACTCGTTATAGTAAGTTACCATAATTTATAGGGGTTATTAAGAGGTAGAAAAATGGCTAACATTAATCGGAGGCGTACTGAAAATATTAACGGTAACTTTTATGTAGACAGTACCTGCATTGACTGCGATACTTGTCGGTGGATGGCACCTGAAGTATTTGGTCAAGCGGGAGAACAGTCTGCGGTTTACCACCAGCCAACTAATGAAACTGAAGAAATGCGATCGCTCGCGGCTCTTTTGTCTTGTCCCACAACTTCGATCGGCACTGTAGAAAAACCCAAAAGCATCAAACAAGCCCAGCAACTGTTACCCGCACTCGTAGCAGAAAATGTCTATCACTGCGGCTACCACTCAGAGAAATCCTACGCCGCAGCCAGCTATTTAATTGTCCGTCCCGAAGGAAATATTTTAGTTGATTCTCCCCGTTTTGTGCCGCCGCTAGTCAAAAACATAGAAGCAATGGGCGGCATTCGCTATATGTACTTGACTCACCGCGACGATGTGGCAGATCATCAACAATACCACGATCATTTTGGGTGCGATCGCATTCTCCATGCTGACGAAATTAACGCGGGTACTCGCAGTGTAGAAATTCAATTGCCTGGTAGCGAACCGCATCAAATCGCAGATGATTTGTTGATTATACCTGTTCCCGGCCACACGAAAGGTCACACAGTTTTGCTCTACAATAACAAGTTTTTGTTCACCGGCGATCATCTTGCTTGGTCGGAAAGCTTGCAGCAGCTAGTTGGCTTTCGCGAAGTCTGTTGGTATTCTTGGCCGGAACAAATCAAATCTATGCAAAATTTGGCTAATTACTCGTTTGAATGGGTGTTGCCGGGACACGGCCGCAGGTATTATGCCGATCGACAAACAATGAGCAATCAAATGCAACAGTGTGTTGCTTGGATGCTCAGTGCTTAATACCGCAGATTTCAACTAAGTGAAGTACATTCACCCCACCCGCCCTATCGGGTACCCTCCCCTTAATAAGGGGAGAGTTGGGGAGGGGTGTACTCCATTTAGATGCCAAATGCTGTAGTTGAAAACCCCTTTTATTCTCCGCCGTTGAAACAGCTATTAGATACACAAAGTCCTAGCAGAGGGGGACTAAGAAGAAGTGGGGATATTTAAGCCGGATTAGGTATTAAGCCTTTGGAATGGCAACCAAAGTGATAGAATTAGCGGGATAAGTTGCCTGAAAACCTGCGGCGCTGACACCTAAATCGGTCTGACGGACGATCGCCTGCAAATTCGCATCGCTATAACTGTAAACTTGAGCTTTGGCGGCTGGGTTAAATCCTTTCAAACTCAACTTGCTGGTCAAATTTTGGCTAGTTTTATTAATAATTACCAGCGTCAGAGTACCATCACTGGTACGATCGGCTGCGTAGATTGACAAAAGCCCTTTATCTGTGCTAGCTGAGCGCACCCAAGTATCGCCTTACTTACCGCCTTTTCCGTCGTAATTCATGTACATTCGGAAAGCCTAAGCCCCCGGTTCCGATATACATTTAAATTTTATTTTTTGGGCGGGCTAGAAGCACCCCACAAGATTATATGCGTAAGGTGCCCATTGCCCACCCGGAGAGACTTATTTAACCTTGACTGTAAGCCTCCATTGGCAAACAAGAACAGACAAAATTGCGATCGCCAAACGCATTATCTATCCGCCCCACCGCCGGCCAAAACTTATGTTCGCGAGTCCAAGGTGCCGGATAAGCCGCTTGCGATCGAGTATAAGGACGATTCCACTCATCAACCATCAGAGATTCGGCGGTATGCGGCGCATTTTTCAATACGTTATTTTGCGCGTCAGCATTACCGTTTTCAATCTCCGCAATTTCCGATCGAATTGCAATCATTGCATCGCAAAAACGGTCTAATTCCTGCTTCGATTCGCTTTCGGTAGGTTCCACCATTACCGTACCAGCAACCGGCCAAGAAACCGTCGGCGCGTGATAGCCGTAATCCATCAATCGTTTAGCGATATCTTCAACTTCAATAGCCGCAGACTTTTTGAGTGATCGCAAATCCAGAATACACTCGTGCGCCACCAAACCAGCTTTCCCTTTGTACAAAACCGGATAGTAAGATTCTAAGCGTTTTGCCATGTAATTAGCATTAAGAATTGCTACTTTTGTCGCTTCAGTTAAACCTACTCCTCCCATCATCCGAATGTACATCCAAGAAATAGGCAAAATGCTAGCACTTCCCCAAGGCGCGGCGGAAACAGCACCAACTGATATTTGTTGACTGTTGACTGTTGACTGTTGACTGTTAAGAATAGAATGACTGGGCAAAAATTCTACTAAATGAGACATTACCCCAATCGGCCCCATTCCCGGCCCGCCGCCGCCGTGGGGAATACAGAAAGTTTTGTGCAAATTCAAGTGACAAACATCAGCACCAAAATCACCGGGGCGGCACAAACCAACTTGAGCATTCATATTCGCGCCGTCCATATAAACTTGTCCGCCGCAGTTGTGAACTATCTCGCAAATCTCTTTAATTTCTTCCTCAAAAACGCCGTGCGTTGATGGATATGTCACCATCAAAGCCGCCAGTTCATTTTTGTGCTTTTCGGCTTTTTTATGTAAATCTGCAACATCAATATTACCCTGGGAATCGCACTCGACAGCAACTACTTTCATTCCCGCCATCACCGCGCTAGCCGGATTTGTACCGTGGGCTGACTGGGGAATCAAACAGATATTTCGGTGAGATTCGCCTTGGTGTTCGTGGTATTGGCGAATAACTAACAAACCCGCGTATTCGCCTTGGGAACCGGCGTTGGGCTGCAAAGAAATTCCCGCAAAACCGGTGATTTCTGCCAGCCACTGTTCTAGTTGCACGAACATCATTTGATAGCCACGAGTTTGATCGCGGGGTGCAAAGGGATGTATCTTGCCAAATTCTGCCCAAGTCACGGGCATCATCTCTGCAGTGGCATTCAATTTCATTGTGCAAGAACCCAAGGGAATCATCGATGTATTTAGCGATAAGTCCTTGGCTTCTAAACGGTGCAAATACCGCAAAAGTTCAGTTTCTGAATGATAGCTGTTGAAAACTGGATGGGCGAGATAGCTGCTGGTGCGATCGCAAAAATCTGGTAATGTCAAATAGCCACTCAATGCGTCTGCATCCAGCGGAATGTTGAGAGCATTCTGCCCGTCCGCCCTGATATAATCTTTATCCTGTGCAAAAATTTTCCACAACTCTTGCACATCTTCAACGGTGACAGTTTCATCTAACGTGATTCCCACTGTCGAATCATCGAAAATTCGGAGATTAATTTTGCGAACTTTAGCAGCTTCTAGAATTTCTGACAGCGGTTTATCTCCCAATTCTACCCGCACAGTATCGAAGAAATGTTGAGAACCAATTTTGTATCCGAAACTCCTTAAACCGGATGCCAAAAGTGCTGTTAAACTCCATACTTTCTCAGCAATGTCTCTCAGTCCAGACGGGCCGTGATAAACAGCATACATACTCGCCATCACTGCCAGCAAAACTTGAGCAGTACAAATATTGCTAGTAGCTTTTTCGCGGCGGATGTGCTGTTCGCGAGTTTGCAAGGCCAAACGTAAAGCAGATTTGCCGTTTGCATCTTTAGAAACGCCGACTATTCGCCCCGGAACTTGCCGTTTAAACTCTTCTCGCGTGGCGAAATAGGCTGCGTGGGGCCCTCCGAATCCCATCGGCACTCCGAAGCGCTGAGTGCTTCCTACAGCTATATCCGCGCCGAATTCGCCGGGGGGTGTGAGCAAGCAAAGGCTCAATATGTCGGCGGCGACTGTGACTAATGCGCCGACTTCGTGTGCCGATCGAATAAAATCCGTATAGTCGTAAATTGCGCCGTCTGTGGCGGGGTACTGCAGGAGAGCGCCGAAGATTGTACGATCGAACTCAAAGCTTTGATGGTCCCCGACAATTACCTCAATTCCCAGCGGCTTAGCGCGAGTTTGCACAACTTCAATAGTTTGAGGGTGGCAATCTTGGGAAACAAAAAACGCTTTTGCCTTATTTTTGCTGGCGCCGTAACTCACCGCCATCGCTTCCGCCGCCGCTGTCCCTTCATCTAGCAAAGAAGCGTTGGCAATTTCCAAACCCGTGAGGTCAATTATCATGGTTTGGAAGTTCAGTAAAGCTTCCAATCGGCCTTGAGCAATTTCGGCTTGGTAGGGAGTGTAAGCTGTATACCAGCCGGGATTTTCTAGGATATTCCGCTGAATGACCGGGGGTGTGATGCAGTCGTGATATCCAGTGCCGATGTACGATCGAAATACCTGATTTTTTGCCGCAATTTCTTTCAATTCGGCCAAAGCGCTGTACTCGCTTTGCGCTGCGGGAAGTTGTAGGGGTGCTGAAATGCGAATCGCCGCTGGAACCGTTTTGTCAATCAACTCATCGAGGCTGGAAATGCCCAAAACATTGAGCATTTGCTGGATTTCGCTGGGTGTCGGGCCAATGTGCCGCCCCGCAAAACCATTGATGGAGGAAAGGTTTTGCTGCTGGTTGGGTTCAAGTTGAGGGCTGTAGAGTACCAAGGCGGATTCTCCTGAATAGACTTGTGCTTCTTTGTTTGTAACATTTTGCTAAGAAAACCAGGAAGATTTTCTGCGTCTATCAAAGTCCGACAGTCCGACAGGGGTTGAAACCCCTGTCTCATAGCTAAAGTCGTCGGTCGCCGACTAAGCAAGATTTTTTGTGTGTATCAAAGTCCGACAGGGGTTGAAACCCCTGTCTCATAGCTAAAGTCGTCTGAAGACGACTGTAGATTAAGCTGCACTTATCGCAACTCCCCCCGCAACAGCTTGGTATTTCAGTCGTCTTTAGACGACTTGTGCTATTAGCCAGGGGTTTCAACCCCTAGCAGATTGTGGAATTATCAACGAGCCCTATGCCCTATGCCCCATGCCCCATGCCCTATGCCCTATTCCCTATGCCCTATTCCCCTTCCACCATTTTTCGATACTCCGGGGCCGAGAAAGCATCGTCTGCTTCGCTGGTGTTGTCAACGCGCACTTTCAGCAGCCATCCAGCGCCATAGGGGTCTTCCGCCAAATTTTCGGGAGACTCTATAATGTCATCATTGCGTTCTACAACTGTACCGGTAACTGGTGCTTTCAAGTCTTCAACGGCTTTCACTGACTCGACTGTACCGAAAGCTTCTCCCTTTTCCAACCCTGCACCGACTTCTGGCAAATCTAGAAACACGATATCGCCGAGTTGGTCAACTGCAAAGGCACTGATGCCGATGGTGGCAATTTCGCCTTCGAGTCGGATGTATTCGTGGGTGTCTAGGTATTTCAGGTCATCGGGGTATGTTAGTGCCATGTCTTTTCTCGCAATAAAAAAGTATTAGTTAAATCTTATTCAAATATGAGCCTTTAGTGATGGCTAACTGGAACAAAAAAAATATTAAACGCTTGCTTTTTGGAGAATTTTCTGTCAAAAGACTGATGCTATCTATAATTTTTATTTACGCATTTCTGTGTTTTTACGGTTTCTTTTTGTCAGAACGGCTAATTTTTCAACCTCCCCCATCTAGTCAGAGTAATAGCAGGGAAGTTATCAAAGTTAGCTCAGCTAATGGCGTGAAAATTTCTACTGTTCATTTTCCTAACCCGCAAGCTCAATATACTATACTTTACAGTCACGGAAATGCGGAAGACTTGGACAGCATTTTGTGGCTACTCAGAGAGATTCGAGATAGCGGGTTTGCTGTGTTTGCCTATGATTATCAAGGTTACGGCACGAGCCAGGGAAAGCCTTCTGAGTATAATACTTATCGTGATATTGAGGCTGCTTACAATTATTTAACCCAACATTTGGGAGTACCTGCAAAGCAAGTTATTCTTTACGGGCGTTCTGTGGGGGGTGGGGCGGCAATTGATTTGGCTTCGCGGCAAAAAGTGGGAGGTTTGGTGGTTGAAAGTTCCTTTGTTTCGGCTTTTCGGGTGTTGACGCGGATTCCTATTTTACCCTTTGACAAGTTTGTGAATATTGATAAGGTTGGCAAAGTTCGATCGCCTGTTTTGGTGATTCATGGTAAGGCTGATGAGGTGGTGCATTTTTGGCATGGACAGCAGTTGTTTGCAGCGGCGAAGCAGCCGAAATTGAATTTTTGGGTTGATGGGGCGGGTCATAATGATTTGATGGATGTGGCGGGCGATCGCTATGCTGCAACTTTGCGACAATTTGCTAAGCTAGTAGATGAGTCTGCTTGACCACAATTATGAGCAACGGGCTAGAAGCCCGTTCCACAACAACACATACACTTACACTTTATTGTGAACCATTGCTGTGAGCAACTCCCCTGAATTAATGCTCACCTACTTAAGTTAAATGGGGCGGTTTTGCGATCGATAAAATGGTTTTTTCACCACACTAGCAGGATAGTTTTTTCCGCGAATTTCTACCTCTAATTGCTGACCGATTTTAGCTAATTGTGCCGGAACAACCGCGAGGCCCACTGCCCGATTCAAAGTAGGCGATAATGTACCGCTAGTAACTTCTCCTACTTTTTCGCCTTCACATATTACGGGATAGCCGTGGCGCGCAATGTGCCGCCCCTGCATTTCTAACCCTACCAACCGCTTGGATACTCCACTCGCTTTTTGCTGTGCCAAAACCTCACGGCCAATAAAATCGCCTTTGGTGTCGAGGTGAACAACCCAACCCAATCCAGCTTCTAAAGGCGTGATATTGTCGTCGATATCTTGACCGTAAAGAGCCATTGCTGCTTCTAAACGCAACGTATCCCTCGCGCCCAAACCGCAGGGCACAACGCCAGCAGCTAACAATTTTTGCCACAGTTCTTTCCCTACTTCGGCATCCACCATGATTTCAAACCCATCTTCGCCGGTGTAACCTGTTCTGGCGATAAAACTCGGCTGTCCCAACAGATTTGTTTCTAAGTGACCGAATGCCTTAATTGGTGACAGGTTGTCTTCCACAAAAGACTGGAGATAGTTAACAGCCTCTGGCCCTTGAATGGCAATTAAAACTTTATCTTCGGAGATGTCTGTAAAACAGAGTTCGCTCAATTCTAAGTGAGTGGTGATCCATGCTTTGTCGGCGAGGCGAGTGGCTGCGTTGACAATGATTACTGCACGTTCTTCGCTAGTGATAGGGTCTGGTTCTTGGCAGTAGAAAATAATGTCGTCTAAGATGCAGCCTTTGGCATTTAGCAAGACTGTATATTGAGCTTGACCGGGTTGCAAGCGGCTCAAGTCTGAGGGTACTAAGAGTTGAAATTTTTCTATTACTTGTTTCCCTCTCAAACCAAATTTTCCCATGTGGGAAATGTCGAACATTCCTGCTTGCTGTCGTACTGCTTGGTGTTCGCTGCTGATGCCTGCGTACTGCACCGCCATCTCCCACCCGGAAAAGGGCACCATTCGGCCTTTGAGTTCTAATGATAGGTCGTACAGAGGCGTGCGGGCAAGTTGGCTCGGACTCTCTGGATTGCTGGGTTCAGTTGACTTTGCCACAGGTAGCGCTTTGGTTGCGGGTAGACTGTTTTGATTTTACGGGAAAATTGGTTTTCGCGGTGTGTGGCCCGATCGAATTTAACGACACGGCAATGGTGTTTAGGTACCAGTCGCGATCAAATTTAAGCACGCGCTCGTACTGTTTGGGTACAAATTGGGTACAAATTAGGACACAGCAGTGATGTATCCCTAATCTTAATTTATGGAGAATAGCGGGCTCGAACCGCTGACCCCTACAATGCCATTGTAGTGCTCTACCAACTGAGCTAATTCCCCTTTCTTTTCGCGCTCTCAATCATGCCTTAACTGGCCAATATTTGTCAAGCTTTTTGAGGAAATTAGTTTTGAACCCTGGATTGGCAAGGCTTTCGGCTTTTTTTCCAAAAAAGTCTCCTCGCTTCTGGACAATGGTCAATCCCCTACTATGATCTAGTAAGTGTGTTGCGATATTTCGGTCAAATGGCTCAAACAAGACCCCATGAGGAAGTAGACGACTAGCAGAGCGGCGGCTGAGACCGCAACTAGGGTGCCGGCTAGCATTAGTGAAAATTCCCGTTGCGCGATCGCCTCCTGCATTAAGTGCAAAGACCAGGCAACGAGGGCAACGTCAATTATTAAAATAGAAACCAGCATAAGTTACGATTTGTAACAGCTTACCTATTGTAACAAAACTTTTCGCTCAGTGCAGATAAGCTCAGGCGTATTTAACTTTTGCTGTAAAACCCGAAGGGAGCAGCGGAAAGCTACTGAGAAAAAATGATAGCTTTTATTGATAATTACAATATGCAAAGTAAATGAGAGCTAGCTCAGCTTTAGATGTGGCGTTTTTGACTCTTGAGCCAGCGATTAAGAGCGGGATAGCTGCACTTCACACGCTTTTTTGAGGGGTCAGGGTGCGATCGCTATTCTCGCCAAACCCTTACTTTCATAGCTTTAGCCTTTATCGACTTGTTTTGATTTCAAATTTTCCACTATTTGAGCAATCAGTGGACGATAAATGGTGTTATGTAAGTGTTCCTTGTACCACTTCTTCTAATTCCCACTATCACAGCTTATTCCAGGCTTATGAAGTACACCGCGCTCTCACGGGGCTTCTTTACAGTTCTCGCATCATTAGTGATTCTGTTCAAAAAACCCGGTTAATCGCGCTCTACATCTATAGGAAATATGCTGTATCCCTCTTCTGTCACTAAGCGGCAGAAGAAAATAATAATTCATTCTCATTTATCAAGTGAGAGAAGGGATTTGGGTAAAAATTCATTAACGATCTTAATTGACCCAAGCCTGTAGATAATTGTGGAAGAGGAAAAAATTTTATTCATTTTTGTATCAAGTTAAAGCTAATTAAAGCTTGTAGTATTAATCAATACTCGGGACAGTTTTTAAAGAGGGATGCGCTCGCAATAAAGCACAGAAGCGAAAAAAGTGAGTGCAATCTGAACCCAAAATAAACAGAAAAAACGGCGCTCTTTTAGGTTAAAATATAAAAATACACAAGCTTAATAGATTGCCTTAGGAAGATTATTGAATCCATCTTTACAATAAATCCCGGGGATGAGTCAACCCCCAAAGAAGTTTTTAGTCACTTTATTTTAAACTATTTTGGTTGTCTATGGCAAGGTCAATTTCACGAATCTCAGTCGTTATAGTTATTTGATAGAAAAAAACTACCGTCGTCACTTTCTCAAAAGCTTTAAATCTCCACAATTTACTCAATATTTTCTTGAACTTGCTTTGAATTATGAACACACAGTCATTGCTGTTATTGAGGGTTATTTTTTGAGAAAACGTGGCCCCAAAACTGACGGTAAAGCTTATTTTTATAATGGTGTAGCTGGTAAATCGGAACAGGGGTGGGAAATTGCTGTGATTTCTATTGTAGAAATTGAGAGTCGTTTATATTATAGCTTAAGCGTACAGCAAACTCCATCACGTCCTCAAATAAAGCCCCTGAAAAAACTGGCAGAAAATTAGAAGAATTGCTGGTCAAAAAACACTCGCCAAAAACAGGACTCTCAAACTTCAAAGCCTGACATCACAAGAGTTAATGACTATGCACAACATTTGAAGAATACTCGTTATTTCTTCCCAACTTTTGTATGTTATTTGGTCGCTGATGGCTATTACTACCGCTCTAAATTCTGGGATGCTGTGCGGGAGTTAAATTTAGACTTTATTAGCAAGCT
>NZ_JAUBUE010000084.1:0-11569 GCF_036705305.1 Microcoleus sp. B3-D7 | reverse complement strand
AATCAAAAACCTGACCAATTATCATTGGTTTAACTATCGTTGATTTGTTAGTATTCTATGATAACCGGATTTGGTATAAAATGGTTGTTGATGCTTGCAGTTCTGCATTTAACAATGCCCGTCCTTCCTTGGCTTCAGGAAAGTATTCAGTACGGCAAGTGAGGATGACTTTTGCGCCGGGAACGACGGTTTTTGCTAATTCCCAAAAGTTGTTAATCATTTCCTGCCGATCGCACTTAGCGGCCATTTCATCAAAACCATCGAAAATTAGCAGAAATTTGCCCATGCGATTCAGTTGTTCAAAGGCCGAATAACCCGCCAAAGGTATCTCGTGCTTGCGAAAGAAAAACTCGGAAAATAGCGACTCGACGCTAACTGCTTTCGCGTAATCTCGCCAAGGAATTACTAACGGCAAACGCGGACGTTCTAAGCCGCGCTTTTGAGCATCTCGGTAGCGTTGCAGCGCCATCCAAGCATAGTGCATCGCAAACCAAGTTTTCCCGGTTCCAAATTCTCCTAAAACTGAAATGTGTTCTTTTACTGGGTCATTCAACCACAGGTCAATATAACCTTCGATCCAGCCATCTCGCCCGTCATAATGACTCACGCCTATCTTGCGGTGAGTATCGGGGTCAATTTCTTCTTTCGTACAGGCTAGCGGCACATATTTGGTATCAATTTCTCGGCGAGTAATTTCTGTTTCTAGCCAATCCAGATAAGCGGTGAAATCGGCATCTTGGTCGAGTAATTCATCAAAAGTATAGCAAGCTAAATTAAGATTTTCGGCTTTCTCTACCTCATCTCGCGCGGCGCGACTGATGCGGCGGGCTGTGACTAACCACCCTTCATCGGTGCGCTGTCTTTCCACCGACTCGCGCAAAGCTGAGATGTCTCTGAGTCCCGCTTCTCGGGCAATTCCGCGCACTAAAATGCGATCGTACCGATTGCGTCTGACGGGAACATTGATAATCCATTCAAAATAGTTATCTTCCCAAATTTCATATTTCTCAAACCGATAACTTAATGTTTCAAACCAACCTCGAACTTGTTGCGATAAAATAAAAACTTTAGACTTTTGAATATTAGTTGATGCTGCAGCGGGAAGTGCGGGATAATCTTCAGCTTCCAGTCGTGCAAATTCGGTGCGAATTCCTTCGATAGTGGGGAGGCGTTCGATGCGATCCATTACCATAGATAGGCGTTTTTGCAAAGAGGCGAGCGCATTTCCCACCATCACATCTCCCAGCGTCCGCGTCCGCTTTGCTACTTCCATAAACACGGCGGCAAATGCCATGAATTCCCGTCGGGGGTCAATGCCTAAATCTCGAATTTCTTTGCCTAAAGCACTCTCATTCAGATATTCATCGCCTGCTTGAATTAAAATGGCTGGGCTATCGGACTCGAAAGCTTTGCGAAATGCTGATTCAATCTCTTTTTGGCGAAACAGTTCTAAAATCTGCTTCGGTTTACCAGCGCCGTATTCTACTAAAGTATAAACATAAACTCCGCTAAAATCTGCGGGCGGAGCATCCGGATCGAGGTTAAATCTTTTTAATAATTTGATGACAGCTTCGTTGCGCTGAAGCTTGTCTTTGATAGTGCCGAAGGGAATTGCCGTCAGGAGGCTGATAACTAAGTCGAGACTAATTGGCATGATTTAGGCTTTCCTGTTTTTCCGTGGAAGTAATGCTCAAATCTAGAATCGGTAGGCTATGTCCCTGAAATGCGCTGCGGGCGATCGCAAACTGCTCTAATTTTATGTTAACCCATCAGCCAACTGTCGCGCACTGACAGTCCGAGATTCGCACAATCCGAGATTTGCCATCTTCCTACAGTAATCTAACAGTGCGAGATTTGCCATCTTCCTACAGTCCGTCAGGGGTTGAAACCCCGATCGTACTGTCGGATTATGCGAATATTTTAACCCCGGCCGTACTGTCGGATTATGCGAATATTTTAACCCCGGCCGCAGCATGGGAATATAGTAAAAAATATTAGCATTTTTTAATTTAGATGACCACTATAATTTTGAGAAAAAACCGACATATCTTGTAGTAAAGATAGCTCTGATATTAGTTGTAATTTCCAATTTTTAAGAGTTAAAATGTAGATAACTAACAAATAAAATTTGCTATCTATGAAAATACAATCTTCTGTCTTAGTCCACCTAGGATTTGGCAAATATGTACGCTCCGACCGAGTAACAGCAGTAATACCAATTGAAGAAGAACGGGGGCCCGGTCGGCGCACTTTCGTGCACGTAGACGGCGAAGCAGACCCGATCGTTGCTTCGCGCGCCGAAGATACCATTGTTCGCGATTTGGTGCAGGAACCGCGCGAAATAACTCAAGCTCGGCAGCAACAAGAAATCCTCCAAGATTTGCTGGCCGATTTGAGCAATGTTAACGTCACCGTGCGCCGCATCAGCCGCGATGAAGGCGGACTCGATCTCGAACGTTTGGAGCGCCGCATTCGCCAAATCTTAGACGCCTAAAAATAAAAGACCGCCCGCGCGGTCTTTCTTATTGTTTGTATCGCTAAAAATTTTCATCTAAGGGTTTCAATGTAATTTCGATGTCCGCTAAACCGGTGAGTTTTTCTACCACGGGATCTTCTTCAACTCGCGGTACAAAAATAGTTAAACCTCCCGGAACGCACTCAATAGAAACCGGAGTCATGCCGATGATTTCGCCGTCTACAACCACTTTTTGAGGCGGATCGGCACTAATTGTTACTTTTTTTGCCCGCAAATAACCGATGTCGTCGCGATCCGTAGCATTGCCGCTCAAAGCTGTTTGCAATAGGTGATAAGAAGCTGCGATCGCCCCAGCTTTATTCTGAGGCGCCACCAGCGTCACGTCCAGCAAGCCGTCATCAAAAATAATTCCTGCCGGGCCTTGAGCTAAAATGGAAGTAGGTGGCGCTGCATTCGCCACGGTGACGGCCACAGCAGTAAGGCTGATAATTCTATCTTCGGTTTCGATTTCCGCTTCAAATCTTTCTAAATTGTTTAACTGTTTAATTCCTGAAAGAATGTAAGCCAGCATTCCCCAGCGATTCTTCATTTCGCGATCGGCAAGTTCGACGGTTTCCGCCTCAAAACCGACTCCAGCTAACAAAACCATCGGCATTTCACCGTTGCAAATCGCCGCATCCACCACCCGCGTCAACCCTCCCAAAATATTTTCGCAGGCGGTTTCAATTGTATTCGGAATCTCTAAAGCATTAGCAAAAGCATTAGCCGTTCCCCGCGAAATAATTCCTAAAGGAATATTTGTGCCGACAATCGCCCCAGCAACTGCGGATAATGTGCCGTCGCCCCCGCAAGCAATAATTGCCTCAACTCCTCTATCAACTGCTTCGCGGGCGATTTGATCTGCGTCTAATTCGGGGGTTGTCAGCCGAATGTCTAAGTCAATAAGAGGCTCTAAAAGTTCCTGAATTTTAGCTAAGTCTTGGTCGGGGTCGCTGTTACCGGCGACGGGATTGAAAATTAGGCAAGCTGAACGTTTCATCTTTGGTAATTGGTAAGGGGTAATTGATAATTGGTAATTGCTCATTGATAATATTATGTCCGGTCAATTGGCAACAATCAAATTGGTTTGTAGCGAGAACTCAAGTCCTCATCAAACTCGCTGGGACTTAAGTTCTCGCTACAAACCTAGAACGGTGCAGTATTTGTGCTAGAGGTTTAATTAAGACTTGACAAAAGTCCACTCTAAGACTTCGCGGGGAGCTTTGTGCAACGCTTCCTTGATTTCCTTGTTGCTGTCGAACTTGACTTTATCCAAAAGGCACGCTTCGACGTTCACCGTAAACTTATCTTCTTCAAAAGGCCAAGGAGTTACAGTCACGAGTTCGTTGCTGTGCTGTACAATATCGTAGCGCTTGCCGTCCGGGCCGACACTAATTTCTAAAGCTCGTTCTCCGGCGGGTAACTCGCGGCTGCAAAGAATTAATGAGAGCCGATCGCACCACTGGAAAAAAGCATAAGCTGCCTTAGCATCTTCCTCGGAAATTTGCAACTCTTTGCGCCATTTTTTTTGATTTTCCAGTTGTTCGTCCAAAAATTCGTCGAGTTCCTTCGACTCTCCCCGCTTTCCTTCATTGAGATAGCTCATGTGCATAGAAATCAGCATTGCTACCCACCTACCACGATATAGGGAATTCTCCGTCATGGCTTTAATTTTAGGCAGAGAAGTTTCCGTCTGCAACGTAAAATCAAAGGGCGCGCCCGCTTCAGTCAAAATATTTTCTTCCCACTCTTTCTCCAAATCATCGTGATGCGAAATCGCGGCTATGGTTTCGTAGAGGCGAAGCGGAGATTTCGAGCGCTTCCACTGTCCTCCAAGTTGGGCGGCGAGCAAAGCATGGGCGCGGTGGTAAATAATTTCCCAGCCGGTAGCGGTTAAGTTAGCAATCATTGAATTTTTGTCCTGAACTAAATTGATACAAGTATTTTGTGCGAGCATTCGGCTCTCGATCGCCTCTAACCTTAAAAAAGGGGGAACCGGAATCTGTCAAAGTCCACCTTTTTAAGGGCGATCGAGACTTGCAGAAAAACGAAAGTTAAATCACAAAAGGTTCGATCGAGATCTCCTGCCATTTCCCCTCAAATCGTTCCACAACCATAGGTCGGATGCGGAACTTCGGGGGACACCCGTCGAGAACATCAATCCGCAAACACGAATAAGGACGGCGTTTGTGGGAACCTTGACCGCTGCGGCCGACAAATAGCAAAGATTCCGCTATCCGCCGAGCGGCTTTTTCCGATCGCCCGCCCTCACGCGCCAAGCGATAAGCTTCTGGACTCAATGGTTCCTGCAACATCGGCCCTTCCGGGCGCTGGCGGCGGAGACTGTGGCCGCTTCCCCCGCAGACAATCCAATTAATCCCGGAGTCGCCGTGTCCGGTATCCCCAGTCCGCAGGTATTCCAAACAGTGAGCGTGGCCTGTCAGCACCAAATCTACTAGCGGACGACCCCGCGCCACATCCCCAACAGCATCGGCCACCCCGTCGAGCACCTCGCGCAATCGCAACCGAACCGCCAAAGTTTGGGCTTGATTCCACTTTGTCGCCTCAGTCACGTAGGGGGGGTGGTGCAGGTAAATTACCCGCCCCCGCACCTCGGAATCGCGCCAAGAGTCAATCAGCCTTTTTTTCAGCCATTCGAGCTGTTCAACGTCGGTGGCGGCTGTTTTGTCGGGCGACAGTTGTTTGTCAATATCCATCAACATTTCGTCAACTTGCTCTAACTTGGCGGCTAAGTCGTCTAGCTGTTCGGCTTCCTCGGGAATTTGGGGGTTGAGCCGATCGCACATTTCGATCATTGCCAATTTTTCTTGTTCCAACTTCTGGCGATCGAGTTCCAAATTCTGGCGGCGAATGTCGCCCTGTTTGGTTTTCGGGATCGGTAAGGGCTCGTTGAAGGTGTTGGAGTCGAGGGCGAAGAAGTCAATGCCGCCGCTGCGGAAGGTGTAGTAGCGGTTGGGTAAGCGGGTAAAGCGTCCGGGTTGGTAGCGGATGCAGCGGCCTGTGCTGGTGCTGGCGGTGTAGTGGGCGTCTAGGTGGCGATCGAGCTCTCCCGGCAATTTGTGAGCTTTGAGGTAGTCGAGAAAGGCTTTGGCGTAGGTATTTCCGCGATCGGAACCGTGCCAGCCGACATCGAGATCCAACTTGGAACCCAACAGTCGGCGCAACGGCAAAGCTGTCGCCGAAAGAATGCCGTAGACTATCGGCAAGTCGTAATAGTCGTGGTTTCCCGGTACGGGCAAAAACGGAAAATTAAACACCATGCGATCGTAGGCAATGCGAGAGGGATGCTCGCCGCCGACTATAAATTCTCGGTAGGGGCGAATAAAGTTTTGCAAGTAATATTCGCTGGAACCGACGAGATAAACGACATCGCCCGTGTGGAGGACGAAACGGCAAGTTTCGCGTTCGGAGACCATCTGTTCGGCAATCTGCCGCTGGGGATTGTAGCCGCGGTGGTTGCCCGTGCCGCTGTCGCCTACGACTAAAAACGAAAACTCTGGAGAGTCGGTGGTTGGAGATTCCAAAACCATCCGAGTTTGGTCGATTCCCCGATCGACGATCGATTTTTCTTGCCACCGCACCCGCTCGTTCATTTTGCGGATTTTAACTTTTATTTGCGGGTCGGAAACGAATTTCAATTCACCTCTTCTCCAAAATTGCTGAGTTCCTAGTTAATAGTGTAGCGATCGGGGGACTTTTTACCTCTCTCTAAAAGCTGAAAATCGAGGCCGGGTGGTCAGAAACCGGGTTTTTTAGGAGAATACTGCGTTAAAATCGACAGCCACGGCCAAAAACCCGGTTTCTTTAGTTTCTTTGGTTTGACGCGCAGGCAGTCAGAAACCGGGTTTTTGACGAAAATACTTCGTTAAAACCGATCGCCACGGCCAAAAACCCGGTTTCTTTGGTTTTGATGCGATCGCCCCGTATCTAAACTCAAATCAGGGCTGTGCAAATTATGCACAATTAAGTCCCAGTAAGCCATTCAGCTTTTGCCCAAATGTCTAGTAATTTTGCGAAATAGTTTTAAAGTTCTGGACTGGAGGGATTAAACCCCCTAATCTTTTCATCCTCGCAACTATAGGCGAGGAGTGTTAAGGTTTTATTTGATAATCTTAACTAATGTGAATGGGAAGTCCCGCGCTCTACCGAAGGTGAGCGTCGGGATGAAAATGAGCCAAAAAATAAATTGAGCGACAGCAAATCAATATCGTTTTTTTGTGGGCTATGATGATTTTATCGGTATTCTGCAACCTTGATAAATGTATAAAGCTTACAAGTACAGAATTTATCCCACAGATGAGCAAGATGTCTTGCTTGCAAAGTCTTTTGGCTGTTGGAGATGGTTCTGGAACTATGCTTTGAATCTATGTCAAGAAACTTACAAGAATACTGGCAAAGGACTATCTAGGGCATACATACAAGGCTTGCTCCCTGCACTCAAAAAAGAATACGAATGGTTAAAAGAACCTTATTCTCAATGCTTGCAGGTGGTTGCATTGAATTTATCAACTGCCTACAAAAACTTCTTTGACAAGAGGGCGATGCTGCCCAAGTTCAAAGCCAAGCATGGCAGGCAGTCGATCAGCTACCCTCAAAATGTCAAATTCGACGGTGACTATATCAACCTACCTAAGATTGGTTTAGTTTTCTGTCGGCGACATCGTGATTTTGAGGGCGATATCAAGACCGTTACCGTATCTCGCAACCCGGACGGCAAACACTTTGTTTCTGTTTTAATTGACGATGGGAAAGAACAGCCTGAGTTAGTCCCAGTAGATAAAGCTATTGGCATTGACGTAGGGTTAACTCATTTTGCGATTACCAGTGATGGTTCTAAGTTCGGTAATCCCAAGTATTTCGTCAAACGTCAACGAAACTTAAAACGTAAACAGCAGAAGCTTGATGGCAAAAAGAAAGGCCGTCAGAATCGAAAAAAGGCAAGACGGGCGGTGGCAAAAGTTCACTCCAAGATTGCCCGATGCCGGGAAGATTTTCTACACAAGCTATCCCGCAAGATAGTTAACGAAAACCAAGTTATTGCAGTGGAAAATCTCAACATCAAAGGCATCGTAAAGAATCATAATTTAGCCAAAGCCATTAGTGACGTTGGCTGGGGTATGTTCTGCACGATGCTTAAGTACAAGTCGGAGAGTGAAGGAAAACAATACGTTGAAATCGATAGATGGTTTCCTAGCTCTAAGACTTGCTATGTATGCCTAAATCGAGTTGATAATCTCACTCTTGATGTTAGAGCATGGAGTTGTCAGCATTGTGGTACTCACCACGACCGTGATGTCAACGCCGCCATCAACATTAGAAATGAAGCCTTGCGGATTTTGGCGTTAGGAACTAGCGCTTCTGCCTGCGGAGGGGATGTAAGTCGATCTGGTAAAACTTCGGTTTTGTTGGAGGCCCCGCCCCGTTGAATCAGGAAGCCAGCGCTGTACCACTTAAGTCGTCAGCGTCTGGTAGTTCACTCCACACTCAAGGCATCGAACCACTGTAAAATCCGATTCCATGCCCACCACCGATCGCTATCAGCAAATTGATGCTGACAACGTTTACTACTGATATGCCCAACATGACCGCCGTAGGCTGTCACCACTAATTCTAAGGCAGGATTGTTCGCGCTAATGGCTTGCAACTCAGGGACAAGCACCGGGTCAAACATCGGATCGTCGGCTGCATAAAGGATGAAAGTGGGTTTTTTGAGGTGAGGCAAAATGTGTAGAGCGCTGCTAGCGTCATAGTATTCTTCCACAGAGGAGAAACCTAACTGGCCAATTACCAGTTCGTGGTCAAAGCCCCAAATGCTGTTGGCGCGTTCAATAGCGGCTGGATCGATCGCCCCTGGATGCGTTTTAGCGATGTTTTTTGCTAGTTTTTTTAACTGTCGCGCGATCGCTTTTTCTAAAAATTTCCCCCACTCATCTTTAACTAGATAAGACAGAGAACGGTTCGAGTCCAAGCTGGGGCAAATCACCGCCGCGCCTGCTAGTTCTGACTCTTCGATCCCTAAGTCAGGCCCCCAATCTGCGATCGTCTGAGCTGATTTTACGGCCCACAAGGCTAATTGTCCGCCCAGGGAATAACCCGTGAACCAAAAAGGGGCGGGACATCCCATTTCTTTAGCAGCGGCAGCAATCCGAACGAAATCTTCGCCTTCGTATAGGCCATCAGAAGTCAGGGTGGGAGAGAGTTGGGCAGTTTTGCCGTGAGCTCGCCAGTCAAATAATACCACTGCACAGCCTTGGGCATAGGCTTTACGGCCTAGTAGCTTGAGATACCATTGATTATCCAGATCGCCAGTAATGCCGTAAGTGCCGACAATCGTATATCGGGGATTTTCGGGGATGGCCACCCAGCCGAAAATCGGGACTCCACAGGCGCCAGTAAAGATGTGTTCTCGGTAAGGGGGTTCTGGGTAAGGGATCGTCTTTTCCCAACCGCGACTAGCCCTTAATGCGGTGTACAACGTCATTAATATGCCGTTGTTCAGCAGCCAAGGTGGAGTATAGGCAATGGTCATAAGCGAATGTCGGAAATGTCTGTCTCGTTGGTGGGATTTTTTTACTTGACAGGTTGGCTATTCTAGCGAATAACCCTGAAAATCGCAATACTTTTTGAGTAAATGCACTCAAGGGCGAAGTCAAACCAAAATATTAATGGCTATTCATTTGGAACCATTTATTGGCGAATAGAGAAGAATGCCAGCTAACGAGGTTTAGCATATTGTAGCGGATCGCCCAAACTACAAAAACCTGGTTGCTTTCAGAAACAGGGTTTCTGAGTCTTTCATCCCCGCGCAGATGTACAATACGACGATCGCACTCTCCGACTCCAAGCGCGATCGAGCCCTACACCCTGCCCGAAATGGGCAACATCAGATAGAACGCAGTAAAAAAATATAAAATGCAAGCAATACAACTGTCTTTATTCTCAAATGAGTCAGAACCAATTCCTGCCAAAAAGCAGAAGAAAGCAAAATTAGGGCGTTACGAACGAATCCAACGCGAACTAGAAGCAAATGACTGCGACCCCTACAAGATATTCATTGATGTTGAATCTCAGTCACTGCCAAAATCCGACTATACATTTGTCGATCTTTTTTGCGGTGCGGGCGGCATGACCCAAGGTTTATTGCAAGCAGGTTTTCGACCAGTAGCAAGTGTTGAAATTAATGCCATAGCCTCGGCAACTCATACAAAAAACTTTCCCGATTGCCATCACTTGTGCGACGATATAAAAAACTTAAATCCCCAAAAGTTGCTCGCTGAAATTGGTTCGCCAGAAGTTCATGTTGTTGTAGGCGGGCCGCCGTGTCAAGGCTTCTCAGTTGCAGGAAAACGCGACCCCAACGACCCTGGAAATCGCTTATTTAGAGAGTTTGTCCGCGTTGTCTCTGAAATACGTCCTTGGTATGTTGTCATGGAAAACGTACCCGGAATATTGACTATACAAAAAGGAGCTGTTAAGCAAGCGATTTGCGAGGCTTTTCGGGAAATTGGCTATCCCCATATGTCCGTTGCTGTTCTTGAATCAGCCGCCTATGGAGTCGCGCAAATCAGGCCGCGAGCCATTTTTATTGCCAATAGATTTGGGATGCAAAATCCCTATCCGAAGCCGCAATTGTTGTCGGAACAATACAAAGCGATTGAGTCAGCAATTGATGATTTACCAGAGTATACTCCCATACCGGAAATTAACCACGAATGGACTCGTCATTCTGTTGAGTACATGGAAAGACTTGCTAAAGTTCCACCAGGCGGTTCTTTGTATGAAAGCTACGCCGATGCTTTCAAGCGACAGTATCCGGGAAAACCGAGCATGACTGTTAAAGAAAATCACGGCGGCACTCATATTCATCCTTATCTCAATCGCGTGATTTCAGCTCGCGAAATGGCTAGATTGCAAAGTTTCCCGGATTCATTTATTTTTGAAGGTTCTATGAAAAAGGCAATGTGGCAAATTGGAAATGCCGTGCCGCCCCGTTTAGCAGAGTGTATCGGTTTTGCACTTATTCCATATTTGACTGATATTGCTGTGAACAAAGCTAGTTTAGTTAATAAGTTCCTGTTCCAAAAATCTTAAATTAGTAAAAAACGTAAGCGCATCTCAGCTTGCTATTAATGGTTTTGTCTGACTCATAAGTTCATTAGCCTTCTCTTTCAATTTATCCACCTGTAATTTATCATTACCTACTGAAAATGATTCAAGCGCTTGCTTTAATTCTTTCAGTGTTTCTAAAGGTAAAGCTTGAGCTTTTAGTGATTGCTCCAAATCCTTCCTATAATCACCTAGAAGAGAGTCTAGAGCCTCAAAGTATCTTTTAATTTGTTGCTCCAATGATTGCTCAATCAATCGGTTAGATTGTTCTTGAATTTCTTCGAGTTTATTCTCAAAGAATTTAACTATTTCAGCCTTGAAAAGGATTAGGTTAACTCTATATATTTCTTTATATACAAGTTTGTCTAAGTCCACACGGAACCAACCAAAAAAGGTGCTAACTGCACCATAAATTGCGCTCAGTATTGGACTGTTAGCTACCATTGCCACTAAACGAGCAGCAAACTGCACCAACAAACCACCAAATGCTTCTTCTAACAATGCTGCGAGTAAATCAGATAACCCATACCCTCTGAATTCAAGATCGGGGGTATTCACTTCTATGTAAATATCAGCTAGCTTGAGTATATCTGGCTTAAAAATAACATCAAAATCTCTTTTTAACCGATCTTGAGCGCGTTCAATAATAGGCTTAGTTTCATTATCTAGTGACTCGGATAATTTTTTAATCCTGCTTTCAGTCTTTTTATCCGTCTCTTTACAAGCGACATCCAATTGACGTTCAATAATTTGCTTCGCCGAAGCTGCTATTTGCTCAGCGAATAGCTTGGCATCTTGCTTACTATCAAATTCAAATTCATCCTTATCTCTATTAAAGAAGTTAGATATGTCGGGTGCATCTCACTTTTGCAAATACATCAAGCGGAAAGTTGACCATTGAGATAAGCACAGCGCAGAGAAAGGATA
>NZ_JAUBUE010000013.1:40424-144078 GCF_036705305.1 Microcoleus sp. B3-D7 | reverse complement strand
TGCCAAATATGCTTTTTTCGGCATCGCTTTTTATTTTTATGTGATTATAAGTAGTCTATCATAACCGGATTTGGTATAAAATCAGCATGAATGCCAGCAAACACTTGTCGCTGCTAGTTGGCATTAACCGCAGCTACAGCCACATATACCTTGCAAAAGCTTACAATTTATCAGGGTGCATTATCGCCTGCGGCAGTAGCACGCCGCCCGGATGATGGGGGGACAGATTAATCTGGAGAGGGAGTTGGGAAAAAGGTCAATTTTTACTGTATAATTGCCAGGAATAGTAGCTGAAAAAGTAGCTAGTTAAAGAGGATTTGCCAACCAATACTTGCCAGGGCAAAATCAGCGATCGCGTGGCTGATATAACTAGGCCAAAGTGAACGATAAGTTAGATAAGACTTAGACCAAATTATCCCGGCAGTGAAGACAGCTAAGGAACCTAAAATCACAGCCTGCCAGTCGCTGTAAGCTGCTATTACAAAAATGTGGTGGATCGTGAAAAATAGCGAACTCAGAAATATTGCTTTTGTTCCCGGTATGAGAATCTGGCACTTGTTGCAGACAAACCACCGCCAAGTAAATTCTTCAATCAGTGAGTTAACTACCACAAAATATGCTTCTACAATCAAGTAAATAGTAGGGCTGCTAATACCTAATTGGTGCGATTTTTCTTTGGCAACTACAGGATCGATCCAGTGCTGACCAAAAAGGCTATAGATACCCAGAATTACCGCAAACATGAATATTCCCCAAATAGCTCCAGCCAGCAATTCTTGGCGCTTGGGCAGGGATAAAAGCAGATTTTCGCGATCGACAAAAACAGACCACGCGATCGGAAAAACCAGCAACCAAACTTGACACAAGACTGACAGTGTTTGTCCCCAGCTTTCCGGGGCAATATACAAGCCTGCTATGATACCAATACTAGCTGCAGGGACAAGCAATGTTAAAGCCAATAGTGCTGTTTGGCGATCGCCCATATCTAACATTTTTTACGCTTATTTTTAAAATTGGATTGATATCAAAGGTAAAAGCGGGGCCACTGCGGACAGGCGATACCACTTTCAAAAAACAATGTAACTGTAGACCAGTAATCCCAACCTTTATGCAGTAATTCATTCCCCCTTTTTAAATCTAAAATGGTATGAGTTTTGTGTTGCTTATAAAAGTGGTGCTTATTTGTGGCGTCGAAAAATATGCAGTTGCACAAAATTGAAGACTCCGCCCTAAAGGAGTTTTTGTGGCAACAAAGTTTTTATTCCAACAGAATTTGATAATCTGTTGGCATTGGGGACTCCAAATACCATAATATGATTAAATCCCTAGTAGTTGTGTATTTTGGCTGAATGACGATCGCAATTGATTTTGGAACTAGCAACACCGTCGTCGCTCGCTGGAATCAAGTCCTCCAGCAGCCCGAAACTTTAAAATTACCGGGATTGTCGGCAATCTCGGCTCAAAATCCACCCCTAATTCCCAGTTTACTCTACGTTGAGGACGCTGCTCAAAGTAAAGTCATACTCGGTCAGCAAGTCCGCGACAGAGGCATGGATTTGAGTGGCGATTCTCGTTTTTTTCGCAATTTTAAGCGAGGAATTGGCACTTCAGTTCAGGGTTTTGTGCCGGAACTTGACGGGCAACTTATTAGTTTTGAACAAGTAGGTGAGTGGTATTTGAGCCAAATTGTGAGTTCAATTCGCCAACTGCCGTTGCCGATCGATTCTTTGATTTTTACTGTGCCGGTAGATAGTTTTGAAGCTTACCGCCATTGGTTGGGCAAAGTGTCACAATCTCTGCAAGTAGAACAGGTGCGGATGTTGGACGAACCTACGGCGGCTGCTTTGGGTTACGGTTTAGCCGATCGCGAAAATCTGTTAGTCATTGATTTCGGCGGCGGAACTCTAGACCTTTCTTTGGTGCGTTTGGACGCTTCCTCTGACAAAAAGCCCCTCGGTTTTATTCTGAAGTGGGGCGAAAAGCTATTAGCTGAATCTTCAGCGCAAAAAACAAAAGTTGCCCGGGTTTTGGCTAAAGCCGGACAAAATTTAGGCGGTTCTGATATTGATAATTGGCTGGTTGACTATTTTGTGAAAACAAAAGGGCTGGCCAAATCTCCGATAACAACGAGATTGGCAGAACGGTTAAAGATTCAGTTGTCTTTAGTGAATCAGGCAGTTGAGGTTTATTTTGATGACGAAAATTTTGAGAGTTACGAATTAGAATTAGACCGAACTCGTTTTGAATCTATCCTCGCGGAACATCAGTTTTTTGAGAAACTGGACGAGTGCATGAATCAAGTATTGCAGCAAGCGCGGCGCCAAGGCTTAGAAATTGGGGATATCGACGCAGTTTTGCTAGTTGGCGGTACGGTACAAATTCCCGCTGTCGGGCGTTGGGTGCAGCAATATTTCGTGCCCGCAAAAATTCGCTGCGACAAACCCTTTGAGGCGATCGCCCAAGGTGCTCTGCAACTGAGTCAAGGGCTAGAAATCAAAGATTTTCTCTATCACAGTTACGGCATTCGCTACTGGAACCGCCGCGACAATTGCCACAGTTGGCACAGTTTAATCAAATCCGGCCAGTCCTATCCGATGAGCGAACCGGTAGAATTAGTCTTGGGAGCTTCTTTAGAAAATCAGCCAAGTATAGAATTAATTATCGGCGAATTGGGAGCAGAAACTGGCGGCACGGAGATATATTTTGACGGCGACAGGCTAATTACTCGCCAACTCGCGGGTCAAACATCGGTACAGCCCTTAAATGATAAAGAAGGAGCACGCAGCATCGCGCAATTGACGCCACCTGGGTATCCGGGGAGCGATCGCATAAAAGTTTTGTTCCGCGTTGACGAACAGCGCTTTTTGCGAATTACCGTGGAAGATTTGCTGACAAATGAAACATTGTTAGAGGATAAACCCGTGGTGCAGTTAAGTTAAGGATAGACGTTAGATAATTTGGTAGATAATTCGGCTCTTGAAATCCCTGCATAGAGTCAAACTTTAGTCCTAGCAGAGGGGGACTAAGAAATTACTGGTTTACTGCTTCCCAGGCTCTTCCTAGGAACGCAGACCAGGAGGAAGAGCCTCGAATTTTCCGGCTCAGAAAGCCAGGCTCTTCCTGTGGACATCGGTTCCCAGGCTCTTCCTAGGAACCAGTTAGTTTTTGGAGATGTCTATTGGAGACGAAAACCTATGCAGATATTTAGATTTATGTCTGCGGGGGCTTGACATGGCGATAATTTTCGTGTAATTTTTTATTTGAAACACACTCGCATCAAAACCGCCAGTCTTTAATTGTATTATCAAGATTTTTATTAACCCCAATCCTAGGATATTAACAGCAATGAGTACAACTCCCGGCTTACCCCTCTGGGTGCAAGATAGAGAAGAAGTTCTGAAACAGGATGATGGAGTAGAATGGCGGTACGGGGATCGTCCAGACTATTCTCACACTAATGCTTTTTTGGAAAAGGAAAAGAAACACAATCATGCCGAGGGGTCTTTGAATGCGATCGCCTATAACCTGGTGAGAACATTTGAAATGGAAGCATCCTTCAAAACCAATCCCCAACAATGGCTCTCTGTAGTTACGGATAAATTCCGTATGAGCACTAATGGAGGAAAAGAATACACAGCCCAAGAAGTTGTAGATCAGGGAACCTATAATCTCTTTCTAGAAAACTCAGAACACTACCGCCCCTCTGATGAAACCTTTGAAACCTCCTACAACCTCTTTCACACAGCTTTTCCCGATGGCTTTCTCTGGGAATTAATCGAAGTCGTTGCAGGGCCTCCTAACGTTGTGTTTAAGTGGAGACACTGGGGTACTTTTAGGGGAGCTTACAAAGATCATCAAGCGACAGGAGAAACTATTGAAATTATTGGTCTTAGCATTGCTAAAGTTACAGAGGATTTAAAGATTGAGTCTGTAGAACATTTCTTTGACACCAATAAGTTCTTAACAGGGTTGACGACAGGAGGATGTCCAGTGAGTCATTAATCAAAGGAAGAGGTCATATCGTTTCCGCTGGAATCGGAATCATAAATAATTGTTCGAGTTGCAGTGCAAGCGTCTCCGTCGCTATAAGTAGCGAAAGCGAGGGAGACGCTTGCTTTCGCTTGACGCGGCCTGGGTATCCGGGGAGCGATCGCATCAAAATCTTCTTCCGCGTTGACGAACAGCGCTTTTTGCGAATTACCGTGGAAGATTTGCTGACAAATGAAACTTTGTTAGAGGATAAACCCGTGGTGCAGCTAAGTTAAGAATAGGTTTTACAGGTAAGGTGCGCTTCGGCGCACCCTACTGATTGCCTTCATAACAAATTGTTAAAAACAGATGAATTATAAACTAGAATTTCCACTCTCTCCCGAATTAGAAAAGTATCGCGACAGAATCGAAGCTACCATTAAACCTTACATCGAAATTCAAACCCAGAATAATGATGACGTTAATTGGTGGCAGAGTAAATTTGGGGGATTGCCTTATTTACCTAAAGGCTTTGAATATCCCAAAAGTTGTGACGGTAAATATTTATTTTTGCTAGCGCAACTCAACTTTTATGAAATACCGCCTTTAGAGGGTTTTCCCGATCGGGGAATTTTGCAGTTTTATATAGCAGACGATGACCTATATGGTTTAGATTTCGGCAATTACGCCAATGTAGATAATCCCGCAGTCGAGCAAAAATTCAAAATAATCTATTTTCCTCAGCCAGACTTCCAAGTTGAAAACATCATTACCAATTATGATTTTGTGCCGGAACCAGAATATTTTCCTGTTCAGGGCGGTTGCGGCTTGCAATTTACTAAAAAATATGCGCCGATTAGTACCAATGACTACCAATTTACCGAACTTTTAGGCTCGGAAATCCATGAGTTGTTTATGAACCATGAAATTGAGAATGAGTACCTAGAAATATCGCAGTCCGTTGGTCATAAAATAGGTGGTTATCCTGATTTTACACAAGAGGACGTAAGACAATATAGTAGTAACCCTGAGCAAAAACAAAAGCTAGACATTCTTCTATTGCAAATGGATACTGATTGCAATCATACAGTAGATATAATGTGGGGAGACACTGGTGTAGGTAACTTTTTTATTGATGAATCAGCACTCAGAGAATTAGATTTTAGTAAGGTTTTATACAATTGGGATTGTGCTTAAAAGCATCAGTTAAGTAAGCACGCCTAAAAAAACATAATACCCAGAACCCCGACTTCTTTAAGAAGTCGGGGTTCTAAGAGATGGAATAGTGTTTGACTATGCCCAATGCCCAATGCCCAATGCCCTAAACCTGAGATTTGTGCACCACCACGGGTGTTCCCACCGAGGCCCATTCAAATAGCCATTTAGCGTGATTGACAGCTACATTTGTGCAGCCGTGAGTAACGGGATTGCCAAACAAATTGTGCCAGTAAGCGCCGTGAATTGCCATGCCTCCGTCGTAATACATTGTATAGGGAACGTCGGGCACGTCGTAGTCCGGCCCTGTCATTCTAGTAACGCGGTGTTTGGTTTCAACGGCAAAGGTTCCGGTGCGGGTGGGAGTCGATGATTTGCCGCTGGAAATAATCACCGCGTAAACGGGTGTATTTCCTTCCCAAGCTATTAACCTTTGTCTTGACAAATCTATTTCAATCCAGCGTTCGCTCGATTGCTGCAACAGCATAATTTTATTGGCAATTATGTTGTGTTCTTCGCTGGCCAATGCGGTCATTGAACCGCCGCAGAATGTAGCAAAAGTGAGGGCGCAGCCGGCACAGAAAGTTCCAGCGCGGCGGAAGTAAGTTGAGTTGATAATGCTGTTCATTTCTCACACCTCGTACTATTTTAGATTTTAGGTTTTAGATTTTAGATTGGCTTGCCCTATTTTAGATTTTAGATTTGAAATGTTGGATTGGGAAACTGGACTTAACAAGTTGTTAAGTTTTGGGCGAGAGTTCGGGCAATTTCGACGATCGCGCGCCAATCGCGATTGTCCACTAAGTGTTTAGGAAATAAGTCTCCGGCTAAACCAACGGCGATCGCCCCGGCGTCAATAAATACTTTCGCATTTTCCAGCGTCACCCCGCCCGTGGGAATTAAAGGAATGTTTCCCAGGGGGCCTTGCAGGCTTTTCAGGTAAGCCGCGCCTCCCAAAGCCGATATCGGAAACACTTTAACGCAGGTAGCGCCTGCTTGCCACGCGGTCACAATTTCCGTAGGAGAAAAAGCACCGGGGACGATCGGCACTCCGGTATCAACTGCTGTTTTAATCATAGTTAAATCGGTGTGCGGAGTAAACAGAAACTGAGCACCGCAGTCGATTGCTTGTTGCAACTGTTCTAAGTTTAATAAAGTGCCGGTGCCAATACTAAAAGTAGGGAATTCACACCGGAGTTCGGCAATTAATTCAGCGGCTTTGTGGGTGTTCCAAGTAATTTCAATAAACTGGATTCCTCCGGCTGCTACCGATGATGCCATCTGCCAAGCAAGTTCCTTTTCTGAGGAACGGATGACTGCGATCGCCCGGTGTTTTTTTAGTAGTGTCAACCAAGATTGATGATTCATCCTAACTGATTTTGCCCCCAGATAATTCAATACAGTTCATATCGGAAGACCGAGCGGTTGAAACCGCATCTATACAAGCAAAACCCACCTCCGTGGGTTTCCGAGGGGGGGTTAAAATTGCGTTATTTTCTTTACACCACAGGCGAGTGGACTGCGTTTGAGTCGCTAGCTAGAGTAAGTAAAGCCTCAGCATCGCTCGGTTGTGCCATCCATATTACCGCCATTTGCATAACCTCGCTCTACCCGTTGTAATGAGCAACAACTTTAGTCACTTTTCCGGTTGCACTGACTTGCATAAACTCACCTGTCTTCGTGCCTTTTTGGTTGATGTAGTAAAGGACAACACTGGAAACTCCCCACATCACATCAAGCAACTCAAACTTGAGGTCAGGATAAACTTCCAGCCCCTTTTTGAAGTAGTTTCGTAGCGCTTCTTTGCCTGTCACTGTCCCAGATGGTTCGTTTAGCAGTTGCGCTGCGACAGGCGATATCAGAATTACATCTTCTGCGTAATGGGACATGATTCGATCGAGGTTATGAGTATTCCAAGCTTCAACCCAATCAAGTGCAAGTTCACGCACTCTATCTTCAGTGACGATCATGGTTTGCTACTCCAATGCTTTTTTTGGCTGATTCCTGTGTGCCCACAAAAAAATCGGGGCGATTCCAGACAATCCCAGAATCTCCCCAATTATCGATTTCAAATTTTAGATTAAATCTAAAATTCCAAATCTAAATTGTAAAATCGATTAGGCGATCGTCGCCATTTTCACATCGCTATTAGCTAACAAATTTTGCAATTCATCCGCATCCACCGTTTCCTTTTCAACTAGCATATCTGCCAAAGCATTAAGTACGTGGCGGTTGCCGACGAGTACATCTTTAGCGCGGCGGTAAGCTTGCTCTACCAACAAACGCACTTCATCGTCGATCGTAGCTGCGGTTTCTTCAGAGAAATCGCGTTCAGCCATGATATCGCGACCCATGAACATATTGCCTTGTTGGCGACCGAGAGCTACAGGGCCTAGCCGATCGCTCATTCCGAAGCGAGTCACCATTTGGCGCGCTACTCTTGCCACTTGCTGCAAGTCGTTCGACGCACCGGTTGTTACTTCTTCTTCGCCGAAGACAATCTCTTCAGCAATGCGGCCGCCCAAAGCTACGGCCATTTGATTTTGCAAGTAAGACCGAGAATACAAGCCAGAATCCATCCGATCTTCGCTTGGTGTGAACCAAGTCAAACCGCCAGCGCGACCGCGGGGGATAATGCTAATTTTCTGCACGGGATCATAATCGGGCATCAGCGCGCCGACTAAAGCGTGACCGGCTTCGTGGTAAGCTACCAAAGTTTTGCGCTTTTCGCTCATCACGCGGTCTTTCTTTTCCGGGCCTGCGAGCACGCGGTCGATCGCGTCGTTGACTTCATCCATTGAGACTTCGGTCAAGTTGCGGCGGGCGGCTAAAATTGCTGCTTCGTTGAGTAGGTTGGACAAATCCGCACCTGTGAAACCGGGTGTCCGGCGGGCGATTTTTTCCAAGTCCACGTCTTTCGACAAAGTTTTGCCGCGGGCGTGAACGTTGAGAATTTCTAGGCGGCCTCCGAAGTCGGGGCGATCGACCACAACTTGGCGATCGAAGCGACCCGGACGCAGCAGCGCCGCATCAAGTACATCGGGGCGGTTCGTGGCAGCAATTAAAATGATGCCAGTATTGCCCTCAAAGCCGTCCATTTCAGTCAGCAACTGGTTCAGGGTTTGTTCCCGTTCGTCGTTACCACCGCCCAAACCAGCTCCCCGCTGGCGGCCTACGGCGTCAATTTCATCGATAAATACGATACAAGGAGCGTTAGATTTAGCTTGTTCAAACAAGTCGCGGACGCGGGAAGCACCGACACCCACGAACATTTCCACAAATTCTGAACCGGAAATCGAGAAGAAGGGAACGCCTGCTTCTCCAGCCACTGCTTTTGCCAGCAGGGTTTTGCCAGTTCCGGGAGGGCCGACCAGCAGCACGCCTTTGGGGATTTTTGCTCCGACTGCGGTGAAGCGGTCTGCATTTTTCAGGAAGTCCACGACTTCTGCGAGCTCTAGCTTGGCTTGTTCGATGCCGGCCACGTCGCCGAAAGTCACCTGAGTTTGTGGCTCCATTTGGACTCTAGCTTTGGATTTGCCGAAGTTCATGGCTTGGTTGCCGGGCCCGTTTTGGGCGCGCCGCACCAGGAAAAACAGTCCGACCAAAAGCAGAATCGGGAAGAACAGGCTGCTGAGGGCTTTTACCCAGAAGCCTTCGTCGCTTTGGGGCAGAACTGAAATATCTACGTTATTTTTGGTCAGGATGTTGATCAGTTCGGGGTCGTTCGGCAGGTTAACGAGTACCTTGTTGCCGTCCTGGGCTGTGACCAGGGCTTTGCTGCGATCGGAACTGATATTTATTTTGTCTACTCTCTTGCCTTCGACTTCCTGAATGAATTGACTGTACTTCCAAACTTCGCGGCTTGGGGGCTGTTTGTCAAAAAAAGCCGTTGCTAAGGCAATGACTACAATAGCCAGCAGTGCGTACAGGCCAGCGTTTCTCCACCGTTTATTCACCGAGGTCGATCCTCCTAATTTTTAGTCCCTGTGATTTGGGAATTTTTATTTATGTTCATCAATCTTAACGTAATTGTAACTTGTTTTTGTGTGGTGAGGATTCCCGGCCATGCTGCGGCGGTCTGAGGTCGCGGGAACGGAACTGCCCTGCGCGGCGTCAGGAGATTCGGGTGTTGTCCTAATTTTTGCGTTTCCTCCTACACTATAAGACAGAATTTGTCAAGATTTTCAAAAGTGGTGGCGATCGCGTTAATCCCTTTTTCGGTTAAATAACCATGCAGAAACCGGGTTTGTTGACGGAAATACTGCACTTGAGTCTTTAAAAAAAGTGAAAAACCCGGTTTATTTGGTAGTTACGCGTAAGTTCTCTTAAACTGTTAGGTAAGGTAAAGTAGGACTGACCCAGAAACCAAGTGTGTTTACCACAAATCGTCATTTACCCCAATAGTCTGATCTCAAAAATCTGCTTTCTTTCGTAACTAAATTTAACTTCAGGGTTTTTTTTAGAAAACGCATTCCCAGATTAATCACACAATGAATTAAGGAAAAAATTTTATCATGACTTCAGAAATTAATAAAATCATTCCCGCAGAAATTAAGTACGATCAATTTTATCAGGCTATTAAACAAATAGCCAAACAAGAAGATATCAAAACCATTTTAGAAATAGGGTCATCTTCCGGCGAGGGAAGTACAGAAGCATTTGTCACAGGAATTAGAGAAAATCCCCATCATCCTCAACTTTTTTGCATGGAAATTTCCCAGGCAAGATTTACCGCACTACAAAACAGATATGCTAAGGAAGGCTTTGTAAAATGTTATAATGTTTCATCAGTAGGAATGAACAAATTTGCTCAAGAAAAAGAAGTTCTTGATTTTTATAATTCTTACCAAACAGCACTTAATCAATACCCCATAGAACGAGTATTAGATTGGCTCAAACAAGACCTAAAATATCTTCAAGATTCTGGAGTATCTCAGGCAGGAATTAAGCAAATAAAATCAGAAAACAAAATCATTTTTTTTGATGTTGTCTTAATAGATGGTTCTGAATTTACCGGGGAAGCTGAATTAGATGAAGTCTATGGCGCTAAATTTATATTGCTAGATGATATTAATACCTTTAAAAACCATAAAAATTACCATAAACTTCTCAAAGATCCTAATTATAAACTCTTATTGCATAATGTTCATCTGCGAAATGGTTATGCCATTTTTCAGCAAGAAAAATTTGCGTTTAATGAAGAACAAATCGAACAACGGCTTGTACAAAGATTAGTTCGTCAAGGGATGACTGTTTTCGATATTGGAGCAAATATTGGTAACTATTCTCTTTTGTTTAGTAATTTAGTCGGACGTGAAGGAAAAGTATATTCATTTGAGCCGACTTCAACTACTTTTAATACACTTAAAGAACGAACAGAAAGTAATCCGAATATTTTTCTTTTTCAGAATGCAGTCTTTTCCGAGAATAAACTGATTGAATTTAATGAATTTCCTGATGAGTTTTCGGTTTGGAACAGCATCGGCAGACCGCAGATGGAAAATCCCGAAAATCCCCTGGAATATGTACCTCTTGTCAAAACAGAAACCGTTAACGCGATCGCGCTTGATTCATTTTGTCAACAACATAATATTGAGAAAATAGATTACTTAAAAATCGATGTAGAAGGCGCTGAAAGTGATGTCCTTCTAGGAGCAACAGGTCTTTTAAATAAAAAAGCCATCCAGTTTATACAATTTGAAATCTCTCAAAAAATGCTAGAGGGATTGAATCGGAGAGCACAAGACACCTTTGACTTATTAAAAAAATATGGCTATGAGTGCCACCGGATAGAGAAAGATGGGGCAATAGGGGCGCAAGTAGGAGGCTCAAACTCTTTCTATGAGAATTATATCGCGTTCATCCCAGCAGAAATCAAAAAGGAAGTCAGCCCAAGGGTTTTATCGAAGCAGTTCACTTCTACAGCATCAGATCCGGGCGGGATCAGACCTATGAATAAGTCATTATCACACCTTTCTCTGAAAAATAAAAATGCGATTGAGTTTCTTTTTGAGAGCGGAAAGCCTATTAAGCTGGAGCTAGGGGCTTCAGAAAAAAGAATGGAAGGGTGGACGACAATTGATCTAGATCCTAGGAGCGATTTATGTCTTGATTTATCACAACCCCTTCCTTTCCCAGACAATTGTGTAGAGCAAATATATTCATCTCATTTATTAGAACACTTCTCTTACCCCTGCCCTATGGTTAACTTGCTCTCTGAATGCTATCGAGTCCTACAACCAGGAGGAGTATTCAAAGTAGCAGTCCCCAACGCGAGGATATATATAGAGGCTTATGGGAAGCCAGAAAGCTTTGACGCGCAAAAACATTGTCTTTATAAGCCAGCATTTCACTATCATTCAAAAATAGACTTCATTAACTATATTGCGTACATGGACGGTCATCACCGCTTTCTGTTCGATGAAGAAAACCTCCCCAAGATTATTGCTAATGCTGGATTTGAAGATGTCAGACTAAGATCCTTTGAACTAGGCTTAGATTTAGAAGCAAGGAAGCATGAGTCCATCTATGTAGAGGGTACAAAACCTCTGGCGGGTACAAAGCTCCTGAGCGTTCACTTTTTCACTATTGTCCTTAACGGTGAACCGTTCATCCGTTATCATATTGATGTCTTGAAAAAATTACCCTTTCGATGGCACTGGCATATTGTCGAGGGGGTAGCAGATTTAAAACATGATACGGCTTGGAGTGTCACTCTGGGCGGTAATATTTCTGATGAGGTTCATCGCGAGGGGCGCAGCCTGGATGGGACTACCGAATATTTAGATGAACTGGCTCGTCTCTATCCCCAAAATATTAGCATTTATCGTAAGCCAGAAGGCGAATTTTGGGAAGGGAAACGAGAAATGATAAATGCTCCTCTTTCCCGGATTTCTGAAGAGTGTTTATTGTGGCAAATTGATGTAGATGAACTCTGGACTTTTGAGCAGATTTGCAAAACTCGACAGATGTTTATTGAACATCCTGAAAAAACAGCGGCTTTTTATTGGTGTTGGTATTTTGTTGGGGAAAATTTAGTTATTAGCACTCGTAATTGTTATGCAAATAATCCTCAATATGAATGGCTACGCACTTGGCGTTTTAAACCAGGTATGGTATGGGCAACCCATGAACCGCCCAGATTAGCGGAACCCTTACCTAACGGTAAATGGCGCGATGTCGCGTTTGTTAATCCTTTTCAACATCAAGAAACCGAAAAAGAGGGGTTAGTTTTCCAACATTTTGCCTACGTTACCCCGAATCAATTGCGCTTTAAAGAGCAATATTATGGTTATAAAAATGCGACTTCCCAATGGTTAAATCTGCAACAACAGACTCAACTTCCTGTGTTATTGCGTCAATACTTTGATTGGGTTAATGATGAGAGTCAAGTCAATAGCGCGATCGCGTGTGGAGTCGAACCCATTGCACAACGAGATATTAGTACAAAAAGGTGGCAATTTAAAACTGTGTCTTCTTTACCTGCACTTGCTGTTAAGCCTAGTCAAAAATCTCCGACAATTCTCATTGATGGTGTATTTTTTCAACATAATAATACAGGCATTGCTCGCGTTTGGACATCCCTCTGGCAAGAATGGGAAAATACGAACTTTGCTCAAAATATTATCATTTTAGATCGTAATGGAACGGTTCCAAAAATTCCAGGTATCCGTTATCGAACTATTCCCCTTTACGATTATGGTAATACCGATCGCGATCGCGCGATGCTCCAACAAATCTGCGATGAAGAAAAAGCCGATTTATTTATTTCTACTTATTATACAACGCCTTTGTCAACGCCATCGGTATTCATGGCCTATGACATGATTCCAGAGTTGATGGGACAAAATATTGGTCATCCCGAGTGGAGAGAAAAGCATTTCGGTATCCGCCATGCCTCGGCCTACATCACCATTTCGGAAAATACAGCCCGCGATTTAATTAAGGTTTTTCCGCAGATTTCTTCAAATTCTATCGCTGTAGCGCACTGTGGCATGGATGCCAATTTTTCGCCAGCCGATAGAGAAGAAATTTCAGGCTTTAATTCAAAATACAGCATTACCAAGCCCTATTTTCTTTTGGTAGGCGAAAGGGTGGGCTGGCATGGTTACAAGAACGGGATATTATTCTTCAAAGCCTTTTCTCAACTTGCCAACAAGTTTGACTTTGATATAGTCTGTGCAGGTGGCAAACCTGTATTAGAACCAGAGCTGAAATTGTTGTACAGTTCTGGAATCACTGTCCACACGCTGCAACTAAGCGACAGCGAACTGAGAGCTGCTTATTCGGGTGCTTCAGTGTTAGTTTATCCGTCGAAATATGAAGGCTTTGGGTTGCCAGTCCTTGAGGCAATGGCTTGCGGTTGTCCAGTCATCACCTGTCCAAACGGTTCGATTCCAGAAGTAGCAGGACAAGCAGCGGTTTATGTAAACGGGGATGATGTTATTGGGCTTGTCAATGCTTTGCAGGAAATACAGAAGCCCGCTGTCCGCAACTCATTAATTGCGGCGGGGTTAGAGCAAGCTAAGAAGTTTTCCTGGTCGAAAATGGCTGCAATTGTTAGCTCAGTTTTGGTTCAAGTAGCTGAGCGCGCACATTCGGAGAATGCTTCCGTTCAACACCCAACTGATGCAGGCTTGCAGGGGGAATTCGCGAATGCTGAGAACTCCCAGCCTGTCCCCTCCGCTTTTAAAGTATCTGCGATCGTTTCTACCTACAATTCCGAAAAATTTATCCGCGGCTGCTTGCAGGACTTGGTAGAGCAAACGCTGTACAAACAAGGCCAACTCGAAATCATAGTAATTGACAGCCGTTCCCAAGAAAATGAACAGTCTGTTGTGCGGGAATTTCAAGCGAAATATCCGAATATAGTGTACGAGCGCACTTCTGACCGCGAAACACTATATGCAGCCTGGAATCGAGGCATTAAGATGTCGCGCGGAGCTTACATAACTAATGCTAACACCGATGACAGACACCGCCCCGATGCCCTAGAATTCATGGCGAAATACTTGGACGAAAACGCCGAAGTAAGTCTGGTGTATGCTGACCAATTAATCACCAGCACAGCTAACGATACTTTTGCAAAAACCCAAGCAGAAAAGCGCTGGAAGTGGCCAGCATTTGACTACAGCGAACTCGAACGGCGCTGCATTATTGGCCCTCAGCCGATGTGGAGAAAATCGCTGCACGAAAAACACGGCTATTTCCGAAGCGAATTTACGGCGGCTGGCGATTACGAATTTTGGCTGCGGATTGGCAAAAGCGAAAATATTGTGTACTTGCCAGAAATTCTCGGCTTGTACTACGAAAATCAACAAGGTTTGCAACATTCATCGCCAATATCGTACCAAGAAACTCGGCAAATATGGGATGAATATGGGATCACTCGCCGAGGTGTAAAACCAGCCACTACATTACCTGTTTCACTCTCTCCATCACAGCTAAATGCCATGCCCTACCGCACCTCCGCAGAAACACTCGTCAGCGTAATCATTCCCTGCTACAATCACGCAACTTTACTCAGAGAAGCTGTTGAAAGTGTTGTCCGTCAAACTTATCCAAACTGGGAGTGCATAATTGTCAATGATGGCAGCACTGATGATACCAGCAACTTCGCCAATTATTTAATTAAACTGTATCCTCAAAAATCGTTTCGCCTCATAGATAAACCCAACACGGGACCCGCTGATTCGAGAAATGTTGGCGTTCAGCAGTCGTCAGGAAAGTTTATTTTATTCCTAGATGCTGATGATAAACTTCATCCCAACTTTCTAGAGGAGTGCGTGGAAATTTTATTAGCAAAGCCCAAGGTTGGTTTTGTCTACACAGATGTGCAGCACTTCGGAGCAAACTGCGATTTAGTTGTTCACGGTGACTTTGATGCCAATCGGTTTTTGAGAGACAATCAAGCCCCTGCTACTTCCCTATTTAGAAGGGAGATTTACGAGCAAGTAGGCGGCTTGAAAAAAGTGATGAAGCTGGGATGCGAAGATTGGGAGTTTTGGGTGTCTGCCTATGAAAAAGGCTGGTTAGGCGATCGATTACCTAAGCCTTACCTCTATTACAGGCAGCACGGCGACGGATCTAGCAGAACCCAAAAAATGGCAGGCGATCGCCCAAAATTAGACTTAATGAGAGCCACAATTATTCACCTCCACACTCAACTTTACAACCCAGAAGAAGTGCGTTGGTCACAGCAAATTTTGCAGCAACACGGCAATTTAATTGCTAACGAATTAGTTGAATTAAACAAACCCGAACAATTTTTAACTTTGCTGTCCCAATATGTGGGAGAGTATCAAAAAGACCAAGCTAATGAAGTAAACCTCGCTAACATCCGCCAATCTCGGCAGCAACTTGCCAATTATTGGCTGAATCTGCCTGCAGAACAAGTGGCAAATGCCTATGGCGGTGATGCAGGTAAGGCGCAGCAGCTACTGCTAAACAGCAATATCAAAGATGAAGCGCTGACAGATGCCGAAAAGACTGTTATCGATCGACTAGCAGCACATCTATCCCAGGGAGTTAAAAATCCCAAAGATATTAACTACCTACTAACAGCCGCCCTCTATCGTCGTGCAGATCAGTTACTGCTGAACTATGAAAAGGCAGTTATACCTAATTGGTTTGTCAACGACTACCTCAAATTTATGTTTGCTGCGCCTACTCTTTTTCAAGAAATAGGAGAAGCTGACAATTATTGCCGGTATGTGCAGGGATGGGTCAGTTATTTGCATAGCAATATCTTCAAGAACCAAAAGTCACAAGTGTGGCAGGAAATCGCCTCGTTATTCACGAAAAGCGCTAACTTTATTCCTCTGTACTTTAATAGTGAAAATCTCAAGGAGGTATACACAAAGCGGGCCGATATTATTGAATATGCCATGAAAAATCGTGGCGCTGCGATTGATTGCATTTTTCCGACTAGACCTGCTAACAGGCAGAAAATTCGCCTTGGTGTCCTGACTAAACATTTCGGGGCGATGACGGAAACTTTCGCTACCTTGCCAGCTTTTGAATATCTGAATCGAGAGCAATTTGAAATTATTTTATACGCTCTCAATCTCGACGGGAATAAACTAGAGCAGTATTGTCAGAGTCGCGCTGACAGGCTGGTTAAACTATCTAATGACTTGCCAAGTCAAGTTCAGACAATCCGCGCTGATGACTTAGATATTCTGCTGATTGCTACCAATATTACTGCGGTTACTCATCCGATTAGTTTACTGGCGTTGCATCGATTGGCGCGGGTACAAACTACCTGTTTTAATTCTCCCGTTACCACAGGAATGCGACACATTGACTATTACATTGCTGGTAAGTTGATGGAACCTTCACCTGAAGGACAGGATCATTATCGCGAGCAATTAGCAACTATTGACGGGCCTGGTTGCTGTTTTAGCTATACCCTCGAACCTTACACTCCTAACATTAATTTCACTAGAAATAGTATCGGCATTTCCGAGGAATCGGTGGTCTTTATTTCGAGTGCGAATTTGTATAAGCTAGTGCCGGAGTTAAGGGAAACATGGGCAAAGATTATGGCGGCTGTTCCTAATTCTGTGCTGTTTTTAATGCCCTTCGGCCCTAGCTGGACTAATCATTATCCTGGGGGGGCTTTTGTGAATAATATGAAAGCCGTTTTTGCTAAGTATGGCATTGAGAGTAATCGTTTGCGGGTGTTGAAGAGTTTTCCTAACCGTGCGGATGTTAAAGAAGTTTTGAAATTGGGGGATGTTTATTTGGATTCCTATCCCTATGCGGGGACTACTTCCCTTGTAGATCCGTTAGAGGTGGGACTTCCAACTGTTGTCAGGGATGGTGATACTTTGCGATCGAGAATGGGGGCTGCGGTGGTACGATCGCTCTCTATGCCCGATTTAATTGCCAATAGCGAAGCATCTTACATTCAACTAGCCGTTAGTCTCGGCACTAACCCTGAACTTCGGCAGCGCTATCGCCACGAAATTCAGCAAAAAATGCAAGCTAATCCGGCTTGTTTTGACAGTGTGGCATACTCTGGGGCGATCGGCAAATTATTCCAAGAACTCTTTGGCAACTGGCAAAGCAGCCACCTGGAAGCATCGCGCAACTTACAGGATAGCATTCCCAAGCAGCCAGATTTGGACGAGATTCTCTCGAATGCCGTCAACCTTTACCAACGAAACTCCTCAAACATCTCAGCAATATCCGAACTGCGTCAAATCCGCAAACAAATCGCTGATTTTTGGCTCAACCTTCCCGCCGAAAACCTCGAAACCGCCTACCGAAGCGCTTCAGGTAACAGCTATCAAATCCTGCTCAAGAGCGGTTTCCAACGTCAACCGATGATCGAAAGCGAACAAATATTTTTGCAGCAATTAACCCAGATTAGCAAAGGATTAGTGCATCCCAAAGCTGTCAACGCCTTGCTTGCCGCGATGCTGTATTTCCCGCCGGGAACCATGCGAATTCCCGACGCTCGTAACCGTTTGCCGCACTGGTTAATTGGGGATTACGAACAAGTTTTTGAGACTGAATCCGCCGTCAAGTCTGATTCAACTACTGATTTGCTAGCTCAATACATTCAATCCCGGCAATTCGCGAATCAACTGTTAGGATGCGTCAATCTTTACCGCATCGATCCATCTGACGAATCGATAGTTTTGGAACTCCGCCAAATCAGAAAACAAATGGCTGATTTTTGGCTGACTGTTCCTTCAGAAAAACTCGAAAGTTTTTACCGAGGAGACGTTCGCAAGGGATATCAAGCAATACTTAGCTGCGGCTTGCAAGCAGAATCGATGACTGAAGCCGAACAGCAGTTTTTGCAGAAATTGACTGAAATTAGCAAAGGGTTGGTGCAGCCTCAAGCTATCAATGCTCTGCTGGGGGCAATGCTGTATTTTGTTCCGGGAAAAATGCGGGTTCCCGATGCTCGCACCCGCTTGCCCCAGTGGTTGCTTGAAGATTACGAAAAGGTGTTTGAGAGCGCATTTACGACAACAGAACAACCACTTGTCAAACAAGATTATCTGCCGCAGTTTATAAATCAATTAACTGCTGCTGTCAATCTTTATGAAATCGACCCGACGGCTGAATTGGTAATAGCAGATTTGCGGCATATTCGCAAGCAAATTGCCGATTTGTGGCTGAGCGTTTCCGGCGAACAAGTAGAAGTTTTGTACCGGAGCGATTTTGGCAAGGGTTACAAAGCAATGTTGGGCAGCGGGTTTATTAATGAGCCGCTGCATGAGAGCGATCGCGAGTTTTTTAACTCGTTGGTTGCTGAGTTGAGTAAAGGCTTTGGCTCGCCTAAAGCTGTAAATAATTTGTTGGCTGCGATGCTGTATTGTCGCCCTGGACAGTTGCGGGTTCAGGATGCAAATACTTGTTTGCCTGCGTGGTTGTTGGAGGATTACGAGCAGTTTGTTGGGGGTGCGGTTAAGGTGGCTGTTGGGTGATGAAAGGCGGAGTTTTTGAGATTTGGGATTAGTTGCTAATTTCAAATCTCAAGATTAAACGAACCGCGAAGACGCCTTCGGCGATGGCGTTCCCGTTCCCTGCAGGGGTTCGGTGAAGGGTAGGGTAGGACACCAAGCAAGAGAGTAGAACGGAAGAGAAAGAGTTGAGAAATTATTGTCTCTACTCCGAGTAATTCAATTTAACACAAGTTCTGGCTGCTGAGTCTCAAATAAGGGGCGAGTTACCTGACGCAGCAGCACTGTTTCTAAACTGCCTTCTACTACATTTTCTGCTTCTATTTCCAACTCACCCCACAATAGCCGATCGCCTTGATTGGGCATTTTACCTAAATTGTGAATCACGAATCCGGCGATTGTTTGGTAAGCTTGGTTAGTCGGCAGGTTTAACCCGAGTTTTTCGTTAACTGCTGTCACTTCCCATACGCCAGAAATTAGTGCCGAATGAGCATCTTTTTGGATAACAGTTGCCTCGGAAGCTGGCAGCAGCGGTTGAGACTCTTTACTGGTAATCCAACCAGTCAGCAGCCGCACGGTACCGTTGAGAATTGCTAGCAGCGGCCACAGTAATTTTGAGCAGAGTTCGAGGGCTGGCATCAGCAGCAAAGCGGTGCGTTCTGGGGCGTGGGTTGCTAATACTTTGGGGATTAGTTCTCCTAAGACTATTTCTACGTAAGTTACAAAGATAAAAGCTGCGGGAACTGCGATCGAATGAGCAGTCAGCACGGCCGACAAATGACCGATCGGCAATTTGTCGATCCACGGTTCGATCCAGTGTACAGTCGCTCCCTCACCCAACCAGCCCAACAGCAAACTCCCTGCTGTTGTTCCAGTTTGAGTCACAGACAGGTAATGCGGTATGTTGTTTTGAGCTTGGTGGACGAGTTCGGCAGTTTTGGCGGTTGGGCGATCGTCCAACTGGGCAAGTTGGCGGATTTGATGGCGATCGGCTGATACTAATGCTAGTTCTGACGCCACAAAAAAGGCGATTAAAAGTGTTAAGCCCAGCAACATTGCTAATCTCAGCATTGTTTGAGCGACTTCTATTTCCAGGCAAGTAAGGTTGTTCAAGATAGATATCTAATATGATAAAGGTTTTAGGTTAATTCTTTTATTTTAGCTTGGGATTCAGATAGGTTTATCCCCCGAGATTTCGGATATCCCCACTACTCTTATTCGTAGGTGCGCCGAGGAGGCGCACCTTACCCGTAGAACTTGTAAACTCTTTCTCTTCTCTTATCATCCTTCGCCATAATAGGGCTAAGGCGAGTTTCATCGGTTCGTTAAAAAAATCTAATTGACAACACCGGAACTCATTGCTGTATCAACTTTCCCTTACTCCCCGGAGCGAGTTAATTTCTGTAAAAGTCTGCACCGGATCGGACTTCAACCCGCCTTGAATGTAATTCAACTTCACTTCTTCCAACAAATCCGACAGCAGCGACTGCAATTCCCCGAGAGTTTTCTCATCTTGCAATTCCCGCCGCAAACTTTGATTAAATTCTTGGCTGAAATTATCGAGAATTTTTCTACCTTTATCGTCTTCATAAGTAGTAGATACCACATCCACAGCAGTTTGAGTCAAATAACTTGCTAGCTGTTCCGTCATCTCGGTCGGCAAAATGTTAATAGGAGAGATAGTTTGTAGGATTTGATAGAAATCCGACTGTTTGATTGTTGTTTCCAAATTGTGGTGCAGCAATTCTTCCAAATCCGGTTGCACCTGCGGCAAAACTTTGTAAATTGTCAGATCCAAAATGCGCTTGGTAATTTGTTCGATCGTATTTTCCTGATTGACATGAAGGTACGGCTGCTGCGCCAGCAACATCTGCGCCGCGTCGCCCTGTTTGATCGAACTTTTAGCTTGATTGATAAACCGCACCATCATGTATTCCGAGATCGTATTGGCTAAATAAGCCACTGGTTCGTAGGTAACTTGAGCAACTACGCGATCGAGATTCACCAAACCCGACTTGTGAAGCCGCACCAATACCGGCAGAATCCGCCACCCCTGCCAAATCGGTATCACCAGAAACACCTCGTACCAGCGCCTCAGCACAAAATCAAACCAAGTTACCCCCGGTTTGCGGCGGGTATGGAACAGACTTTTAATCAAAAATTCCGCCCCAAAAAAACCGATAAACAACGCATCAATTCGCCAAAACTGGTCAGCGCTTTTCAAATATTCTGGATTTTGTAAACTTGAATCAATGCCTTTAATCGGGTCATAAATTTTAACTAAACCTGGAAAATAGCTCTGATAAACAGGCCGCAACTGAAGGTAACTGAAATGGAAAAGTACCAGCAAAAAATTGACCAGCGCTACTAGGGCGCTGAATTTTGCCCAAGAAATTGCTTTTTTGGACAATGTTATATCGGTGGTGTTAACAGTTGTGTTGGAATCAGACATAAAAGTAATCTTCTGAATTTGCTAATCGATAAATCTATCTTGTGGCTGAGGCTAAAAAACTCTTAACCTATTAAGATCCCTTGGACGATAAGTATAAGGAAACCAAAGACCGTGAACTTAAAAACAGTCATATCGCTGCTCAAACAAACTTTTACTGAATGGCAAGAAGATAAAGCGCCAACCTTAGCCGCCGCCCTAGCCTATTACACAGTCTTCTCCCTCGCCCCGTTGCTAATTATCGTAATTGCGATCGCCGGTTTAGTCTTTGGTGCAGACGCAGCCCAAGGTCAAATCGTCGCCCAACTCCAAAGTTTAATCGGCAAAGAAGGCGCCCAAACCGTCCAAGAACTCATCCTCAAAGCCTCCGAACCAAAGTCGGGAATGATTGCTACTTTAATCGGCATCGCTACACTTTTGTGGGGTGCTTCCAACGTGTTTACTAATCTTAAAGAAGCCCTCAATACTATTTGGAATGTTTCACCGCCTCCCGGACGAGGAATCTGGGGATTTCTGCAAGACCGCGTATTGTCTTTTGCAATGATTTTAGGCATAGGCTTTCTACTGCTAGTATCTTTAGTAATTAGTGCCATTTTAGCCGCCGTCAGCTATTGGTTGAACGGCTTGCTGCAATTACCAATCAACATTTGGCAGATTGTGGACTTTGCTATCTCCTTTGGCGTAGTTACGCTGCTTTTTGCCTTAATTTACAAACTTTTGCCCGATGTCCATCTTGCCTGGAATGATGTTTGGATCGGCGCCGCCATCACCTCAGTGCTGTTTACGATCGGCAAATCCATAATTGGAGTTTACCTCGGAGGTAGCGGTATCGCCTCTACCTACGGTGCTGCGGGTTCGTTCGTGATTATCCTGCTTTGGATTAATTATTCCGCTCAAATTCTCTTCTTAGGTGCCGAGTTTACCCAAGTTTGGACTAACCGATACGGTTCCAGAATGCCTGGTTCGCGAAACAATATCCTCAACAGCGAAAACGGTGAATCCTCCCCACGCAAACATCGGAAGAACTCTTAACATTATACAAACGGGAAATTTGAGGTTAAACTCGCACTCCGGGTTTGACACAATAAGCAAGAAGCCAGAGGGAAAAAGGCAGAAGGTGCAAGGCGGAACGAAAGAAAAATTTTGAAAGCAATAACTTTGCTTTTTTTTTCGCTTCCCCTGTAACATTCGGTCTTTGGGACGACCGACTTCTGCTTTCGAGAAAGCCCGAGTTATTTATTCAGAGGGGTAAAATTCTACCTTCTGCTGACCTCGCATCTCTAGCAGCAAGCTGAAAGCAGGCTCGAGTTATAGATAGCTAAAAGGTGCGAGTTTTACAGCGGCCAGAATACGGAAAATTCCATTTACCCTCGTTCATTTATATTTTGATTATCTAGAGTTTGAGCTGCTGCACGTCTCTGTCAGCAGAAGGAAGTCGTCTGTGAATTTTTTCCTGGAACTTATCCCTGAAGGATGATTTATCGATCCCCCAGTTTCACTTTAATACAAATTAGCTAGAAGATTCCAGTCCCGGCGCAGCAGCCAAAATTGCACTTTTAATCTTCTTAGAAAATATATTTATTTTTTGGTAAACAATCATGGTTTCATTAAATAAAAAAATCCTCGCTCTCATCTCAGTACAGGGTGATCCCTCTGTGGAAATTGGCAAAGAAGAAGCGGACGGGGAAAATGTTTACGTGCGTCAAGTAGGCGAAGCTCTGGCTACACAGGGGTGGCAAGTTGATATGTTCACCCGCTCATCCGATCGGCAACAAGCAAGGATTGTAGAGCACAGTCCCCATTGCCGGACAATTCGGCTAGTAGCCGGGCCACAAGAATTTATTCCCCGCGACGAACTATACGGATATTTACCAATCTTTGTTCAAGAAATTCAGAAGTTTCAGTTAGAATCAGGCTTTCAATATCCCTTAGTTCACACGAATTACTGGCTGTCTTCTTGGGTGGGAATGGAGTTGAAAAAATCGCAACCTCTGCAGCAAGTTCACACTTACCATTCTTTGGCAGCAGTTAAATACAAGTCGGTTTCGACAATTCCGATGATTGCCAAAACCAGGCTGCAAGTCGAAAAAACACTTTTGGAAACAGCCGATCGCGTAGTGGCTACCAGTCCCCAAGAAAAAGAACACATGAGGTCTCTGGTTTCCTTAAAAGGCAATATTGACATCATTCCCTGCGGTACCGACACTGAACGGTTCGGCTCGATCGCCCGATCTACCGCCCGCCGCCACTTGGGCATAGCCCCCGAAACCAAAGTCGTGTTGTACGTCGGCCGTTTTGACCCCCCCAAGGGCATCGAAACCTTAGTCCGCGCCGTCAGTCTTTCGGCAGTGCCCAAAGCCGATTTAAAACTCATTATTGGCGGCGGATGGCGTGCGGGGGAAAGCGACGGTAAAGAGCGCGATCGTATCGGCAGCATCGTTGAAGAACTCGGGCTGAGCGACATTACCAGTTTTCCCGGCGCCTTGAGCAGAGACATTCTCCCTGGCTACTACGCCGCCGCCGATGTGTGCGTCGTTCCCAGCCACTACGAACCCTTCGGTTTAGTCACCATTGAAGCGATGGCCTGCGGCACGCCCGTAATCGCCTCCGACGTAGGAGGGCTGAAATATACTGTAGTGCCGCAACAAACAGGTTTGCTCGCCCCGCCGAAAAATGAAGCAGCCTTTGCCGAGGCGATCGATCGCTTGTTACTTGACTCACTATGGCGCCAGCAACTCGGACACACAGCCCGCCAGCGCGTCGAAACCTATTTCCGTTGGGACCGTATCGCCTCCCAACTTAGTCAACTTTACACTCAACTGCTCGAACAATCGGCCCTTGAGCTTGACCCCGTGAGCGCTTAGTAGTATCACTTAGTATGGTTGAAGCCAGTTTCCATTGATCCCTGTTTCACTCATCCGTTATAGCTGGGAACCTTCAACTAGAAGTGATATCAGGAGGTACTCTTGTACGCATCAAAAGATCTGGGACGCCACCTGCTCCCTATGTCAGACATGGAGCTAATTCGCCTGTGGGTAAATCGCCAATCCCCCCGCAACCGGCACTTTAGCTGGCAGGCGGCTAACCATTTTCGAGTGTTTGTCGCAAAACCGCTGGCACAAGTTACTCTGACAGAGGTCGAGACTTTCGCCACAGCGATGAGAGCTCGGAAACTTCCACCACGTTTTTACAAGCAAACCTTGGTAGCGCTGAAATCGCTGTTCGCCTTCGGCCAGCAAACGAAAATTTTGCCCGCAACACTCCCCCTTCACCGGTGGCCTGTTCTGCGCCGGAACGGCTCCAAACGCCTTCGTTTTCAACTCTCTTGGGGTTTCTTAATCTGTTTGTGCTTTTTCTTAGGTCGAATGACGCCGAGGCTGCTGTGGGGACAAGCGGTCTCGGCAGAAAGCTCGCCCACCCCGAAACGCCTGCAGGAAGTTGTGGCCATCGATTCACCAGACAAAGGAGAGGATAACATCGAGCGCGATCGATCGCCCGAAGCTGCAACCCTGAATTCACCAGCTCCCAGACAGGATAGCAGACTCGATAGCATCGGGCCCGAACGTCGAGTCAAAGCCTTTCTCGACACCATAGCCGCCGCCGAAGGAACCGCTAGCCCCGACGGGTACCGCACCCAGTACACCGGCACGAAATTTGTCAGCTTTCAAGATCATCCCAGAGAAATGAGGTGCGGCCGTCGTTACCGCAAAAAACTCTGTTCCGATGCAGCGGGGCGATATCAGTTTCTCAGCACCACTTGGGACAGATTTGCCAAAAAATTTGGCGTCCGCGATTTCAGCCCAGAAAATCAAGATTTGATGGCTATAGAGTTAATCCGAGAAAAAGGTGCCTTAGAAGATATAGAAGCGGGTCGATTAGAGTCAGCAGTCAGAAAACTCGCTTACATCTGGCCCTCTTTTCGCCGTTATGGCGGTTCTGTGGAATCGTCTATGCCCACACTCGAAGCCATGTATCAGAAAAATTTGGGGATTGACCGCCCAGGATTGGTTGTTAGCAATTAGCGAACAGTCCCAGGACGAGTTTAGATTGGGGTTGGGCAATTTTGGATTAAATTTTAACATCCAAAATTGAAAATGAGGGAGTTATGGGTGATGTCTATTCTTCAGAAATTTAAAAATTAGGCTAATTTTCCATCTTCCATGTGAACGATGCGATCGGCAATATCCAAAATTCGGTTATCGTGGGTTACTAATAAAATAGTACAACCCTGTTCTTTGGCAAGTTGCTGCATCAAATTCACCACTTCGCGACCGGATTTGCTGTCCAGGGCCGCTGTTGGTTCGTCAGCTAGAACAATTTGTGGTTGACTGACCAAAGCGCGGGCGATCGCAATTCTTTGTTTCTGTCCTCCCGACAAATCATCTGGATAATAGTTAATCCGCTGTTCCAGTCCTACTAACTCTAGCATTTTTGCAGAGCGATCGCGCATTTGAGAACGCGACAAATTGCCGTGAACTTCCAAACCCATTTGCACGTTTTGCAGCGCCGTCAAACTGCGGTGTAAATTGTGCGCCTGAAAGATATAGCCAATTTTGCGCCGCGCCTTTACCAATTGGTCTGAACTCGCTTTGCACATCTCTTGACCGAGAATTTGGAGACTTCCCGATTGACCGGATCTCAGTCCGCCAATCAAAGTTAAAAGCGTAGTTTTTCCAGAACCGGAAGGTCCCGTCATCAGCACTATTTCACCTGCCTCAATGTCGAGATTAATGTCAAAAAGTACCTGTTTTCGCAGTTGACCTTGACCGAAGTAGTGGTCGAGGTGGTGCGCGGAAATTACAGGTGCAGGAATCTGTAATGCGTTGGTTGTTGGGTAGAGAGTAGTAGAATTCATATGTTATTGGTTTGAGGTTGGAGATTTAATTAAGAGACAAGGTTGCCTAAATCTTTGATTAAGAGGCAAACCGCAGATGAACGCAGATGGATTTCAAGATTGGGAAATTTTGCACTTCAAGTCTAATAAACCGCTTTTGTCGCCAACAAGGCAGAGTAAAAAGAAGAGAAAAATTACAAAAATATTTTTTTAGTCAGGGCTTTAGTCTTTCATACTCTCTAATTCATTTTCCCTTAAAACATATCTGCTGGATCGGCTGCTTGCAGTTTACGAGTGGCAATTGCTCCAGAAATAGTGCACATAATCACGTTCAAAACTAATACTATAAATGCTCTAAGCAGCGTCATATAAAGGGGTAAATTTGTAGCTTTGCGAGTTAAAGAGTAGAGTCCGAAAGAGACTCCTACTCCTGGCAAAAAACCGAGGACGGAAAGAATTAGAGCTTCTTCAAAAACGATGCCGAGTAAATAAACATTGCGGTAGCCCATTGCTTTGAAAGTAGCGTATTCTCCCATGTGGTCGCTGACATCGGTTGAGAGAACTTGATAAACAATAATCACCCCAACGACAAAACCCATCGCGACGCCTAAATTAAATACAAAGCCGATCGCAGTATTCTTAGCCCAGTAATTTTTCTCAAAATCGATAAATTCTTGTTTCGTTAGTACCTTGACATCATCTGGTAAGTATGCTTTCAAAACTTGTTGAACTTCCACGGGGTCAGCACCCGGTTGCAGTTGAATTAACCCGGCATTAACACTCGCGGCGTTTTGTCTCGCAAACAGGCGCAGGTAATTTTGATCGCTAGTCATCAAAATACCGTCGGCGGCAAAAGATGCCCCAACTGTGAATAAACCGCTGACGTTAATCGTACGCCGCTCGACCTCAGCTTTAACGGCTTTTCCTCGATCGATTTGCGCGATCGTTCCTTGGTAATCTCCCCTAGAAGCTCGATCGAACAACACGGTATCCGGCAATTTAATCGCGCTCAAATTTTGGTTAACTTCTGGAAGCGCAAACGCAGGGCGATCGGGATTGAAACCCACCACCATCAGCGACGTTTCGCGCCGAGTTTCGGGATTTTTCCAGTTACCAATTTTTACGTAAAGCGGCTCGGCTGATTTCACGCCCGGTACGTTCATTGCTTGATACAATCTGCGCCTGGGAAAGGAAGACAAATTAATCAAATTTCGCGCTTGGGGGTGAATCAAAACTAAGTCTGTTTGCAAGGCTTGATGCAGCCGCGTATTGCTGGTGTAAAGCGCATTTTGAAAGCCTAACTGCATGAAGATCAAAACGTCAGCAAAGGCAATTCCTGCTACTGCAACGGCCATTCGGCCTTTGTCGTGACTCAGTTGCAGCCATCCGAGGGAAGTTCTCCGTCTTAACTGTTGTAAGGGTTTTATGAGTCCAATCATAGGATTTTAGATTTTAGATTTTGGATTTTGAATTGAAGAAAGGGACCCTGCGGTTTAAGTCTTCTTAATCTTTAATTTCCCCGATCGCCACTTTGACTTGCAAATTGGTGAATCCCGCTACTTTCTGGCTGGAAGCTTCATCTAAGCGCACTTTTACTTCCACAATTCGACTATCAATATTCGCAGAAGGATCGGTGTTAACAATGTTTTGCCGCTGCACTTGCAAACCAATATGTTCGACAGTTCCCCGCAATTCGCCGATCAAAGCATCGCTAGTAATTTTGGCGGTTTGTCCGAGGCGTACTTTGTCCACATCGCTTTCGTAGATTTCCGCAACAGCCAGCATCTCGCGAGTTTGTCCGAGTTCGACAATGCCGTCGTTTCCTACCCTTTCCCCCGGATGCGTGTGAATTTTCAGGACTTGCGCGTCTCTGGGAGCACGGATGTAAGCTAGATCCAGATTGGCTTTGGCTTGTTTGGCTGCTGAAGCGGCGGAACTGACTTCGGCGGCAGCGGCTGCTATGTCAACGGGACGCACTTCGGCGATGCGATCGAGATTTGCCACGGCTTCATTAATCTGCTGTTGTCGAGATTCCTGAATTTGGCTGAGTTTGGCTTGGGCTTCGTTAATTTGCTGTTGGCGCGATAGTTGAATTTGATTTAATTTGGCTTGGGCTTCGTTAATCTGCTGTTGGCGCGATTGCTGAATTTGATTTAGTTTTGCCTTTCCTTCGTTGAGTTGCTGTTGAGTTGTTTCGGCGGCGAGGCTTTTGCTGTCGCTAGTTGAGGCGGAAATTGCTCCCTGTTCATAGAGTTGGGAGTACCGCCGATCCTCGCTTTGAGCGTTGCGGAGTTCGGCTTGTAGGCGGGCAATTGCGGCTTTTTGAGTTTGAATTTCCCCTTGCTGTTCGGCCGTGATGCGGGCAATTGTGGCTTGTTGCGCTGCTATTTCGGTGCTGCGATCGACTTCTAGGCGGCTGACGATCGCCTGTTGCGCTGCGATCTCGTTGCTGCGATCGGCGGATAAACGGCTAATAGTTGCTTTTTGGGCTTGGATTTCGCCGTTTTTAGCTCCGGCTTTCACTTTTGCTAGATTTGCTTCGGCGACGCGCACTTGTTCTTGAGCTTGGTCGAGGGCGGCTTGCAGGCGATCGCGACTGTCCAAAATTGCGATCGCCTGACCTGTTTTCACCCTGTCTCCTTCTTTTACCAAAAGTCGATCGATCCGGTTCCCTTCCGCCGCACCGGAGGCGGAGACTTTAATTACTTCTCCTCTGGGTTCGAGTCGTCCCAAGGCTGTAACTGTTGTTAATTGGGATGCTGTGACGGCTGCTGCTGCGGCTACTGCGTTGGGATCGGGTATGCGCGATCGCCAGATCGTGTAGCCTGTGGTTCCTCCTGCCGCCAGGGTTGCTAGTGCTGCCACAACTAGAAGTTGTTTAACTAGGGATGGATTTGAGGATAAGCTGTCTGCTGTTGGTTGGTGTACCATGACATACCTCTTTTAAAGAAATAAAACTAAACCGTTTAGTTCTGATATGTTTTAATACTAAACCGTTCAGTATAATAATGTCAAGATCCTAAATAAAAATTACAGAAGCAAGGTATGGCAAGGACAAAATCGCTCGAACCAGACGCAGCAGGAGGTGACAAAACCGAACGAATCCTGCAAGGTGCGATGCAAGAATTTTTAACCCACGGCTACGCGGGCACGAGTATGGACAAGGTAGCGAAGACGGGGGGAGTTTCCAAAGCCACGGTTTACAGCTATTTTGCAGATAAAGAAGGATTATTCGTGGCCTTGGTACAGCGGCTGGCGCGAGAAAAGGTCCATTTTACAGTTCTGGATGAAGAACCGGCCGTAGCGCTGCGATTCGTTGCCACAACTCTATTAGAGCAGGTGACGCAGGAACCTGAATTCCTCAATTTTGTGAGGTTAGTGATTGCGGAGTCGGGGCGTTTTCCCCAGCTAGCGCAGACTTTTGTGAAAAACTTAGCTAAACCGGGAATTGAACGGCTTACTCAATATTTCGCATCGCATCCAGAGTTAAAATTGCCCGATCCGGAGGCAACGGCGCGGATTTTTATTGGATCGCTGGTATATTTCCAGTTAACGCAGCATATGATGCACGGCAAAGATATTATTCCAATGGAGCGCGATCGACTGATCGACGGTCTGCTGCACTTGATTTTGTCGCCTCAGTCCAATTCCTAAGTGCGATCGACAGAATTTAGGAATTTTATTTGAGAACGATCGCAGCCATAATGAGCGAGATCCCTTTATGGCTGCGATCGCAGGTTTTAGTCAAGTGTTTTTCCTAACCTGTCCCTCAATTCCTCAGCCGATAACTGTGGCAGTTGTTCTACAAACAAGGTCAATTCTGTCACAGGCAAAGCCAATAAATTAGTAACGGCTGTAGGCAGAAGAGCGCCCAATTCAGGCGATCGGATTTGCAACGCACTTTCAGCTAACAATTTAACCGCTGCTTCGCGCCCTGTTTCATCGACGGTCAGCATCGATATTGCCAGCAACAGCACTGTAAATTCCGCCGCCTGCAACTTGGATATTGGAGATAGAAAAACAGTCATTTTTGGACTTAATTCTCCAAATCTAACTCGCAGAAAGTTTTCTAAGATTAAGCGCTGTTGTTCTTGTCTGCCTCGTTCTAGCCCTTGTTCTAGCCCTTGTTCTAGTCCCTGTTCTAGTCCTTGTTCTAGTCCCTGTTCTAGTCCTTCTTCTCTAGCTTGTTGCTGTGCTGCTTGTATTTGTTGTTGAAAAAGTGGTGCAATGGCCATAATTAACTCCCGCTCTTCTGGCTCTAATTCTTGTGGCGCATCGGTTACTAAATTTGACTGTAACCGATACAGCAATTCTAGCGCGATAATCCGCAACGGATCGTCTGTAGCTAAAGCGCTTAATTGGGAAATAGCCCTTTGCTGCACTCCCCCTTTGCCCAAAATCCTCAACCACAGAGTTTCTGGAGTTTCTGGCAACTGGTGAATCGCCACAATTGCAGTCCGCAAAGATTCCCCCAAAAAATAAATTCCCTGCATCCAATTCTCTGTGTCTGGTATCGCATTAAAGCTATCTACCAATGCTTTCGATGCTGTGGGCATCAAAATCCACAGTTTGGGTAACTGGGCGTCATCATAGCGAGTATTTTCTCTCCTAAATTTTCGCTCCAACTCACCTCGCACGTCCAATAACTTGCCCAGACAGCTACAAATTTCGCTGACGTTGGCAGGATTGCGAAACGGTTCAAAAATTGCAGTTGTGTTAGCCATTTTTCCCAACAATCCCAGGGTTTCTGAGTATTCGGGAATTGCGGTGCTGGGAGTGAAATAAACATCGATTTCTCTGACTTCTGAAGTCACATCGCGGCCGATATTAACCGTTCCGAGCGGCGACAGCAATTCCTCCAGGTATTCTTTGGCAAAGAGATCGTGAATAAATCGCGTCATAGGAATTATTTCAAAGACTAAATAGATTTTTTAGCCGTTTTCTCACCCATTCTACAGGATTTTCCTCCTCTTCTGCTGCCTCTACTAATTCCATTTCTCGCAATAATTTCTGTCTCTCGCTGAGTTCTTCTTTGTGTTTGACTATTTCTTTAATAATCTGTTCAGATAAATCCGGTCGTTCAGTTAAAACTTTCTGGAAACCTTCTTTATTGATGGCAAACAAAATTGTTTCTTCCAAAGCTCTTACCGAAGCTGTTCTGGGGATGCCCAACATCAAAGAAAGTTCTCCGAGAAACTGACCACTACCTAGGTTATTCAGATGTTTGTCAATAGCTTCTACAAAAACTTCTACTGAACCTGAAAGAATCATGTAAAAAGCATCTCCGGGGTCGTTTTCGTGAAACAAAAATTCTTGCGGTCGCAGCCGTTTGCGATATCCAACTTCAATCAACTGCCGCAATTCAAGATCGGTCAGATTTTCAAAGTATTCTACCTCTCGTAGCAAACAGCTAAGGGACGATGGCTTTTTCAGTTTCTCTGCAAAAATTGGCGGTTTCTGCTCATTTTCCGAGTAACTCTTGGGGAGATCAATTGCAGTTTCTTTTTTGTTGAACATTGACAACAGAACTTCGGGGTTTTGCAAATAAATTTCTCTGTCATTGAAGGGAAATTCGATTTTCTGGTGCCGGAAATTGTATTCAATTGCAAAATTCAAAGAACTTTTAATTATTTCTCTTTCAGTCGGCCTGTCCGTCCAAACTAAAAGTTCAAATTTAAAACTATCGTCACCAAACTCGACAAACAATACTTTCGGATTCGGTTCGTACAAAACTCCCGCTTCTGCGTAAGCAATATTTAACAGAGTTTCTGTCACTAACAGCGGGTTACTATTCTCCGCTACTTCTACGGGAACTCGGAGACAGAGTAGCGAGTTTTCGTAACTCCAGTTAACAATTTTGTTGCTAATCATTTTGCTGTTGGGAACTATGACGCTAGAGTCCTCAGTGGTTTGGATGATGGTCGATCGAATCGAGATTTTTTTGACGATTCCCATTAATCCTTCTAATTCCACAAAGTCTCCGACTTTCACCGGTCTGTCTAAAAGCAGCGTTAAGCCACTGACAAAATTAGTTGTTAAATCCTGGATTCCGAAGCCAATTCCGACTCCCAATCCCCCCGCAACTACTGCAAAAGAAGCGAGGTTGAAGCCGATGCTTTGGATGGCGACTATTACGCCCAAAGCTACTATTAAGTACCCAATAATTACTGCGATCGCTTCCCGATTTCCCTCGTCAATTCCCAGTCTGACAAGCAAGCTTTCCTTAAGAAAGTTGGTAAAAAATCTTGCGATCACAAGGATAGCCATAAACAAGACGAGTAGTTCCCCCAGTGACTGCAGGGATACAGAATTTTCACCTATTTTAAATAGGGTAGCTGTAAATATTTGCGAGATCTGTGTCAATACTTCTTCTGGTATTGTATTGAATTTAAATTCAGGTGATAAAGTTTTTTGTGTTGTCATTTTTTAAGGGAGTAGTTAAAAACAAAGTCTTTAGTACCAAATGTAAAAATAAAATACTGAACTCGTTATCATAAATTTTAACCTATTTTTAGGGTGAAAACAGTGAAGTCGTTACATAGATATGTGGTTCCTCATACTACGCAGTTCTCCCTCTTGCCAATTTTTAGGATACCTGGTCTTCGCAGGCCTGCGGTTAGTGTGCCACTTTTGCGCGCTCCAAGAGCAAACTCATCTATTATTAAAGCGATCGCTCTGCTAACTTTAGTCAACATTAACTCGATTCGAGTTTATCATACTCTCCACTAATTTTTTTTGAAGTCCCGTTATCAACTTAAGCAGGGATTATTGAATGACTCTTTAAGTGGACAAGTCAAATATCCAAGTATTACAATGACTTTAACTGGTGGGAGACATATTGCTATTACTCTGCTAGTTGCGTGCGTTTTGTGTATTTATAAGTGAAAATTTAACGGATATAGCTAAAATTGATAACGTTCCAAGAATACTTGGCATTCTACCGACATGGAGGACAAACTATAACTTAATCACATTTGTCAATCAGTAAAATTACTGAAAATACTTACTTGTTCAGGAGTGGAAAATTGGCGGTTTGGGGTTGGGTGGAAATAAATATGGCGCGAGACATGATTGCTCGATCGCCCAAATCTAAGTTCTCCACCCAAAAACAGAGTAAATGCTGAGCATAATTGCTGATTGACAAACGCTTCCCTAGCTTAGGTTGTCACCAAGGTTCTACCAATAGGATTGATTAGGAATAGAATTGATGAGCAATAGAACTGCTTGGCGATACATCCGAAGAATTAACGGAAATATTGTCGCAAGGGATACATTTATCGCCGATGGAAAAGCGAATGGTCGCCCTACTGAACGTTTTCTTCAGTACCCAAATAGGAAACAAGGAAAACCTTGCGATCGCGCCATTGGAAAGAAGTTTTAGAATAATAGCTGAAATGCACGAGCCAACATGAGCAAATTCCCACCAGAGAAAACCCAACCGCAACCGCAAGAGAACACAACAGCACAGGCATTGCGACAGGCTCACTTCGACGCTTTTTTTGCAGGTGCTAACGCCGGAATGCTGATTTTTGACCGCCAACTTCGGTACGTCCAAATTAACGAAGTTTTGGCCCAGATGAATGGCGTTTGTGTGGCAGACCATATTGGTAGGTCAGTGCGTGAGGTGCTGCCAGAATTGGCTCCGACTGTGGAACCAATGCTGCAAGGCATTCTGGATACGGGCAAGCCAATTCTCGACTATGAATTAGTGGGTGAAACGCCGAAAGAACCGGGCATCGTGCGCTACTGGCAAGCATCTTACTATCCTTTGTTGGATGAAAATGGCCTGGTTTTTGGTCTTGGTGGGATTGTAATTGAAATTAGCGATCGCAAGCGGGCCGAACAAAAGCAGGCAAGACTGACGGCAATTTTAGAAGCAACTTCCGACTTCGTAGGGATTGCGGATGCAACAGGGCATAACGTCTACCTCAACAAAGCCGGACAGAAAATGATGGGGGTACCTCCAGAGGAGGCACGATCTCCGTTTAGTGTAGATTTTGTATTAGCTCCCTCGGCAACGACAAAATTCCAAAATGAAGTCTTTCCAACCGCCTTAAGAGAGGGTAGCTGGGCTGGTGAAACCGTGTTTTTGTCACACGATGGGAAAGAAATTCCAGTTTCCCAAGTTTTAATCGTCCACAAAACGGAAACAGGCGAAGTCGAGTTTATTTCCACTATTGCACGGGACATTAGCGATCGCAAAAAAGCAGAGGAAGAACGGCAATTGCTCGCTACAACGATCGAGAACAGCCGTGACTTTATTGGCGTTGCCTCAATGGATGGTCGCCCGATGCTACTGAATCAGGCTGGTCTGGATTTGGTTGGACTCAGTAGTTTGGACGAAGCCAGAACCAAACACATTACCGACTTCTTCATGCCAGAAGATTTGGACTTTGTACAGCAGCGTGTTCTGCCTACTCTAATGCAAGAGGGGGGGTGGCGGAGTGATTACCGGTTCAGACATTTCGTGACAGGTCAACCCATTGCGGTAGACTACACCCTATTTCTGGTCAAACATCCAGAGACTAATGAACCAGTAGGGATTGCCACTATTACGCGGGATATTCGCGATCGCAAAACCGCAGAAGATGTCCTCAAACAAAGTGAAGAACGATTTCGTTCTTTGATCGAAGCCAGCGCTCAAATTATTTGGATCTGCAATGCCGACGGCGAAATGGCGATCGAGCAACCTACTTGGAGTGCATTTACAGGACAGACATTTGATGATTACAAGGGAAGGGGTGGGAGCAACGCTATCCATCCAGACGATCGCTCGTCTATTACTACTGCCTGGTTAACTGCTGTTGCCAATCGATCATTCTATGAATCTGAATTTCGTATGCGTCGCTATGACGGGGAATATCGCTACATGAGTTGTCGTGGTGTACCAATTCTAAACGCGGATGGTTCAATTCGGGAATGGATTGGGGCTAATACAGATATTACCGATCGCAAACAAGCTGAAGAAGCTCTGCGCGAACAGCAAGCTGTGTTGCGCGATCGCAACCTCTTGCTGAGCTCTATTTTGGAAAGTACGCCAGACATAATTGTTGTTAAAGACCGAGAAGGTCGATATGTTGCCCTTAATTCCTTTGTGGCAAAAACCTTTTACGGTAAACCCATTGAGGAAATCATTGGCAAAGATGATTCGGAACTGCTGCCCACTGCTGCCGCCTTTGCCATCATGGCAAAAGACCGCGAGATCATGGAAGCAGGCATTACTGAAACCTACGAAGAAGAGGTTTTCAATGGTACAGAGAACACTTCTTTTTTAACGACAAAAGCCCCTTGGCGGGACGCTCATGGCAATATTCTCGGCCTGATCGCCATAGCACGAAACATTGGCGATCGCAAACAAGCTGAAGCCCAGATGCGCGATCGTAATGCACTGCTAAACTCTATTTTGGAAAGTACACCAGACTTCATTGTCGTTAAAGATCGGGAAGGGCGTCATGTTGCCCTTAACTCCAATTTGGCAAACTTCATAGGCAAGCCAATTGAGGAAATCATCGGCAAAGATGATTTGGAATTACTGCCGCCTGAGAGTGCCCGTGCAATTATGGCGAAAGATCGTCAAGTCATGGCAACAGGCATCACTGAGACTTACGAGGAAGATGTCTCTGACGGTGAAAAAACCGCGACTTTTTTCACTACAAAAGCTCCTTGGCGGGATGGTAATGGCAATATTCTGGGTATCATCGCGACCACACGAGATATTAGCGATCGCAAAAAAGTCGAGCAAACGCTCCGTCAAACCCTAGAAATACTCGACTTAGCCAGCAATAGTATCATTATTCGGGATATGGATGACCGCATCACATACTGGAACCAAGGTGCAGAAAAGCTTTATGGTTGGACAAAAGCGGAAGTAGTAGGGCAGCACATTCACACATTCTTGGAAACCGTCTTCCCTAAACCGTTAGAAACCGTAATGGCAGAGTTTTTCCAGCAGGGAAGTTGGGAAGGAGAAGTGGAGCACACCACCCGTGACGGTCGGCATATTATTGTGGCAAGTCGCTGGACATTGCAGCGCGATGGGGAAGGCAAGCCTTGTACCCAACTCGAAATTAATAATGACATTAGCGATCGCAAACAAGTGGAAGATGCTATCAAACAAAGCGAAGAACGCTATCGTTCGCTAATAGTTGCCACATCCCAAATTGCCTGGACTGCGGATGCTGAAGGAAGATCCCCGGATCTACCGAGTTGGAGAGCTTACACCGGACAAACCGTAGACGAAGTGGTTGGTTTAGGCTGGTTAGATGCAATTCACCCGGACGATCGCGAACAAACGAATCAGGTCTGGATGGAAGCAGTGACAACGAGAAACCTGTATGACGTAGAATATCGAATCCGGGCAGCGGATGGAAACTATCGTTATTTTCAAGCTAGGGGAGTACCAATTCTCGATGAAGATGGCAACATCCGGGAGTGGGTTGGCACTTGTAGCGATATCCACGATCGCAAACAAGCCGAAGATGCTATCAAACAAAGCGAAGGACGCTATCGTTCGCTAATCGCTGCTACGTCCCAACTTGTCTGGACAGCGGATGCTGAAGGAAGATGCGTGGATCAACCGGCTTGGAGAGCTTACACCGGACAAACCGAAGCTGAGATGGCTGATGGTTTTGGCTGGTTAGATGCAATTCACCCGGACGATCGCGAACGAACGGCTCACGTGTGGATGGAAGCAGTGCAAACGAGAAGCCTGTATGACACAGAATATCGAATCCGGGGAGCGGATGGAAACTATCGTTATTTTCAACTTAGAGGGGTACCAATTCTGGATGAAGATGGCAGCATCCAGGAGTGGATTGGCACTTGTAGCGATATCCACGATCGCAAACAAGCGGAAGATGCTCTCAAACAAAGCGAAGAACGCTATCGATCGCTAATCCTTGCCACGTCCCAAATTGTCTGGACATCGGATTTTGAAGGAAAATGCCCGGATCTACCGAGTTGGAGAGCTTACACCGGACAAACCGTAGAGGAAGTGCTTGGTTTTGGCTGGTTAGATGCAATTCACCCAGACGATCGCGAACGAACGGCTCAGGCGTGGATGGAAGCAGCGCAAACAAAATGCCTGTATGACATAGAATATCGAATGCGTGCAGCAGATGGAAACTATCGCTATTTTCAAGTTAGAGCGGTACCAATTCAGAATGAAGATAGCAGCATTCGGGAGTGGGTTGGCACTTGCACCGATATCCACGATCGCAAACAAGCCGAAGATGCGATCAAACAAAGCGAAGAACGCTATCGTTCCCTAATCCTTGCCATCTCCCAAATTGTCTGGACAACTGATGCTGAAGGAAGATGCCAGGATTCACCGAGTATGAGATCTTACACCGGACAAACGGAAGCTGAGGGGGTTGGTTTTGGCTGGTTAGATACAATCCACCCGGACGATCGTGAACGAACAGTTCAGGTGTGGATGGAAGCAGTGCAAACCAGAAGCATGTTTGAGATGGAATATCGAATGCGCGGAACGGATGGAAACTATCGTTATTTCCAAGCTAGAGGGGTGCCACTTCTGGATGAAGATGGCAGCCTCCGGGAGTGGGTTGGCACTTGTATCGATATCCACGATCGCAAACAAGCAGAAATCTTACAGGCAAAAGCCAGGGAAGCCGCAGAAGCAGCTAGTCGGGCCAAAAGTGAATTCCTTGCTAACATGAGCCACGAGTTGCGGACTCCGCTTAATGGCATCATGGGGTACGCGCAGATTCTTCAGCGTTCCAAAGTCTTGAATGAAGAAGAGCGATCGCGCATTGATGTCATTTATCAGTGCGGTTCCCATTTACTGACCTTAATCAATGATATTCTCGATTTGTCTAAGATTGAAGCACAGAAAGTGGAACTAATGCCCACCGATTTTCATTTCCCGGCGTTCCTGCAAGGTGTCGCAGAAATGTGTCGTATCCGAGCTGAAATTAAGGGAATTCACTTTCATTTTCCTTCAAGCCCCGAACTGCCGATCGGTATTCGTGCGGATGAAAAACGCTTGCGACAAGTGTTAATTAATCTTTTAAGCAACGCTATTAAATTTACGGATGAGGGCAGTGTCACTTTTATCGTCAGTTTTGCAACAGAAGGAAAAATTCGCTTTGAAATACGCGATACAGGTACCGGCATTGCACAGGATCAACTCCAAGCTATCTTTCAGCCCTTCGAGCAGGTAGGCGATCGCAGGCGGCAGACGGAAGGTACGGGATTGGGACTGGCAATTAGCAAAAGGATTGTAGAACTAATGGGCAGTACCATTCAGGTTCAAAGTGAGATGAATGTTGGCAGTATTTTCTGGTTTGATGTCCATCTATCTCAAGCCGATGAATGGGTAAAAACATCTCAAATCGACCATCGCGGGCAGATTATCGGCATCAAAGACCGCCAACCTAAGATTGTGGTTATTGATGACAAATGGGCTAACCGTTCGGTAATTAGCAATTTACTCAGTCCGATCGGCTTTGAGGTGTTTGAAGCGAACGATGGGCAGGAAGGCTGGGAAAAAATTATAGAGGTGCAGCCCGATTTAATTGTTACCGACTTATTAATGCCCGAACTAGATGGCTTCGAGGTAATTAAGCGGGTTCGAGAATCGGAAAATTTCAAAGACATCATCATTATTGTGTCTTCTGCCAGCGTATTTGAAACCGATCAATACAGAAGTTTAGAAGCAGGAGGCAACACCTTTATTCCCAAACCTATTCAGGCAACGGAACTCCTGCAAAAATTACAACAGTATCTTGATTTAGAATGGATTTATGAAGCTAATGAAGAGCCACAGGCGAGATCCTCAGACACCGATGAGCTAATTGCCCCGCCTGCTACACAAATGGAAATGTTATACGAACTGGCTATGAAAGGAAATTTCCTAGAAATAGTTAAGCAGGCGCTATTACTTGAAGAAATAGCTCCCCAATATATTCCATTTGCTAAAAGATTGCATCAGATGGCAAAGGACTTTCAAGACGAAGAGATTTTGACGTTTATTCAGTCCTACAAGTAAGGTTTATGAATTCAGAAATTCAAGCAAATGGTACAATTCTTATAGTTGATGACAATTCAGCCAACTTGGGTGTCTTATCTGATGCCTTAAGTCAGGAAGGATTTGAAGTTCGGGTCGCGAAATCTGGCAAAATGGCACTAGAGCGAGTCAAATATGCTCTCCCCGATCTAATCTTGCTAGATGTCATGATGCCAGAAATTGATGGATTTGAAACCTGTCGTCGATTACAGGCTAATCCAGAAACTAAACAGATTCCCGTTATATTTATGACGGCTCTCTCGGATACGGCTAATAAAGTTGAGGGGTTTAAGCTTGGGGCTGTAGATTATATTACCAAACCTTTCCAACAGGAGGAAGTATTAGCTCGCGTCAAACTGCATTTAAAGCTTCATGTTTTAACTGAGAAGTTAGAAGAAAAAAATACATTATTGGAGCAAAAAGTTTTAGAGGTTAGCCAAGCCTATGAAGATTTACAACAAATGCAACTTAAGTTAATCCAAAGCGAGAAAATGTCCGGCTTAGGGCAAATGGCGGCTGGGATTGCTCATGAAATAAACAACCCTATAAATTTCATTTCTGGCAATCTGGGTTATGCCCAAGAGTACGCTCATAACTTACTAAAAATAATACATCTCTATCAAGAAGATTATGTAAATCCCACCCCTCGGATTCAAGCAGCAATGGATGAAATAGAACTGGAATTTGTGGAAGAAGATTTTATCAAAGTTCTTAACTCTATAAACTTAGGAACGCAGCGCATCCAGGAAATTGTCAAGTCTATGCGAATCTTTTCTCGCCTAGATGAGGCAGACGTGAAAGCTGTAAATATTCATGAAGGAATTGATAGTACACTCACCATCCTGCATCATCGTTTAAAAGCAAAACCCGAGCATCCTGAGATTGAACTAATAAAAAACTACGGTCAGCTTCCACCAGTAGAATGCCATGCCGGACAATTAAATCAAGTGTTCATGAATATTCTTTCCAATGCCATTGATGCTTTAGATGAATCGAATCAGCAGCGTTCCTTTGCAGAAATCAAACAACACCCGAACCGCATTCAAATTTCTACAAAAGTAATTGACGATAATTGGGTTGCTATTCATATTAGTGACAACGGTCGGGGAGTTGCCGAAACTTTACAACCGAAACTATTTGACCCTTTTTTTACCACCAAACCTATCGGTAAAGGAACTGGGTTGGGGTTATCTATCAGTTACCAAATTATCGTTGAAAAGCATGGGGGCAGATTATACTGCCAGCCTGGATTAGGAAAGGGAATAGAATTCGTCATTGAAATTCCTATTCGGCAGCAAGCTTGTAAAGCTGCTTAGTTTTCCGGTGCAATATTTCTTACGAACTTTGGTTAATTCCTCGCTGACAGCGGGGACGACAAGGTGTTCCTGTGCAAATAAAGCCTGCAGGCATATTTTTAAAGACGCTGCTGCGAGCTCCGATTAAAGCGTTAGCACCGATTTCTACAGCAGGGCCAATGAAGCAGTCGGCGGCAATCCAAACGCCGTTATTAATGATCACAGGTGCTGTTATTAAGCCAAAGGCTGGGTCTTGAGGGTCATGAGTGCCGGTGCAGAGGTAGCTTTTTTGAGAAATGACGCAGTGTTTGCCGATCGCAATTCGATCGAGACTGTACAATACAACATCATCTCCGATCCAACTGTAGTCTCCGATGGCAATTTTCCAAGGATAGGTAAAACGAGCCGTGGGGCGAACGATCACACCCCGACCTATTTTCGCTCCAAATAACCGCAGCAACCCCCTTCTGATGCGATTAAAAGGGTGTGGAGTGAGAGGAAATGCGATCTCCTGGAGGAACCACCAAAGCAAAATTACCCAACTAGGCTTTCCTCGATCGAACTTTGATTGATCGTAGCGGCGCAAATCGACTAAAGATTCGCCTGTCAAAGTATTGGCGTGATTGTCGCTAATTTGGCGATCGTTTCTTCCCGAATTTGGGGAATTTGCGCTCAAATTTTCCGGATCTTGGTTCGGATTTGGTATATAATCGGTCATTGATAGTTAATTTAATGTTTAATTTAAAATCGAGTTTAACCTTAAGGGCTGCTGCATGACATTTCTAGTTAAGGAAAATTTTGACTCTGAAAACGCCAAGGATACCGCACAATGCGAGAATATAAATCCCAGCATTGGCAAAGTTCGACTTTTACAAACAGCTTTGGTACTGCTTAGCAGCTTTTTTGTAGCAGAGTTAATCGCCGCACTTAATTCTCATAGTTTGTCCCTATTAGCAGATGCGGGTCACGTTTTTTCAGATGTAGCAGCTTTAGCAATAACTTTGACAGCGACTTGGTACTCCTCAGCCAAACGCAAAAGTAAATCCGTAGATTGTACGATCGCACAATCGTCAATCCCTGAACGAGGAGAAATCATTGCTGCTTTAATTAATAGTATCAGTTTAGTCGCGATCGCCCTGTGGATTGCAGCAGAGTCGATCGCCCGTTTGCAGTCCCCAACTCCCGAAGTAGAAGGGCTGCCGATGTTAATTACCGCCATAGTCGGTTTAAGCATCAACTCGATTAATGCTTGTTGCTTGCATTCCTGCTGTCACGGCGACTTGAACCTCAAAAGCGCGTTTCTGCACGCAGTCGCCGACATTTTTTCGTCGGTTGGAGTAATTTTAGCGGCGATCGCCGTAGCGTGGCTGCACTGGAATTGGGCTGACGGCTTAATTAGCTTGCTAGTATCAGCATCAATTATTTTATTAACTCTACCATTGCTAATAGAAAGCATCCAATTGCTGCTGGGAAAAGTATCAGCAATATCCGCCAGTCAACAGCCTTGTGATTGCGAAAAAGTGAGCGCAGAAAAATTGCTTTTTCCATCCCTCGAAGAACTTATTAAATAAAAATGTCTCAAGCCACTCGGTATGGGCGGGCTGTCCTAATTCCCAATTCCCAACTACCAATTCCTAATTCCCACTTCCCCCATGCCTCCAAAATATTAAGGCAATTTCACTTCTGTCTCCTGACTTATAACTACTGGCGGCGACAGAGTAGGCTCAGGTTCTGCCACATTCAACTGACCGCCACAACAACGCAACTCGTAAAGTTTTGCATTAATTTGATACTCATATTGACTCAATAGCCTTGCATAAATATAGCCAGCTTTTCCATCTAAAAAGCCGAGCTGAATAAAGTAAAATAACATAAATCTGAGCAGTGGTTTAAAAGGCAGCCACACCCAAACTTTTTTTAGAAAGCGTTTCCGCTGCACTGCATCTCCAAATAGGTGAGCGCCAATAGTGCCGCTGTCGTCGCGCCCTTCAATAATATTGTAATAAACGCGAGCTTCCCAATTTGAATAGCGGTTGTGCCGTTCTATCCAGTGAAATAAATCGCGGTAATCCTCGTGGATCATGTCATTTTTTAAGTAGCCGACTTGACCAGCTAAAATGACGTGTTCGTGAACTTCGTTGTCGCCAGTATTGGGGACGGATTCAGTGCCGAGATTTTCGTAACGTCCTTTTTGATGCTTGAACAAACGCAAATTCCAGTCGGGATATCTGCCGCCGTAACGCAACCACTGGCCTAAAAAGAAGACTTTGCGGTTGAGGTAGTAGCCGTCAAAATTGGGATCTTCGATCGCCTGCGCGATTTCGTCCCAAAGTTCTGGGGGAATGCGCTCGTCGCAATCGACAATTAATACCCATTCGTTGCGAAAGGGCAGATTGTCTAAAGACCAATTTTTCTTTTTCGGCCAGCGGTTGTCGAAGTAAAACTGCACTACTTTTGCGCCGGTGCTGATGGCAATTTCTACCGTGCGATCGCTGCTTTGGGAATCAACCATGAAAACTTCATCCGCCCTAGCAATGCTGGCCAGACACGCTGGTAGATTAAGTTCTTCGTCTTTTGCCGGAATGAGAACTGAAACCGGAATCTTGGATGAACTAGATGTCATAATCGAGTGCTTGAACCTGAATGCGGTCGAGTTTTTGTAGATGAAGTGCGATCGGCACAGCCGCGCCGACGACTTGAGCAGCGAGGGATATTGCCTATAGCCTAATGCCTGCTGGTCGATTTCGGTGCAAAAATCAGGTCGCGGATGGCTGCGCTCAAATAACCGATTTGACCCCAGGCAAAAACGAAGTTTTCAAAGCGCAGCCCTGGATCTCTAATATATTTAAAAGACTTCCAGACACCCCTCAAGATTCTTTCACCCCCTCGCCCAAGCTGAGCAATACCGTCTTGATCGGACAATTGTTCGCGATAACACTCGCTGATGCCTTGCCACCACCCGCGCTCTAGAAACCAAGCTTTGTTGAGCCTTTCTGCTGCGACATGGTGAAGCACCAGGGCCTCCGGTAGATAAACTACTTGCCAACCTAACTCTAAAGCTAATTCTGTGGTTCGCAACTCTTCATTTGACAGCAACTTTTTGCCGACTCTACCGAGTTTGACATCGAAGCCGCCAATTTGTTCGAGAAAAGCGCGCCGGATTGAGTAGTTTACTCCCCTGGGAGTCAAACCGGCAGCAGTGACGTACAGGCAAGTATCGCCTAAATCGTATGCTCCCAAGTTCTGGGCTAATCCCGGTGACAGCCATTCGGGCGGGCTGACTCCAGAAGGCCAGAGCAAATTGACTTTGCCACCAGCTACGGCGAGTTTTTGATTGCTTTGATAAGCCGCCTGCAGCACCCTGAGCCAATTCGGCTCAGCAATAGCGTCGTCGTCGAGATAAGCTAATATTTCGCTGCGAGCTTGCTTAGCGCCGGTGTTCCGGGCTACTGACAGACCGATTTCGGGTTCCCAGACGTACTTGAGGCGCCGATCGCCCTGTCTTGCTTCTACCACCTCGCGGGTGCGCGAAGTGGAACTTTCGGGGCTTGCATAATCGCTAGAAGCGTTATCCACTACTACTACTTCAAAGTTGTCGGGAAAATCCTGTACCAGCAAGCTGTCGATCGCCCCACCTAAATAGGCGGCGCGATTGTGGGTGCAAATAATCGCTGATATCTGAGGACGATCTGGCATAAATAACAGCTTGGGAAATACGGGGGTTCTCGCTCGACTTACTCTGATATTGTCTCATCAATGCTATTATCGCTTAAAAAGCATTTGGTAGTTGGTCGTTTAAATCATAATGGGTAATGGGTAATGGGTAATGAGTAATTGGTAATGGATAATTGTGTTTAATCCTTTGTATGTGACTCCTGACTAATGACTGCTGACTAATGACTAATGAGTAACTCAGAACCCACCACATCGAGACAATTAATCTTAGTAACTGGGCCGGCCCGAAGCGGCAAAAGTGAATGGGCCGAAACTCTGGCGGCGGGTTCGGGAAAACAAGTAATCTATGTGGCTACCGGCCAGGTTGATGAAACGGATTTGGAGTGGCTTCGTCGCCTCGATCAGCACCGAAATCGCCGTCCAGTTGATTGGACAACTCTAGAAGTGCCCATCGAATTATCGGCAGTTGTGCGCGCCAGCAAGCCCTCAGATTGCTTGTTGATTGATTCCCTGGGAACTTGGACGGCAAATCTTTTGGAACAAGAAGCTGCTGTTTGGGCGACTACGCAGCAAGATTTGCTAGCTAGTTTGAAGTCGGCGGCGGCTGATGTAATTTTGGTAGGGGAAGAAACCGGATGGGGTGTTGTGCCTGCTTATCCGGCGGGGCGGCTGTTTCGCGATCGCCTCGGCACTCTCGTGCGCCACATCGGGGCGATCGCCGATACTGTTTATCTCGCCACCGGAGGTTACGCCTTGGATCTAAGGGTTCTGGGTACCCCGCTGCCGCCCGTAGCGAAAAATTAACAGCCGGAGTCGCGATCGACAAGAGAGAAAACATCTCGGTTTGCCGATGGACAATTTTAACTGAAAATTAGGTAGAATTTTAACTAAGATTGAAAACTCAAGAGTCACATAAATTAGTCAAAAAACCTACTCCCTAGGGGGAACCGCCCAACAATTTGACATGAGGAATAGCCAAATTTTGAAATTATGTAAAAGCTAAAATGTCTCTTAAGAAAGAGTGTTCATTTCAAATTAAAAGTCTAAACTAATCAATTAGTTGAAGGGTTGACTAAAAGTTATGGCATCAGATGGTGAAGTAAGAAAATATATTGCTTACTGGTTTCAGTTAGGCAAAAAAGTATTAATTCGCAACGGTTCCGAAGCGCTGCTGCCCAAATCGGTAAATGCGGGCGATCGCTACAGCCAGGAATTTGAAGACTGCTGGCAAAAAATCATCTCCCGCGACAGCGGAGACTGTTACCTCGAAGGCACAAACGAAACAATTGCCCAACTGCTGACACCAGCTTGGGAAATCAGTGGCTGCGCGCGCTGCGCTATGCCCGTAGTGTTCAAACAAACCGGAATGCCCCCGGAGTTCTGTCCCTGTAACGACTTACCGAACTGGCCCGATACCGAAATGCCCCAACCTCGATCGCCCGTCAGCAGCCAATCGCAACTATCAGGGATTCGCGATCGACTCCAAAGATCCAGCAGCGGCGAGTAAGTATATAAGAAGGAAGAAGGGTCTTCTTCCTTAAATTGTTACAATATATTTACAATGCTTCACACTAGGTCTGATTTATGAATGTCAAGACAGTATCGCCAGCCTCCCCGCAAACTTATGTAAATTCAGGGACTCAGGCTGTACTCGGCAATTTCCCAGATGCAAATACAATTCCCCTGCAAGCAGTACCAGTATCACTAGAGACAGAGGTCGTAACGGGCGATCGGCTCAAATCAGCCAGAGACATAGCTTTCGAGTTGGCCGGAGATGCTGTTCGGTACGATCCAGTGGCGATCGCAGCCCTATACCGAAATCGACCTCTACAAGTCTGGGGAAGGCTGTCGAGCGTTGTTTGGACATTTTTTAGCTTTGCCTTCAGTGTGTGGTTCGACGGCAAAACAGGCCGTACCGCCACCAACCAAAAGCGTCGCGCCGTCCGACTGCGAGAAATTCTGGCCCAACTCGGCCCAGCTTTCATCAAAATCGGACAAGCACTCTCAACACGGCCCGACTTAGTACCACCAGTATATTTAGAAGAACTAACAACGCTGCAAGACCAACTGCCAGCATTTCCGAACGAAGTAGCATATCAATTCATCCAAGAAGAATTGGGCGCCCACCCCAAAGACATCTACGCAGAAATCAGCCCCGATCCGATCGCAGCAGCATCTCTCGGACAAGTCTACAAAGGCAAACTCAAAACCGGAGAAACAGTCGCAATCAAAGTCCAGCGACCGGGTTTAGCCGAAAACATCGGCTTAGATATCTACATCCTGCGGCGCGTTGCAGTTTGGGCACAAAACAACTTCAAAGTAATTCGCAGTGACCTCGCCAGCATTATGGACGAGTTGGGTGAGCGCATTTACGAAGAAATGGACTACACCCACGAAGGACAAAATGCCGAACGGTTTGCCAAACTCTACGGCCACATCAAAGACATTTATGTTCCCAGCATCTACTGGGAATATACCCGCCGCCGCGTCTTAACAATGGAGTGGATCACCGGCATCAAACTCACGAATTTAGAAGCCGTTAAAGCTCAAGGAATCGATGCTCCTTACTTAATTGAAGTGGGTGTGCAGTGTTCTCTCAGACAACTTCTCGAACACGGTTTCTTTCACGCCGACCCGCATCCCGGCAACCTTTTGGCAACTCCTGACGGTCAATTGGCTTATCTCGATTTCGGGATGATGAGCGAAGTTAAACCTTATCAGCGATACGGCTTGTTGGAAGCTGTGGTGCATTTGGTGAACCGCGACTTTGAAGGTTTAGCAAAAGATTACGTGAAGTTGGAGTTTTTAACGCCTGACACTGATTTAACCCCCATTATTCCAGCTTTGGCGGGCGTATTTAACAATGCTTTGGGTGCTAGCGTTGCCGAACTTAATTTCAAAAGCATTACTGACGAGCTTTCGGCGGTAATGTACGAATATCCTTTCCGGGTTCCAGCTTACTATGCTTTGATTATTCGCTCGCTCGTCACCTTAGAAGGCATTGCCATCAACGTTGACCCCGAATTCAAAGTGTTGAGCAAAGCTTATCCTTACGTTGCAAAACGGCTGTTGAGCGACCCCGCACCGGAACTGAGAGCATCCCTGCAAGATTTGCTGTTCAAACAAGGCGAATTCCGCTGGAACCGCTTAGAAAACTTGCTCAACAATGCCCGCGAGAGCGAGGATTACGATGTGAGCAAAATCTTGAACCAAGCTTTAGAATATTTATTTTCCGAAAGAGGAGATTTCATTCGCGATCGTATTGTCCTGGAATTAGTCAAGAGTCTCGACACACTTTCCAGCAACGCCTTTGCTAACGCCAAATCTGTAGTCGGCGAATGGTTTGGAGTCAAGGCAAATCAACCTGTGGTTTCACAAACCGAACAAAAAAACTTAGAACACATCAAGCGAATTTGGGAGATTTTGCAATCAACTCCCGGTTTTGACACGATGAAAGTATTGCAGCTACTTCCGCAGTTGTTGGTGAAACCGGAAGTGCAGAACATGGGGCAGAAAGTAGTCGGCGGTTTAGCTCAAAGAGCAGTTGCTAGGTTAATTCGCGAATTTTTGCTTTCGTCCGAACCCGCTGCGATTCCTGAGAATGGAAGCTATCCTAAAACTTCGCCTCAGTTGTCTTTACCTGCTGCAAAGTAGTGTGATTGGGCGTTTTTTTTACCGCAGATATTAGCAGATCAACACAGATGAACGCAGATGAAATTTTGTCTGCGTTCTTTTAATTAAGCTTGAATCCTTTAGCGGCTAATTGCTGGCTGAGACTCTGAATCATTACGTAATCAACAGTATTTTCGCCACTATTGGTACTAGATTTCCGCTGTTGTTCAATATATGCTGTACGCTTTTGAGATAAGTCGCGAATTGTCTTTTTAATCGCCTCTCTTTCGGTTTTCTTTCCAGCTACATATGCTCTTTTTTCTGTTAGCGTCATCCCTCGCATGATTTCTGGTAAATTATCATCTGATATTGCCTCTAGTTTAACTGTTCCGTTTTCGAGAGCATCCAGCAAGTCCCAAGAAGCATTATCATAGTATTCAGAAGCTTTGGACGCACTACGCGAAGCAAAATTGGCGCCAGAATTACTATCTTCAACAGCCTGACGTTGTTGTCCTATTCTTCCTTCTCTACCGTAGGGAATGTAGGTTTGATTGAGTTTAGTATTCCAAATAGAAATTTCGTCGTCGTAAGGCGACTTAATTACCACAGTTTGTTGGTTTTGATTAATGTTGAAGCTACTGCCTTTTGCTAACTCTGCTCCTGATGCCCAAAGTTGTCGCTCCTGACTTTCGGCTGAACCACAGTAAATTGTATTAACGAGGGTATCTCCTTTGACAGCGAGATTGACAGATTGATTCCAAACTATTGGGCCTTGATCGAATGGTTCATTACCCGCAATAAAAATCACGCGAAAATCTTCCTGATTTTTACTCCAGTTTAATTCTTGCATTGCCGAACGAATTACCCAGCCAGCATATTCTTGACCGCCGTTGGTTTTGATACTAAATAGCTTTTCGGAAACTAAATCTAATTCAGGAGTAAATCCAGTTAATAATCTGACAAAACCTTCCGAGGAAGGTAAGCTGTCATTACCATAATGGTAAAGGGCAACTTCTAACTCTGGAACTTCGCCATCTTTGGTTACTTTAGTTAAAAAATTAACAATTTGCCAAAGTTGAGTACGAGTCTGGTCAATCAGTCCATCCATGCTATTACTAGAATCTAAAAGGATGGCTATCTGAATTTTTGCTTTGGCGAAAGCTGCTGTGGGAGAACACAAGATAGTTAGGGTTAAAGCTGTAGTGAATAAAATTCTAGTTAGTTTCTGCATGGAATTTCCCCTACAAAATATTTTTTCCAATTATAGTCACTGGAAATAGATTTATTCACTGTTGTCAAGTTACTTGTAACAACATTTTACATTTGTGATTAATTCTGTACAGGATTTACGCACTCCAACGAAAGAAACCGGGTTTTTAACCTTGGTGTGGACGGCAAGTTCTAGCAGTTTTGTTAATACTGCATCAGGAGTTTTATACTTTTCTAAGTGAACGCGGTTTAGGGAAACAACTACTTGTACGTGGTGGTGTTTTGGGGGTGTTAATTGATACTCGTTCATCGGTTTTTCCTTTTATTCCTCACAAGAGTAATAGGGTTTTCCGGTTACATATTATTAGGGGTTAGAGTTGCTTTTAAGAAAATAAAACAAATTTACTGAATTAACGGCAATGCTAATCCTGCTTGTCCGTGGGCTATCATAGAGGGAGTCACAGAAAAGCGTAGCGAGCGGGAGTCAATATATGCAGGCAATCCTTTTAAGTCGCGAAGAAGTTGCACGACGTGCAAAGCAATTGTACGAAAGCAACATCCGCCAAAAGGTCGAGGTGGAAGAGAACATCGGCAAAATGGTCATTATCGACATTGAAACAGGTGATTATGAAGTCGATAAAACTGGATTGCAAGCATCTCGTAACCTTAGTAAGAAGCACCCAAACGCCCGACTCTTTGGTATTCGCATTGGATATAACGTTGCAGTCTCATTTGGTGGTGTCATGGAGCGTGTCTGCAAGTGATTTCTGGGATTGTGACCAATAGACACGCAACTATAACGCGGACTTTCTTGCTACCGAATGGCTCAAGCATACCTATTGAGTTCGTAATAGATACAGGCTTCACTGGGGAATTGTGTCTTCCTCTAGAAGCTGTTTCATTGATGGGCTTAACCTTTAGACACGACATTCCCGCAAATTTGGCAGATAATACTGAAATCTTGCTACCACTTCACGAAGCGATCGTCCTTTGGGATGGTGAAGAGCGAGAAGTCCTAGTCATTGCGACACGAAGGCGACCTTTACTTGGAACTGCCTTGCTGAATGAGCAAGAACTTGTTATTCAGTTTACAGAAGGCGGGTTGGTGACGATCGATGATTTATAGCTGTCCTCAAGGTTGCAAGTAGGCGCGATCGAAGCTATCCCGTTCGCGCAGCGTTCCCGAAAGGTAGAGGATCGCTTTTTCTTCTAGCTCGACAATTTACCATTTACAAGTTTTTACAAAATTATGTCACTTTTTCTCCCCGATAGGGCGATCGGGGTGGTTTATTTTTTGAATTAAAACAGACAACAAGCTGAAGATCTGCTACCATCAAATCAGCGAATTGGAGATTGTTATGACACTGGCAATTGTGGCTGAGCCTGTTCCACTGCAAGCGAATTCGGAAAGAGTATTCTACTGTAGCTGCGGGACAATTATAAGTTATGCGGTTAGTTTATCTGTTGTGGTGCAGTCGAAAGCTCACTTGTAAATTCCGCGGTATGAAGTTGCCACCAAATTTTTGTGGATACGAAAAATTATCTATGAATTGCGATTATCAGCCGAGTTTTATAGCTATGGTCGCTCGTATAGTGTAAAGTGTGGTGTGTTCTTGTATGAATAGAAATTCAAATCAAAAAATTAATCAAGATGAGCGATTGAGTAGCAATTCGGGCCTTTCCTCTGCTTTGAGAAAAAAATACTCGATTACTATCATTATCTTAATCATATTAAGCGTACTCAGCATTTATATTAAATCGGATAAAGTTAACAGCAATATTTGGAGTTTTTCAGTTGAATTAAAGGTTACATCGGTAACTTTAGTTCTTCTCTTTCTTTTCTGGCTTCCTATTTTACTTCCTTGGATTATTTATCAGGTTCCGCAAGTGCAAGGTTCTTTAAATTGGTTACGTGAACAAGGCATTGAGGAAATTGAGAGTAATCTACTGAGAATTAAACTAAAATACGGTGTTCAAGAAGCATCAGAAAAATACGAAGAAAAAATATCTGATATTGGGGCTATAAATCTAACATCTCAGGAAACGCAGCAGCAGCTTGAGGGACGCTATCGAGAGGCCATAGCTTTAGTTGATGCTGCAAGCGATATAGATTCAACGGAAGCATTGAAGCGGATAGATCAATTGGCTGGCTATTACGATAGGGTTAGAGATGAAATGCCCTTTGGACCTAACCGCACAAAATTAATGCTCGAAATTTCCTCAACAATGTGGACTTTAATTCCTAAAGTTATAAATTTTCCTGTTTATGAAAGATTAAATAGCAACAAGGGGGGAGAGCGTTTGTCTGCTTACCAGCACGTTGAGTGGAACACATCAACTGATTATATAAATTTGTTAGTTTCTAGAGCAGTTGGTATTATGGAGGTCCCCTACACTCAATACAGTGCTTTATTGTCACTAAGAAGAGTGGTAACAAACAATCAATTTGCTCCCAGTAAATCAGCAGAAATCATAGATATTTTGAACTGGTCAGCAAATCTTGATTATATGAAGCCAGAGCGCCGAAAATTAATGATTGAAATTGCTTCCCTACTAAAAACAAAGGCATAAAGCCTCCTATTTCCGCCGCATAACAACTCGCTTGCACTCGACCGAATTAACTTCATCGGGTTAGGCACGAAAGGTTATTGGCAGCCGCTAAACAGCAACGTTAGACCGATAGGTTATCTGTCAGGGGGCAATCGAAAATTGTCGTTGGAGTGCGATTTCCGGAGTGGGTTTGCATCACTGTTTAATGGGCGCTCGCAAAGTTACTTGTGAAAATCCTGAGCCAATCTATCACACTAATTGGTAGAATAAATAGATGCTAGCGATCGCCCCAATGCGACAATCTAACACCTCCAATACTTTCACCAATCCTCAAACGAAGAGACGATCGAATGCCATTAGCTGAACTCATGTTATAAATCCAGGAGCTTCCCAAAATTGACAAGCTTCGGCTGATGCAGTTTCTTGCAACAGAACTTGTCAAAGAAGAGGATGCAAACTTCTTTGTTGCTAACCAAGAGTATGCTGCCCGATCCCCCTACAATTGATCTGAGGCGGCCAATGTTTTAATGAATATTCTGGTTACAAAACAACAATAACAGAAGGGTTGAAGCTCAGAAATTATCCTACAAAATTACTGCAAAAAACAAGATTTCTTCAACAAATCTGATTTTTAATCTATTCGATCGCCCTCAACAAAACCTACAATTACTACCAGGTCTAAATGCCAGTCAAATCGCTATTTGCTAGTGGATTGCTGGGACTTTCAGCCGGAGTAATTAAGAGGCTGTTGTCATTGGCAGAGGTATTAGCAGTTGGGGAAATTGCACTATTAACTTTCGTGCCGTTCAAAGGAATAATTGGCTGAGTTTGAGCGCTGGTTAGAGAACTCAACAAGCTGTTTTAGTCGTAGATGAGGATGTCATCATCGGTTTCGCTAAAGGCCATCATGCTTGGGATTGCACCGCCATTTAGCAAGATATCGTCGGGGATAGTATTGGCAGAATTTACTGTCAAACTACCTGGATTAGCTGCTGCTGTTGACTGTTGTAAGCTGAGATTTGCGGGCGCGGGAGTCGTGTTATTTGGCTGACTAACAGCAAAAATGGCAAAAAACCCGGTTTCTTTGGTTTGGATGCGTGCAGGACTATAGGATTTAAGGGCGATCGACCTTACAGCCTTAAGGATGTCGCCACTTTAGCGCTGATGACGCAGTTTTGTCGCAATTTGCGATCGCAGCCAATTAAAGCTGAAGCGCTCAAAAAAGCTCAACTGGCAATGATCCACAAACAACTTTTAGTTAAAAACGGTCAATTGCGGGGAACTCAAGGCGCGATCGACCTTACTCAATCGGCACAAGTACCAAATGCAGATTTCTCACACCCGAAGTTTTGGGCCGGATTCACAATAATTGGCAGTCCTTGGTAAATTAATTGGAGATTTTATATTCACCAGTGGTAAGGTGTAAGGCTAGACGCACCCTACATTGACTGGCGGCATTTTGCAAAAAGTAAATGTATCCCTGACGACTATCTTTTTATGTCATAAATTTGCTATGAATAGCAAAACTAAACACTAGTGGGGCAAAACCTGTGGCCAAGTTTGATAAAATATTCAATTCAGAAGACAAATCCGAAGCAAGCTTAACTTTAGAAGAATCCGTAGCAGCGGTAGCACTTGTCGCAGCGGAGGCAAATTCCCCTGACACCGATGCTGATATCTTAGAAAGCATACTTTGGGAATCAGAAATATTTGTTGAATACTCGGAAGATGATATGTCAGCCATGTTTCAAAGACTCGCCGGTATTGTTGCCCAAGACGGTTTAGGAGCATTATTTAATACTGCTTGGGAATCCATGCCAGATGAGTTAGTGTTGGATACTTTTGCAATAACTGCAGCAATGTTTGTTGCAGATGGCGAAATATCCCAGAAGCACGAGGCTTTCCTCCAAGAATTCCAGCAAGCATTAGGTGTGGAAGACGAGGAAGCTGCGGAAATTATTGAGGATGTAATTGCTGCTTACTCGGAAGTAGAAGGCGGAGAGTCTGATTTCGATGCGGCATGGTACGTGTCTCCTGAAGGCAATTTTAGCGTTCCCGTTCCAGTTGACGATCAACGAGGCGGTAAAATTGATGATCAAGAAGGCTGTGTCGCATTTTCAGACGACTTTGGCGTTTTGCTGAAAATTGATTATTTCCCTGTTGCTGGTGAAGTTGAAGAAACAATCGACTCGGTTGGCGAGGAAGCTTATCTCAAGTCTTTTCTCGACAATTTTGTTTCTCAGGCAATTCTTGCTAATGTTCCCAATTCTAAGTTACTCCACGCCGAATATTTAGAAGATGAAGAAGCTTATTTCGTGGTTTTAGATTTGCCTGGGGGTGCAACTCTCAGCGTGCAGAAAAACGAGGGCCCTCTGACTCGGTTGGATGCTTACCGGGGACTTATGGCTTTTATTGCTGACGATTTTTGCTACACGGTAAGCTGTCAGCGAATTTATCAGGAGGGGGATGAATTGGGTTCCCTGGAGTCTGAAGTTGAGGGAATTATGAACAAGATTTTTGAGTTTATTGAGACAATCGAATTCGGGGCTATCGAATAAAGATGATTTGTTTAGACGGGCTAAAAACCTGGTTTCTTTCTAGATGTCTCGCTGCTCAACCCTATATTTTCAGAGAAACCGGGTTTTTTTGCCAACCATTCTCAGGATATGACATCGTGTCCAGTTGATCGACCAAAATCCAACTGGTGGGTAGTGAAGACTTGAGTTTTCATTACTTGTCCGATCGCGCTTATTTTACCGCACTGCTAGATATTAGAGGTTTTTTACCATAAAAGAGTGCTATCGAGAACAGGGTTTTTTGACCCATTCTCGATCGCACTTCCAGATACATTCAGTCAACCACAGTCGAGAGACAGCAGCAATTAGCCGCCATTTTCGACTAATTAGTAGTCTGAGCTTCCACCAATCTTTGCTTGAGTTCTTCCAGAGCACTCGCCCAGCGCGGATCTGGCTGCACCGAGCCGGAATCAGCGCTCGACACCGTTGTTGCTGACTGATTGCGACGAGACTTGTTGTTGTCACCCCGACGGCGATTGCTTTTGCTGGAACCGCCTCCACCTTGGGTAGGAGGAGCCGAAGCCGAGCGCTGCTGTTGCTGCGGCGCAGGCACAGGCATAGGCACAGACGCGGATGCCGACACCAATTGCGGTGACTGCGGCGACTGCTGCTGATCGTCTTCGCCTTTTTCAGATTTACCCTTAGAGCGGGGCAATGCCTTCTCTATTTTCAGCGGGTTTTCTTTGAACATCAAGCCGTTGTATTTCTCAATAACTTGGTCGGCTTGTTCGTCGGTTAGCACCGTCACAAAACCGAAGCCTCTGCATTTACCAGTTTTGCGGTCTGTAATTACCTTTGTGGTAACAGATTCGCCCTCCGGTGCAAAAACTTCTTGCAATTCTTGGCGATCGAGTTCCTTGGGTAGATTGCCAACATAAAGACGAATAGACATGAAAAATTCCTCCCGACTTGGATTTTAATTAATTTGCTCGAACAGAATTACCTGAAGTCAACTGAATATTGACTTCAGGCAAACACCACATAACCCGAGAATTGGCGCATTCCTCCCACCAACCTTGACAGCTCCCCCCACCTTTTAGAACAAAAAGATGATTTACTCTGATAAGGCCGGAACTTAACCGCCGATGCAGAGAGCTTTTAAATCTCAGGTTGTTGTGTAAACTTTTAGTCATCACTCAAATGTTTAGGCTATTGGCTATTCTGTATTACTTGCTTCCGGTTTTGATTCAGAATGTTTATAGCCAGCGCCGTCTCGAAATTTATGTCCAAGGATGTCAATTGCAAGCGATCGGAATGCCAGTATTCAGTTTAATACAGTGATGGATAAAATGGCTAACATTTTTTCAGCCAGTAATCTTACCTCGATCCTAATCTCGCTCCTAATGCTGAGAACTACTCACTTACCCGGTATCCCTTAAATCGGGCCCGGCAGAGTCCGAGCATTCTTTAAAGGTATCACAGCCTTGGTAACAGAGCTAGTTATTTAGGAAGATTTCAGTCTGAATTTAACGGAAACCACATCTCAATCACTTTTGAGAATTCATCCCGCACAGCAAAAATTGCGGTCGAAAAAAAACAGCCGACAAGCGGCTGGCTGTACTTGCTGTGTTGGGATGTTGACAATTTTTACGCAATGCCTTATCGATTTTAGCCAAGTGAAGTTATCGCGCTATTTGGTTCAATCCAATTCATGTAAACTAATGTAACAGAGTGCTGGCAAAAAAGCAACTTTTCTTTATGACGGAAGAAGGAAGAAGACTGTAGGCCTTAGTGACCACTTACGCCTCAAACCCCTGAGAAATCTCGCTTTTACCTAAGTCTAGATCCCCCTAAATCCCCCTTAATAAGGGGGACTTTGAGCATATTTCTTGTTCCCCCCTTATTAAGGGGGGCTAGGGAGGATCGAACCCTAATCGTCAAACAGCAGACTGGTACTACGTTTGACGTTAAGTTGACACTAATAAACTGTAGGGTGCGCGCACGGAGAACATCGTTAGCGAAGCCCTGGTAGAATATCGCCCCTCCGCTGTTTAACTCAAAACCGATCGAGGCAGCGCGTTGTTGGCGACTCGCGCGGCAATCCGATCGCTATTCCTCACCTTGGGCCTTGGATAATGATGTATGCGCCCCAAAAAGCAGCAGCAAAAGCCAAAATCGCAGACCAAATCGGATGTCCGCTGTCACTAACCCTCCCTCCTTGACTGCGGAGACTTTCAAGGTCGATCGCCACAGTAGCACCCCGGCGCAGCCAACCAGTCGCCACAACAGATGTTCCGATCAAATCGCTAGGGCGAGTAGTCTCTTTGAACAAAAATGGCCACAAAGAGCCAATGTAGCCAAACCTCGAAACATAGTGCAACCTCACCAAACCCGTCGCCGTTTGCAAAATCAAATCTTGTCCCAGCCAATTATTCATACCCGATCGACCCAAAAGTTGCCCTTCCAGCCGCACCGGTTCAGCATCCAGCGGCAAACTCTCGGGATTTGACAAAATTTCCGGCAAACTCGGCGAAGCGGTTTCTCGGGGTATAATATCCGGGAAGAAATAATTGATCCGCATCAAAGTACCGATGCTAAATCCGATCGGCAAACAGCCCCAAAGAATCGATCGATCGCCCCAAAGCCAATCCAACTGCCAGATACTCGTCCTCGAAAAAATCCAGCCAATCAGCCAAAGCACCCCGACTATCGCCAAACTCATCGGAATTCCAAAAAACGGTGCACCCTGTAAAAATAGTTTTGAATCTTTAAATTCGAGTATTGACTTAAACAGAGACAATTTTCCTTTCCTGGGTTGTTCTTGGACTCCCGCGTTTGCCAAATCTAACTCTGTCTCCAGTTGCCAAAATTGAGCATAGAGGGCCAACAGCTTCAAACGCTCTCCCAGCAAAGGATGCGCGCGGTTAACCGTCAACCAGTTGCGCTCCCGATTGCTGACATCCCACAGCAAAATCTGTTCTAGCGGCGCGTGTAATGCAGCAGAACCAAGGCTTACAGCTTGTCCAACGCCTACAGGTAACAATAGATCGAAACTTTCGAGGAAAAAGCTAGTTTGTTTTTGCTGTTCGATATTATCAGCAATGCCGATCGCAATTTTAGCCAGGGCCCGCGTCAAACCGTTAGGATTGCCCGTAATTTCTGCAGCAGTGCGATCGCTAAAATACACTCTGCGGCGCGACAGCCACAACATCGGCCAGCGCAACAACTTATAAATCCCATAACTCGTAGCAGAAATTGCAGCGGCCACAAATTTGACAGCAGAACGCAAAAACTCGATCGTCATTAAATCACACAACCGCTCTTGCCAGTGCGCCACTTGCCAATAAATCAAGTAAGGAATCTGAATCACCAGCAGCGCCAGGGACATCAGCGCAAAATCCCAGTGAGAGATATGGCCCAACTCCCGCGCGAAAATAGTAGCAATTTCATCATCCGTCAACTGTTCCAACAGCCCGCGACTCACAGCAATCCGAGCAAAACGGGGCAAACAGCCGTAACTGAAAGCTACAGGAACATTCAGCGGCAAGAGTTTCAACACCGGCACCGGCATATTTTGCTTGGTACAATAACTTCGCAGTACCCGACTAGCTTCCTTGCTGTGCTTCGATAAAACTGACCCGCGCAGAGTTTCTACGCCGCAAAACAGTTTCAGCAGCGCGTCTATCAGCCAGGGAGACGAGGCCAAAAGCAATCCAAAAACCATCTGAACAAACGGAGTTGGATCGCGGTAAAAAAGCTGAATCGGCGCGAAAATAGGCAGTCTAGTGAATATGTAAAGCTGAACCAATAGAGAATTAGTGTTTGTCAGCAGGAATTGCAGGATAAACCGGGCTAGGAAAAATAGGGCGATCGCACTTGCAACGGCTTGCAGCCGAAATTCCAGCAGCTTCAGGGGTTTGAGGGGGCGCGGGCTTTTCGCGCGCCCTGCTTCGCGCCAAGTGAGTTGGTAAGTATCTGGGCTGGCGACTCCGGGGATATCTGTTGGGGAACCGGAACTATTTTCGCCACTAATGTCTGTATTGGGTGCGGTTTCGGTCGAGTTTTCCGGTTCAGAAGTCGGGCGTGTGGGGGGTGGAGGTGGCGGGTAAATCGGTTGCGATTTAGCGTTGTCTGGCGCGGCAGTCGGCTCTAAAGGTAAAAATCCTGTTTTTTTATCGGCGGTCGGTCGATCGCCCCCAATCGATTTTTTCGGCGATTTTGTTCCTGCATCAAAGGCGACAAAGCCTGTTTCGGGGGGAGTTTCTGCGGATTTTGGTTTATTTTCCGGTGGTTTTGGGGGGCGAGGGGGGGTTAATTCTTTTAAAGCGCGATCGGCCCAAGTTTTGACTTGAGAGTTGGGACTTTTGGCGAGGGAAGAGCACAGGGCGATCGCCTCTTTGACATTACCGGTTGCTTTGTACGCAGCCACTAACCCCATCTGCGCGCGGATTCCCGACGGCTGATTAGCTGCGGTTTGGGTAACGGATTCTAAAAGGGCGATCGCGGTGGGGTAATCCTGCTGTTTCAAAGCTGCTAGCCCAGCCTCTAGAGACTGTTTTGCAGATGAATCCGCCGGATTTGGATTAGTGGGAGGTGCCATGACTGTGCTTTCGCTAGCGTCCTTTCTAAGATAGCTTGGGTGGTCGATCGATAGCTGTTCTAACACAGCTCTATTTCTCTGTCACCATTTGTTGCAGTTTATTCGGCGGTTGAAACCGCTTAATAGTAAAACTTTCGGCCACTCCCAGCGGACGATCGCAGCGATCGGGCAGGAGTTTAAACCCTTGCCTCAAAGCTAAAGTCTTCGCTATGAAGACTGAAGATTTATGATAAATCCGGGTTAAATACTTCCTCGATCTCTTAGTCTATTAGAGAGAAACTAAAGTTTGTGGAGACGAGATTTCAATCACCGAGCCCATCTAATTTTTGTTTATAATTAAATTAACACCTCACCCATACATTTATGCCAATTGACGACGAAGATTTTGAAAGCGAATCTATTAGCGGCGATCGCAAACTGGAACTTTTTACCGACAGATACGAATTTACCCGCCGATTTGCCTTTTATTTAAACGAAGACCCCGCGCGCCAACAAATTTTGTATTTTTACGGAGATGGAGGCAACGGCAAGTCTTTGCTGCTACAACACTTGCAGTTTCACTGCTGCAAAAGATTTTCGCCGCAGGTGTGGAAACAATTGCACGACATCCCAGAATCACAAGCCGCCCAAGTTGCTGATTTTGTCCGCTATGCTGAACCTAAAACCTATACTCCCATACCCGCCGTCAGACACGATTTCGGATTGATAGCGATTAAAGAAGATAAACCGCAAGATAGATTTTACGGCTTGCTGATGCTGCGCCGAAATCTGGCAGCAGCCACTAAGAAATATAAATTTAAATTTCCAAATTATGACTTTGCTTGCTTTTGGTATTTGCTGAACAAAGGCGAATCACAGGCAACTCTCAACCAACTTTTCCCCGATGATGTGGCGGAATTGGTGGTACCTATAATTGAAACTTTTGCAGATTTTCCGGTGGTGGCGCAAGCTGTAGCGGTGCTCAAAGGGATAGATAAATTGGGCGGGATTAAGCGGGCGATGAAATTAATTCAAAATCGCTTGGGCGTCAGCGATGAAAAGGCGGAGGAAATTCGCCGTCTAGATATTGATACTGAGTTAACCGACTATTTGCCGAAATTGTTTGCTGGGGATTTGAATGCGGCAATGGCTGGCAAAAATAAACCCGATCGCCTCGTGATGCTGTTCGATACTCACGAGAAAATGTGGGATGAAAAACGCAATTCTCAAGGCGCAACTTTTTGGTATCAAGATGAGTGGTTTCGGCGGTTGTTGAGGGCCTTGGATTACAAATTGGGGATTGTAGTTGTTGTGGCGGGGCGAGAGTGTCCGGTGACGCAATTGCGGTGGCCGAATGCGTCAAGGTTTCCGATTCCCGCAGATTATATAGATGCACAATTGGTGTGGCATTTATCGCCGGATGATGCGAGGGATTACTTGCACAAAGTGAAGATTGACAAGGCAGATTTGGCAGATGCTGTAATTAAATATGCCAGCCTCAATCCCGACGATCCTTGGGATAATTTGCAGGTACATCCGTTTTATTTGGGTTTGTGCGCGGATGCGGTGCTGGCAGAAAGAAGGCGGGGAATTGAGTTGATGTCGTCGGATTTTGCGCGGATTCCGAAGTTGGAAAACAAGACTGCGGAATTAACAGATCGGTTGCTGAGTTATGTCGATCGCGAAGTGCGATCGGCCGTGCATTCGCTGAGTGCTGGTCGCGCTTTTGATGAGGATTTGTACGTAAAATTGGGGTCTGGTTGCCACTTCCATGCAAGCAGTGCAAATTTTGAGATGTTGACGGGTTTTTCCTTTGTGTGGAAATCGCAGAAGCGGGGGGATAACTGGTATCGGATTCACGATTTATTGCGGCGTTTGGATGCCGAGCGGGACGATCCGAAAACTCGCAAAGCTCATGAAATTTTAGAGCGGCATTACCGAGAAGTGGGGAATGTGGCGGAGGCAATTTTTCATGCTAATCGCTTGGATTGGCAGCGGGGTGTAGAAGAATGGAAAGAGGTGTTTGATGAAGCTTTGGAAAAAAGTCGCTATGGGGAATGCAAGTCGCTACTGGAAGTTAGAGATGAGTTGTGGATTAAAAGTGATTATTGGCTTGGTAGAGTTTCGCGATCGGAGGGAGATTACTATGCTCAGTTTGCTCGATATGTAGAGGCAAAACAAGAATATTTAGAGGCAGTTGCAGCCTATAATTCTGCTTTACTTATTGCACCGGATGATATCAATGCTCTCAACAACAAAGGGAATGCGCTGCAAAGTCTGGGTAAATTGCAAGCAAAGCTAAGTGAATTTGAGGCAGCAAAACAGTCTTACTTTGAGGCGCTCGCAGCCTATAATTCTGGTTTACTTATTGCACCGGATTTTATCAATGCTCTCGCCAGCAAAGGGATTGCGCTACTACGTCTGGGTAAATTGCAAGCAGAGCTTAGTGAATTTGAGGCAGCAAAACAGTCTTACTTTGAGGCGATCGCAGCCTGTAATTCTGCTTTACTTATTGCACCGGATTTTATCTGTGCTCTCAACAGCAAAGGGATTGCGCTACTACGTCTGGGTAATTTGCAAGCAATCCTAAGTGAATTTGAGGCCGCAAAACAGTCTTACTTTGAAGCGCTCGCTGCCTGTAATTCTGCTTTACTTATTGCACCGGATGATATCGCTGCTCTCAAAAACAAAGGGAATGCGCTGCGAAGTCTGGGTGAATTACAAGCAATCCTAAGTGAATTTGAGGCGGCAAAACAGTCTTACTTTGAAGCGCTCGCTGCCTGTAATTCTGCTTTACTTATTGCACCGGATGATATCGCTGCTCTCCACAACAAAGGGAATGCGCTGCAAAGTCTGGGTGAATTGCAAGCCAAGCTAAGTGAATTTGAGGCGGCAAAACAGTCTTACTTTGAAGCAATCGCTCCCTTGAATTCTGTTTTACTTATTGCACCGGATGATCTCGGTGTTCTCAACAACAAAGGGAAGGCGCTGTTAAGCCTGGGTGAATTGCAAGCACAGCTAAGTGAATTTGAGGTGGCAAAACAGTCTTGCTTTGAGGCGCTCGCTGCCTTGAATTCTGTTTTACTTATTGCACCGGATTATATCGCTGCTCTCACCAACAAAGGAAATGCGCTGCGATGTCTGGGTGATTTGCAAGAAAAATTATCTGAGACACAGGAAGCACTCAAGAATTGGCAAGAGGCGCTGGAAATGTTTAATCGCTCTTTAGCCATTGCTCCTAATCGCGATTCTGTTCGCAGTGGCCGCGATGTGCTGCAAGAATTTCTCAATAATTTGGGTGACGATACTGTCAGCAGTTACCTCGATCGCAAGGAGTAAAGACGCGGCATTAAAAAGGAGGACGTGTCCAGTTAACTTAAACCGAAAGGCCGCCAGGGAATGAATTCCACGGGGCTTTTAGCAAAAGTCCTCGCGATGAGGACTAATGAATTCTTCAGTCCTCATCGCGAGGACTTTTGCTTTGAGGCAGGGGTTTCAACCCCTGCCGGACTCAGGGCTTAGCGTTAAAAGCCGGCCCTCGAATTTACCTATTTAACCTTGCAGCTTACCGCCCAGATTGTCTCGGCGGTGTACCCTCAGCCCGCTTCCGACGGATCAGGACGCTCATCACCTGCTTCGGATTCGCCGCACGCTGTACGGGACTCCAATCGCCCACTTCTGCAAATCCCAGCCGGTACAAAGTGAGTATGGTTTCCCGGACACCCTTGGGCGAACCGACAACCGTTAACAGCACCACTTCCTGTTCGCATACTGCTGCTGAGTCGTCATTTGGGCGCTCAAATTTGTTGTCGTCAGGCACGAATTCCTGTGACATAATATGTTCTCCTGGTTTTGGGTTTTCTAGAAAAACCCAAAAACCCAGCCGCCCCGCATTTCAACACATAGCAGGGCGGCTACAGAGGATGTTAAGATACTCCGTTAGCCTCCAGACTGCTAGTCCCAGTTTGGCGGTTATGCTGTCCATTGCTGCTACCAACAGCTTTGGGCAGTGCAACTAGATTTTTGGGTGACGCGGGCTGCCTCCTCTACAAGCAAGCAACCTCTCACTTCAAAGCGTAGCCGCAGAGGGGGCCAGCCGTCAACCGATTTTAGATTTTAGATTTTGGATGTTAGATTTTGGATTTACTCGTTACCAGCGTCAGCGGCTGGAAACCAGTTAGTTGAGCCGAAATGCTAAATTAAAAGTAATGTTGCTTTAGTAAAACCATGTCCAAACGACTCACCATTGCCCAAGCACAGCAGCAGCTTCCAAACCTACCCCAAGAACTTATCAATGAGCCTATCATCATCACTCAAGATGGTGTTCCCGTTATGGCTGCAATCAGCTACACGCATTTGACTGAACTGTTAGAAACCTTAGATATTCTCACCGATACAGAATTCGTTACCAAATTGCGCCAAAGCATCACCCAAGCCAGCCAAGGCGAAACTATTTCCTGGGAAAATGCCAAAGCAAAATTGGGACTATGAATCACGAAGAAAATGCGATCGAATATGAGATCCAGCTTACGCCACTGGCACTGGAAATGTTGGAGGCAGTCAAAGATCGACGAGAACAGGAAAAATTGCGCGATCGCATCGATCAACTAAAAGTTGAACCACAAAAGCAAGGCAAAGCCCTTGTAGATAACCTATCAGGATTTCGCAGCATCCGAGCTGTTGGACAGCGCTATCGTATAGTTTATCAAGTCGAACAAGATCGAGTTCTAGTTGTTGTCGTGGGACTAGGGAGACGTAAAGATGGTGACAAAAAAGACATTTACACCATCTTAGAAAAACTGTTAGATCCGTGATTGTAACTTCTTATATCCTGCCTATTTAAGCCGAATAAATATCATTTGTATGGACACAACAGTGTTGTGTCCTTTGCCTGCGGTAATCTCACTCCTCGCTAACAGCCAAACCAGAAACCACAGGGGCGATCGCATTTAACTTCAAAACAGGGTGCTCCCCTTCCACCTGCCGACAATTCCACTCATTTCTAAACAGCAAAACCGGCCTTCCCCAAGTATCTTTCACCGTCACCGTATTAAACAGCCGCCCAACTTTTTCCAGTGCCTCCCAACCGCCGTCAACCCAGCGAGCTACACTGTAAGGCAACATATCGATCGTCGTTTCCACATTATATTCCGACTGCATTCTGAACTGCACCACCTCAAATTGCAACTGTCCGACAGCCGCCAAAATTGGCTCGCGTTTCGCCTCATCAACCGAGTACATAATTTGCACTGCGCCTTCTTCCTGCAACTCAGAAACGCCTTTGCGGAATTGCTTAAACTTAGAAGGATTGGGATTTCTCAAAAAAGCAAAAAGTTCGGGAGAAAAACAGGGAATCCCTTCATATTCCAGTTTTTGACCTGTGTAAATAGTATCGCCGATCGCAAATACTCCCGGATTGTTCAAACCGATCACATCGCCCGGATACGCAACCTCGATCGACTCGCGATCCTGAGCAAATAACTTTTGAGGTCTTGACAAACGCACCGTTTTACCGCTGCGAGCGTGAGTCACGTTCATGTCCTTTTCAAACTTGCCCGTACAAACCCGAATAAACGCCACCCGATCGCGGTGTCTCGGATCCATATTCGCTTGCAATTTAAACACAAACCCGGTAAAATCTTCATAAGTTGGCGGCAAGTCTCCGGCGGTGCTCTTGCGGGCGATCGGCTTCATAGCGTAATCTAAAAACGCATCTAAAAACAGTTCGACCCCAAAATTGCTCATGGCGCTGCCAAAGAAAACAGGCGTCATTTTTCCAGCCCGAACCGAGTCTAAATCCAGTTCAGTGCCTAACTCATCCAGCAGTTCTAACTCTTCTTTGAGCTGATAGTAAAGGTCTTGTTCCAACAAATCTTCAATGCGCGGGTCGCCCAATTCGATGACAGTATCAACAGCAGCCTGAGAACCGTGTTTAGTCCGCTCGAATAAGTGAATTTTGCGCCCTCTGCGATCGAAAACACCTTTAAAGCGATCGCCCGTACCTATCGGCCAATTTACCGGATAAGTCTGCAACCCCAATTCCTTCTCAATTTCGTCCAACAAATCCAAAGGTTCTCTGCTAGGGCGATCGAGCTTATTAAAGAAAGTAAAAATAGGCAAACTTCGCAGCTTACAAACTTCAAATAACTTCCGAGTTTGCGGTTCCAAACCCTTAGCAGCATCCTCAAGCATAACTGCATTGTCAGCCGCCGCCAAAGTTCGATAAGTATCTTCGCTAAAATCTTGGTGTCCCGGAGTATCGAGCAGATTAATGTGATATTTTTTATACTCAAACTGCAAAACAGTAGAAGTAATAGAAATTCCCCGCTGCTGTTCCATCGCCATCCAGTCAGAGGTAGCGTGTCGCTGGGCCCGCCGCGCTTTCACAGAACCTGCTTCGTGAATTGCACCTCCGTACAGCAGCAGCTTTTCTGTCAAAGTAGTTTTACCCGCGTCGGGGTGCGAGATAATAGCAAAGTTGCGCCGGCGCTCAACAGCAGTTAGCAGTTCAGTTTCGAGTTCTGTTGTCATCACAAATTAGGTAGGGGAATCATCACCCGATCGCCATTATAGCCTGTGCTACAGTTGCTATTAAAGGTAAAATTATCACTAAAGTCAAGGAAGAAAACTAATATGTACGACTCCGACAAGCGGAAGCTGCTATCACTGGTGTGCCACGGGGCGATTTTTTTCAGTACGTTACTGTTCTCGATCGGTGCTCCGATCGCTGTATTGTTAGTATCAGATGACCCCGTTGTCAAAGAAAACGCCACAGAAGCCATCAATTTTCACCTTAATGTATGGGTGTACAGCACCGTGATTGTGGTGTTAACTGTCGTCACTTTCGGTCTTGCTGGTTTTATCTTAGTGCCCCTAGGTTATCTGCTGCACTGGGGACTGACAATAATGGCTATCCTCCACGTTTTGCAAAATCCTAACCAACCTTACCGCTACCCTTTTATTTTCCGAATAGTTTAGACAGCAAATCGCGCTTCACCATTGATTTCTACAACCCGATTTCTTTAAGAAGAAACCGGGTTTTTAATTGTTTTCTAACTCACAATGGTGCAACATCTCTGTTTAAACTTACATCTTGCACTATTTTCAAGAACAGGCAAGATGCCTGTTCCACAAGAGATGAATTTTATTGTGGAACAGGAAGCTTGTTTGTTCCTAAACAAGTAATTAAAATGGTGCAACATCTCTGTTTAAATGAATGTGGGTAGCTCGGTAAGTGATGCCGAACCGTCATCTGCCTAAAATCGCAATGGTGTCTTCCCCCTATTGCAGGGCTGTTGCTGAGGCTAAGTTCATCTTCAGTTGATGCCGCTTCCCAAACTATGCTACCGCCTTTGGGTTATTTCGCGGAGTTAGGGCGGATGTTCGATCGCTCGGAACCATCGTTTTTGCTTTAGCTGTGCTATTTTTGCATCTGGCGATCGTTTTAGGAAAATGTTCGACCAATTCTATCTCTACCAGGAGTCTTAAAACTTAATACAATATTTTTCCAATAAAAATCCCGCTCTTGTGGAACGGGAAAGCCATCAGGGTGCATCTATATATATGTCAGTATAACTCATAGGGGGTATAACCCCTCGTAGCTTTATCGAATCTTTACAATCACAAAATTTTTGTAAAGATTGAGGTTTTTATTTGACTGAACAGCCGTTTTATGAAATTAAAATGGAAAATGCTGACATTTATAAAATCAAGTGAGTTTCCTCTGAATAATCAAAACTTTAAGCTCCTTTACCATGCTTCGGCAAATGGTGGAGCAAATACCATAAGATGGCTACATTTGTGATAAATACCGCTAACTTAAGTACCGTGACCCCGTGAACTAATTCATATATTTCAGGGGGTATACTGATGCTTACCAGCACTAAAACTAAAATTGTTGCCCAGTCTTTTTCTTACCACAAACCAACTGCTTCAACAGCAGTTAAAACTGCATAAAGTGCTGCAATAAGTCCGCTAAGCAGTAAGTTTTTTGGCTTGAAAATTAGAAGTTTGTCTAAGATGAATTCAAGGATTTTTAGTTTGCTTTATAACAAATAAGATTGCTAAAATTTTTCTAAGGCTTGATGATTTTTTAATGCAAAAAGCAAAGCAATCGAAGTTACTGTCAAGAGCGAAGCCACAAATGTTTTGTAAAAGACAATTGCGATTAAAACAGGAGCGTGATGTTTCTTCACGTTAATTCTCGAAATATCAATAATGGGCGATCGCCTGGTTAGGCTGTTTAGGATTGAAAACTTAAATTTTAGTAAAGTGCGTCAGCAATTAGCTAATCAAGTAGAGAAAAAATAACCCCTGCTGACGCACCTTACTAAGCTTGAGGATAACGTTCTGCTAAGAAAGAGATAGCAGCAGCCCGATCGCCCAAATAGCCATCCAACCTCGCCGCCAATAAATCATCCAACATTCGTTTAAACCCAGGCCCCGGCTTATAACCCAAAGCCTTCAAATCGTTGCCATTTAAAGGCGGCTCAACATTCGCCCATTTGGTGAGATATTCCCAAATTTGGCGGCGTGCACTTCGCGGACTTTGTAGGGCGATCGCAATTAACACCGGCAACTCATAATTTCTCAACAGCAGCACCAATTGACTCGGCAACTCGCACTTAGGCAAATTCTCTGCTAACTCGTTCTTTCCAGCTTCTAAAACTTCCAGCCGTTTAAGGCTGTCAGCGGGTAACTGAAGATTTGCAGCCACCTTGCCGCGATATTCCGGTGCTAAATAAGCTATCAAAACTTCCAGCCGCATCTGCCAATCGGGAATATTGATAATGGGGAATGGGGAATTGGGCATCGGGAATTGGGCATCGGGAATTGGGAATTGGGAATTGGGGATAGTTTGTTCCTTCTTTCCTCTTCCTTCTTTCTTTTTCCCTCTTCCCTCCTCCTTCTTCCTGACCTCCTTTACATCCGTTACATCCGTTACATAATCCGTTGCCGAACCTTTCTTCCTTCTTCCTTGCAAACACCGATCGAGCAAACGCAGTTGCCGCCACAACTCCCGATCCAACTCCAAACTAGGATGAATGCAGCGCAAAGCCTGCAAATCTCCCAGCATTTGCAAAGCAACTTTCCAGTAAGGAGCTTGCAAAATGTATTTCAATTCGCTTTTCAGTCGAGTTTCCAAAGCCGGAGCTCGGCCGTTTTCCCCCTGAATTCGGTAATAAATCCCGCTGGCCAAAGCGTTGCGGATGTATCCTTCCGTCTGTGGCTCAATTTCAAATCCCAACCGCACCGCAAACCGCACAGCGCGATAAATTCGCGTCGGATCTTCGATAAAACTGTTGGCGTGCAAAACTCGAATTTGCTTCGATTCCAAGTCCAGCAAACCGCAAAAAAAGTCTAACAATTCGCCACTGCGAGGAACACCCAACCGCACAGCCAGCGCATTAATTGTAAAATCCCTGCGGTACAAATCTTGGCGAATTGAACTCGCTTCAACTTCAGGATTTGCAGCCGGATAAGGGTAAAATTCAGTGCGAGCCGTAGCGATATCCACCCACAGCGAGCCAAAAGCAGAGTCTTTGTGCCACAAAAGCGCGGCGGTTTGAAATTGACCGTGAACGTCCAAACGCGATTCGGGGTAAAGTTTTTGCAGCGAGGAAGCTAACTCGACACCAGCACCGGAATCATCTGAACCGCACTTTCCATCCACAACCAAATCGATATCTGTTAGCGCCAGTGTATCATCCGTGGCTAAGAGTAAATCCCGGACTGCTCCACCCACAATATAAAGTTGCCAGCCGCGATTTTGGGCAATATTGGCCGCGATCGACAATAATTGCCATAATTCGGGACTGATGCGCGATCGCAACAACTGCTCAACAGATTCGGGCACGGCACAATAAGACAATTCTGCATTGCTTCCCCTGTCTCGCGCTTTTTGCTGGTGCAATTCCCGCAACACATCAGTCCGAGTCACAATTCCCACCAGTTGACCGTTTTCCAAAACTGGCAAGCGGCCGATATCGTATGTCACCATTAAAGATTCAATTTCCGGCAGCAAGGTATCTGGAGCGATCGTTTTTAGCTGCGGAGTCATGTAACCCTTCACCGGGGCGTGACTGAAACCGTGGTGCAGGGCAATGTCAATGTCGCGCCGCGAGATAATGCCAGCCAGTCGATCGCCCGCATCGACCACAGAAAGCCCCGAATGTCCGTAACGTAGGAGTATACGGTGAGCTTCCCCCACCGAAGTTTCCGGGCGAATACTCCGCACTGGAGACGACATTAATTCGCGGGCTGTCGGAGGGTGGGGAATTTGAGTTTTGAGTTCGTCAGCTAACTGATTTAAAGTCAGCAGGGGGTCAACATCGCGGGTGGCGAGGGAAGCGGCGCGGGCGTGGCCTCCGCCGCCGAAGGGTTTGAACAATTCGCTGAGGTTTGTTCCTTCGATGCGCGATCGACCGATAATAGTTAATCGATTGGAAACTGGCGATTCGGGAGCGATGTTGCGGTTGTTTTCGTTTTCGCCAAATTTATAAACATTACCTAACAGCAGAGCATCGGTTTCAGTTAAATCGAGCAAGCGAGAAGCCAGGGAAGAAAGCCCCGGAACGTAAGCTTCAGTAGATAGCAGCACCCAGGCTATGCTGTAACCGTGCAAAGTTTCCGATCGCAAATTATTCAGCGCTTCTCTCAGCAAATCTTGCAATTGAGGAGACAAACCGGGTTCTACATATTCAGCGATTACCCCCAAACTCGCTCCTTGTTCCATCAACCACGCCAAAGCTATTGCATCTCGCGCAGTTGCGCCCTCAAAGGTGAGGGAACCTGTATCGACGTGGATGCCGAGGGCCATGACTGTTGCTTCCGAAGGCAGCAGGCGGAATGGTGTGTCGCTGTTTTCTGCTTGATTTTTGAGCTTTTCGACAATTAATGTCGTGCTGGCTCCGACTGCTTCGATCTGCGTAACAGTAGCGGGAATGTCTAAATCGGCCTGTAGGTGATGGTCGAAAACAGCAATTTCGCTCACTTGTGGCAAATCCAGCCACTCGGCGGCTTTTCCCAAACGATCGCGCTGGGAGGCATCAACTATAGTAATCGATCGAATGCGTTGCGGATTGACCGATCGGCGTTCAATCAGCGGGTACTCGTCGCGGTGTAGCGCCAAAAAATCCCGCACTGTCGGATGACACCCGCCCGTCAATACGATCCTGCTACCGGGGCGCAGCACGCAAAGTCCCACCGCCGCCCCCAAGGCGTCAAAATCTGCTGTTGTGTGGCACAAAACTAAGTCCATAGCCGAAAATCCCGCATCTCTAACTCAAACAGTAGCAATTTCTCGCCCTCGGAAACCGGATGTGTCGATCGGGCTTTAACTTAACCTTTCCAGTTTTCTGTCATGTAGCGAACAATGATAAAATTGATCGAAATCTCAAGAGCCGCTGACGCCTGTTCGCGCAACGCCCGAATTTGCCTGGGTTCTTTCGTATCAATCAACCGACAATTTCTCGATCGACTATCGGGAAACTGTCAAAAACTAGAATTTGGAAGATTTTTTTCGGTTCTGGGAAACTATTTCCGATCAACGCACGGTTATATCGAAAGGAGAAAAGATGTTATCAATTCTGTTTCAAGTGGTTTTACTGGGTCTGGTACTGCTGTCTTTTGTGATGGTCGTTGGCGTGCCAGTTGCTTATGCCTCTCCCCAAAACTGGAATCAGTCTAAATCCCTGATTTATGTCGGGTCCGGTCTCTGGTTTTTGCTGGTTATTGCAGTGGGTGTATTGAACTTTTTAGTCGTTTAATTTCACCCAACTCTCTCGAAGAAAGAAGGTAAAAGATAGAAGGCTGAAGGCATTTACCAGCGATTGAAAGGCATTCGGCAGAAGCTAGGAATTTTCCAGACCGCGCGACCCTGTATGTTTTTGCACTTGAGATTCAGATGAGATGCTGCTGCTTTCTGACTTTTGCCTTCTCACAAACAAAAATCTAAAATCTAAAACCTAAAATCTAAACTAGAGCACTATGACTGTTTTCGAGGGAACTTTTACTCACACCGAATCTTTGCGATTTGCTATAGTCATCGGTCGTTTTAACGATTTGGTGGTTAACAAACTTTTGGAGGGATGTCAAGATTGTTTGAAACGCCACGGGGTTGATATTAATCCTCATGGCTCTCAAGTGGACTTTTTTTGGGTACCAGGAAGTTTTGAGATTCCTTTGGTGGCACGCCAAGCTGCTCTTTCTCACCGCTACGATGCGGTAATTTGTCTGGGTGCGGTAATTCGGGGCCAAACTCCTCATTTCGATTTTGTGGCTGGTGAGGTTGCTAAGGGAATTGCTGCTGCTGCTTTTCAGACAGGAGTGCCGGTGATTTTTGGGGTGGTGACGACTGACACGATGCAGCAAGCTTTGGAAAGGGCTGGAATTAAAAGCAATTTGGGCTGGAATTATGCGATGAGTGCTTTGGAAATGGGCACTTTGATGCGCCAAGTTAAGGGTTTGGGCGCACACTCTTATGGTCACTTAGCTAGTGGATCTGCTGCTCAAGTGCTTTCGGGTGAAGCAAATCTGGCGATCGCCCCTGATGTATCGTCGGATCAAATCCCCACGTAAGTTGGGCTAGCAGTATTTTTTAGGTGAAAAGCATCAAGATTTGCATCGGGAAAAATCTTCAAACTCTTGTGGGGTGGTGATTATGCCCGCCCCCAAGGTAAAAGTTCCACTGGTCGCAGCCGATCGACAAATTAGACCAATATCTTGCCAATTGGCAATGAGTGTGATATCATAAAATGTTCTTAGAAATAGCGCAACACTAACTATTACTGCATGGCAACGAAGCCAACGATCGCATTTACTCACCTCGGCTGCGAAAAAAATCGCATCGATACCGAACACATGATTGGCTTGCTGGCTCAAGCGGGCTATCAAGTGGATTCTAATGAAGAATTAGCTGATTATGTTGTAGTCAATACTTGTAGTTTTATCCAAGCTGCGCGAGAAGAGTCGGTCCGCACCTTGGTAGAATTGGCCGAAGCTAATAAAAAAGTAGTCATCACCGGCTGCATGGCACAGCATTTTCAGCAGGAATTGCTGGACGAATTGCCCGAAGCAGTCGCAATTGTCGGCACTGGCGACTATCACAAAATAGTCAATGTTATGCAGCAGGTGGAAAAGGGCGATCGAGTTTCCCTCGTCTCTTCAGAACCTACTTACATCGCTGACGAAACTACTCCCCGCTACCGCACCACATCGGAAGGTGTCGCGTATCTGCGAATAGCAGAAGGCTGTGACTACCGCTGTGCATTTTGCATTATTCCGCACTTACGCGGAAATCAACGATCGCGGACGATCGAATCTATCGTCGCCGAAGCTAAGCAATTAGCCTCCGAAGGGGTAAAGGAAATTATCTTAATTTCTCAAATTACCACCAACTACGGCAAAGATATTTATGGCGAACCGAAACTAGCCGAACTACTGCGCGCTTTGGGCGAAGTAGATGTACCTTGGATTCGGATGCACTACGCCTATCCTACAGGTTTGACTCCGCAAGTTGTCGCAGCCATCCGCGAAACACCAAACGTTTTGCCGTATTTGGATTTACCCCTGCAACACTCGCACCCGGAAATTCTGCGGGCGATGAATCGGCCTTTTCAAGCTGGGATCAATGATGCCATAGTCGATCGGCTCAAAGCAGCACTTCCCGGCGCCGTGATGCGGACAACTTTTATTGTCGGCTTCCCCGGCGAAACCGACGAACACGCAGCACACTTGCTGGAATTTGTCAAGCGCCACGAATTCGATCACGTAGGAGTTTTTGTATTTTCGCCAGAAGAAGGAACCCCAGCCTTCAGCTTGCCCCAGCAAATACCTGCAGAAATAATGGAAATGCGGCGCAATTCGGTAATGGCGGCACAACAACCTATATCATTGAAGAAGAATCAAGAGTCTGTCGGTCAGGTAGTTGATGTCCTGATAGAACAAGAACAACCAGAGACAGGCGAGTTGATTGGTAGATCCGCTCGGTTTTCCCCAGAAGTAGATGGACTCGTCTACGTCACAGGAGAAGCGCGGCTGGGTTCAATCGTATCTGTGAAAATTACTGGTGCAGATGTCTACGACCTCTACGGTCAAGTGTAAGTATTGCTGGAACTGTCGCGATCGGCGGTGTGGCGAACAAAAACCGGACACGAGCCAAAAATGATTAGCGGATTGTGCAGCAAAAGTAACGGTTAGTACACAATTGTGCAAAGATATGTAGCAAAGGGGTTCTAAACTTTTTTAGCCCCTATCTGGCAATCGACCCTCCCCGTCGGAGTGCGGTAATCTCTACAGAACATCGGAAAATTTTAACGAATTTAATGTTTTGTTTCTGAATGTAAAGAGTTATGATGATAACAAGCCAGAAATAAGCGGGGATAATTTGAGATTGCTTCGCCGTCCGCCCTACACCACAACGGTATCCCGAAAGAGTGTTGAGATGGATAGGCGGTAACGGTCGCCCCATCCCCCGCTCAATCCCGCAGGCGACGGATTGCGGGATAGCGCCTGAACCAAACAACCTGTTACTACATGAGTAGTGAAGTGGGGCTGGTCATGATCCTCACTATAAAATGCCTAAGAGGGAAAGCTTGCAAGTACCTCAAAGGAAGTCCAATGTCCTGTTTTAAGAATGTTGGAAGCCTATAACCCGACCCCTGGCGGTTGGTATCGGTGATGTCACAAAATCAAAGACGGCTGTCGAATTGGTAAATTTAGTCACCATCGACGGAGCTGCCCTATACTCGATTGCTATTTAAGAAGGTGCGCGCAGGCGCAGCACCATAAAGAACTCTTATGAGTTCCTGCCCTAGAGCAGAAATCCGCATCCGAGTTGGGCAACTTAGAAGGCTAAGACTCGTTATTAGGAGCATTAATGAATTTATTGTTTGAAGGCTTAGGTCTTTCGGAAGAACTCGTTCTCCATCTGGAAACACTAGGCTTTACAGAACCTACTCCCATCCAAGTACAAGCAATTCCACACTTGCTAGCAGGTCGCGACGTTGTGGGTCAAGCCCAAACAGGGACAGGCAAAACGGCAGCATTCTCGTTGCCCATCTTGGAGCGGATTGATTTAGATGTAACTGCGGTGCAAGCATTGGTGCTGACGCCGACTCGCGAATTGGCGATGCAAGTAACTGAAGCCATCCGTGATTTGAGCGGCATCAGCAGCGACGGCCCGGTAAAAGTGGGTCGCTCTCTGCAAGTTCTGACAGTGTACGGCGGTCAATCGATCGATCGTCAAATGCAGCGTTTGAAGCGCGGCGTGCACGTCGTTGTCGGTACACCCGGACGCATATTGGATATGCTCAGCCGTGGCAGCCTGAAACTAGACAAGGTAAAATGGCTGGTTTTGGATGAAGCTGACGAAATGCTGAGCATGGGCTTTATCCAAGATGTGGAAAAAATCTTGGATGCTGCACCAAAAGAACGTCAAACGGCATTTTTCTCGGCGACGATGGAAGCTTCCATTCGCAAATTGGTGGCGCGGCATTTGCGTAACCCAGTCAACGTCACCGTAGAACAGCCAAAAGCAACGCCAAAGCGCATCAGCCAAGGCGTGTACATGATTCCCCGTGGCTGGTCGAAGGCAAGAGCCCTACAGCCAATTTTAGAAATGGAAGACCCGGAATCTGCACTGATTTTTGTGCGGACTCGGCAGTCGGCGGCAGAACTCACCAGCCAACTGCAAGCAGCAGGTCACAGCGTTGATGAGTATCACGGTAATTTGAATCAGGCACAGCGGGAACGCTTGCTGCATCGGTTCCGCCAATGTCAGGTGCGCTGGGTAGTGGCGACTGATATTGCGGCGCGGGGTTTGGACGTGGATCACTTGACTCACGTGATTAACTACGATTTGCCCGACAGTGTGGAAAGCTATGTTCACCGGATCGGACGCACGGGCCGGGCTGGTCGCGAAGGAACGGCGATTACGCTGATTCAACCGGTCGATCGTCGCAAACTGCGCTTGATTGAACGCCACGTGCGATCGAGCTTGACGGTGCGAAACATTCCGACACGGGCGCAAATTGAAGCTCGTCAGTTGGAAAAGATGCAGGGTAAAGTTCGCGAAGCTTTGGCTGGCGAACGGATGGCATCTTTCTTGCCTCTGGTATCTCAGTTATCCGAGGAGTACGACTCCCACGCGATCGCCGCTGCTGCTTTGCAAATGGCTTTCGATCAAAGCCGTCCTGCTTGGATGGGCGCTGATTACGCTCAACAAGAAGATCCCCCGATTGGTGCAGAAAACAGCGTCAAGCCAATCTTGATCAAAAAGCGGGCTAAGACTGGTGCACCGAGTAATTCTGTACCAGCGCCGACTTTTTCTGGAGCACCGAGTGCTCCTGTTCCCCAGAACAGCTAATTTGTAGGGTGCACAATGTGCACCTTATTTATAATTTTTGTAGAGATGCGATCGCGATCGCACCTCTACTTTTTTTATGGGTGTGAGACTCTATGGGGAATAAAAATCACAAAAAAGCTCTTCGTTCGTTGAACAAGCGGATTGCAGAACATGAAGAAAAGATTAGACTGGAATATGAGAAGGATTTTCCCGATGAAGGCTTAATCCGGCATTGGGAAAGTGAAATTCGAGCTTTTGAGAAAGGAATTCAGCAAGCTTTAAAACGATTGGGTAAATAAAGATGCAAGTTAGCGATCGGACAATTTCTGTAACTAATTCTACACTGAGAACGTTAATTGATGAATTGGGTACTGAGTGTCAAAATGTGATTACTTTAATCCACCAGCTTCAGTTACCTGATTTGAGCGATCGACAAAAAGGTGAAATTCTAGCAGAGTTCATGAGTGCTGCAATCCATCTCAACGTTCACTGCGGAGAGGATTTTCAGACGCTAGTTGCTGAGGAAATGACAAAATTGTCGGATGAGGATGAAGAGGATTAAGGAGACGCGGGCGATCGCACATTAGGAAAAAGCCCTCCTGTCAACTCACCGAAGAGCTAAAAAACCTTATAAATAAGGGCTAAAATCCTTACTACAAACTTATGAAGCGGGACTTTTGAACTCTTGTTTAATATTTCAGTTTAGCTGCGTACTCACAATAATCTTTTGCACGCGATCGCCCTTAATTTCCCAAATCAAATTAGAAGCCTTTTGGTCATTGCTGTAAGTCAACCGAGTCGCTCCACCCTGAACAGATTGCGACCCATAACCGTAAGTTTTAACAACTTTTTGGCTGTTATCTCCTACCTTCACACCATCAATTGTCACGAACTTGGGCTTGGTAGCAGAAATCAAATAAACTTTGCCCTCCCATGCAGCTACCGTCAATCCTGAGTAGGTTAGCGTGCGAATCTTGCCGCCGATGCCAGGTCCAGCAGGTTTAGTTTCGTCGCGCTGCGGTTTTCCCAACTTGCGTTTTGCCTCTTCTACAGCCATCCCCAACCGAACGCCGCCAATCCCCAGGCGCGAATAGTTCAGCGCGGCCGGCTTTTGTGTCGCACTGAGCATTCTTTCTAGAGTCGCAACAGTTTGATTCATAGCGGGAACAGGACGAACTAAAGCAGCAAATCCTAAGCTCGAAATTGCGAGATTCATCATGATGCCAGCGAGGGCTGTTGTCACAAATATTTTTACCATTTTTTTATAGCTTTATTTGGCAATGTATTCGTGCGATCGCCCGCTCGATCCGGATTGATACTAATAGGACTTACACCCACACTCCTGGACGCACTGCGCTGCTCTGAAACCGATTTTTTTTACCAAAACTACACACAGAAACCCGGTTTTTACCATAAATCTTAGGTTTAACAGTGAGGTTTTCAGCCAGAAACCGGGTTTCTAGGGCAACCTAGGTAAGTCCTGACTAATATTTTTTAAGCTTTGAAAACCGCCAATTTCGGGCGAACCGAATTTGCTTCCGCACAAGCTTGCGTCCGCCTGCCGGGACTAAAAGAAAGAATAAAAGAGGTAAATCAGCGGAAATTGCTGTGATATCCTAACAAAAGCCATATCTCGATAAAATTAGCAATTTAGATGACCGCAACAGATTCTACTAAACACCAAAAATCCAAAGCCCTCAAACCGGGTAGCCGCCGCCCCGCTAAAGAACTTTGCAGCGAGTGCGGTTTGTGCGATACATATTACATTCATTATGTCAAGGAATCTTGTGCTTTCTTAACACAGCATATCGCGGAATTAGAAGAAGAGATTCACGGGCGATCGCGCAATCTCGACAATCCCGACGATTGGTATTTCGGAGTCAGTCAAAACATGATGGCGGCTCGGAAAAAAGAGCCAATTGAGGGTGCTCAGTGGACGGGAATCGTCAGCACAATTGCGATTGAAATGCTCGAAAAAGGAATTGTAGAAGGCGTTGTTTGCGTCCAAAATACCAAAGAAGACCGCTTTCAGCCCATGCCGATTATTGCTAGAAATCGCGAAGAAATTCTGGCAGCAAAAGTCAACAAACCAACTCTCTCTCCCAATCTTTCAGTATTAGAACAAATCGAACAATCAGGGATGAAGCGGCTGTTAGTAATTGGCGTCGGCTGTCAAATTCAAGCCTTGCGAACAGTCGAGAAAAAACTCGGTTTAGAAAAGCTCTACGTTTTGGGAACTCCCTGCGTGGATAATGTCAGCCGCGCGGGCTTGCAGAAATTCCTAGATACGACTAGCAGATCTCCTGAAACAGTGGTTTCTTACGAGTTTATGCAAGACTTTAACGTTCACTTCAAACACGAAGATGGTTCGGAAGAAAAAGTGCCGTTTTTTGGCTTGAATACTAAGGAGTTGAAGGATGTTTTTGCTCCTTCTTGTTTGAGCTGTTTTGATTATGTGAATTCTTTAGCAGATTTAGTTGTGGGCTACATGGGCGCACCCTTTGGCTGGCAGTGGATTGTAGTGCGAAATGACACCGGGCAAGAGATGTTAGACTTGGTAACGGATCAGTTAAATACTCAGCCCGTAATGTCTAAGGGCAACCGAAAAGAAGCCGTTCAGCAAAGCATTCCGGCTTATGAGAAAGGAGTGACATTGCCGATGTGGGCGGCGAAGTTAATGGGAGTTTTTATTGAGAGAATTGGGCCGAAGGGCTTGGAATATGCTCGGTTTTCGATTGATTCTCATTTCACTCGCAATTATCTGTACGTGAAGCGCAATTATCCTGAGAAATTAGAGGATCATGTGCCTGAATATGCTAAGCGGATTGTGGGGCAGTATAAGTTACCAGATGTGTAAACTTGTAGGGTGCGTCAGTCAAATGTTGTTGGATTATTGAAAAAATAACGCTAACTGACGCACCCTACTACTGAAGCATAGCAAAAGATAAAAAATAAATGCTATTGGGAAAAATAGAATTATGGAATCGCAGAACGTTAACTAGACTCGCTATCCTTAGTACGATCTTAATTAGTCTAATTAGTGGGATATGGTTGAGTATGATTGCAATGCCAGGGAAAAGCTACACCGGGAAAATTCCCCCTTTAACAGCACAGGAAATCTCGCTCCGAGATGCTTTACAGCGCGATGTGGAAAAGCTCTCTGGTGACATCGGAGAGCGCAACTTTATACAATATCAAAAACTTGGAGAAGCTGCTGACTTTCTCGAAGCATCTTTTCAAGCTGCTGGCTATAAAGTTGAACGACAAGGATATAAAATTGAGGATAAATTTTATTATAACATAGAAGTGGAGATTCCAGGGGAAAAAAAGGCAGAGGAAATAGTTGTAATTGGAGCACATTATGATTCTGTGGTGGGGAGTCCGGGGGCAAATGATAACGCAACTGGGGCGGCGGGAGTGCTGGCTTTAGCGAGAATGTTTGCAGGTAAAAAGCCGGAAAAGACTGTGCGTTTTGTTGAGTTTGTGAATGAGGAACCGCCTTTTTTCTGGACTGCTGATATGGGGAGTTTGGTTTATGCCAAAAGATGCAGAGAGCGTAATGAAAAAATTGTTTCGATGCTCAGTTTAGAAACAATTGGTTATTACTCAGATGCCAAAAACAGCCAGAAATATCCAGCACCCTTAAACCTGTTTTATCCTACATCAGGAAATTTTATCGGATTTATTGGCAATACATCCTCAAGTAAACTGGTTAGAGAGGCGATCGCATCTTTCCGCCGCCATGCTGAATTTCCCTCGGAAGGTGCAGCAATTCCGGGTGGCATTCCTGGTGTTGGTTGGTCTGATCAATGGTCTTTTTGGCAACATGGTTATCCAGGGCTGATGGTTACAGATACTGCTCCCTATCGCTATCCTTACTATCACACGGCGCAAGATACACCCGATAAGGTGGATTGGGAACGGACGGCGAAGGTGATAGCTGGATTGGAGAAAGTTGTGGCAGATTTGGTGGGAGTTGATATCAATTAGTTGTGTAGGGTGCCCAGGGGGGAAATATCTCGCTCGGCACAGAATATCAGGCAAATTGACGCACCTATAAATTAGTATAAGTTGCCTGAGTGAGGTGATTAAGAGAGTTTGTAATAAATGTTTTGCAGGGACATGGTAAGCCAGTGTCTTTGTTGTATACCGTTGGGAAAATTAGAGGTAAAAGATTATGACACTTATAGTTGCACAGAAACACATGAAGTTACAAAAGTCGATCGCACTTGCTTGTTGTGCGATCCTAGCATTATCTGGAAATGGAGTGTCGGCGAAGGCTGCAGAAACGCGATCGGGAAACAGCAAACGAACATTTGCTGACTGGTGTCGCCAAAAAACTTCTTTGAGTCCTCAAGCTAAACATACTGTTGAGGTGCTGTTGAAGAAAGCAGGGACTACTGAGTGCGATGCGGCTAATCAGAAACTTTCCAGTCTCACGGAACTCATCCTCTTCAACAATCAAATCAGCGACATCAAACCGCTAGCATCCTTGACTAACCTGACTGAGCTCTACCTCAACGGCACTCAAATCAGCGACATCAAACCCCTAGCATCCTTGACTAACCTGAAGGCTCTCGACCTCTACAACAATCAAATCAGCGACATCAAACCCCTAGCATCCTTGACTAACCTGAAGGCTCTCAACCTCAGCTTCAATCAAGTTAGCGACATAAAACCGCTAGCATCTTTGACTAACCTGACTGTGATCGACCTCACCTTCAATCAAATCAGCGACATTAAATCATTGCAATCCTTGATTAATCTGACTGAGATCGTTCTCACCAAGAATAAAATCAGCGACATCAAACCATTGCAATCCTTGACTAACTTAACTAAACTCTACCTCAGCGAAAATCCTATCAGCTACATTAAACCGCTAGAATCCTTGACGAACCTGAAGGATCTCAACCTCAACAACAATCAAATCAGCGATATCAAACCGCTAGAATCCTTGACTAAACTAAGTTGGCTCGACCTAAGCGGCAATCAAATCAGCGACTTCAAACCGTTAAAATCTTTGACTAACCTGACTCGGCTCAAACTCAACAACAATCAAATCAGCGACATCAAACCGCTAGAATCCTTGACTAACCTGACTGAGCTATACCTCAACGCCACTCAAATCAGCGACATCAAACCGCTAGAATCCTTGACTAACCTGACTAAGCTCGACCTCGGCACCACTCAAATCAGCGACTTCAAACCGTTAAAATCTTTTACTAACCTGACTGTGCTCTACCTCGACAACAATCAAATCAGCGATATCAAACCGCTAGAATCCTTGACTAACCTGACTGTGCTCGGCCTCAGCGCCACTCAAATCAGCGACTTCAAACCGTTAAAATCTTTTACTAACCTGACTTTTCTCTTCCTCGACAACAATCAAATCAGCGACATCAAACCGCTACAATCCTTGACTAACCTGACTTTTCTCGGAGTCAGCAACAATAAAATCAGCGACATTAAACCGCTACAATCCTTGACTAACCTGACTGTGCTCGGAGTCAGCAACAATAAAATCAGCGACATTAAACCGCTACAATCCTTGACTAACCTGAATTTGCTCTCACTCTCCAACAATCAAATCAGCGACATCAAACCGCTAGAATCCTTGAGTAAGTTGACGGGGCTCTACCTCGACAACAATCGAATCAGCGACATCAAACCGCTAGAATCCTTGAGTAAGTTGACGGGGCTCGACCTCGACAACAATCGAATCAGCGACATCAAACCGCTAGAATCCTTGACTAACCTGATCGCGCTCAATCTTAGCGGAAATCCGATCGCTCCCAAAACTTGCCCATTCAAGCCAGAGTCTATCTGTAAGTGGGAACCCCGAAATTAAATGCTTAAACTTTACCGTTTAAGAAATTAGAGGTACAAGATTAGGACACTTATAGTTGCACACAAACACATGAAGTTACAAAAGTCGCTCGCACTTACTTGTTGTGCGATCCTAGCATTATCTGGAAATGGACTGTCTGCGAAGGCTGCTGAAACGCGATCGGGAAACATGAGACGAACATTTGCCGATTGGTGTCGCCAAAAAGCTGATTTGAGTCCTGAAGCTAAACATACTGTTGAGGTGCTGTTGCAGAAAGCAGGGACTACTGAGTGCGCTCTGGCTAATCTGCCACTTTCGAGTCCCACGGCACTCGACCTCAGCAACAATCAAATCAGCGACCTCAAACCGCTAGAATCCTTGACTAACCTGACTTTGCTCTTACTCGACAACAATCAAATTAGCGACCTCAAACCGCTAGCATCCTTGACTAAACTGACAGTGATCAACCTCAGCAACAATCAAATCAGCGACCTCAAACCGCTAGCATCTTTGACTAACCTGACTGATCTCTACCTCCCCAGAAATCAAATCAGGGACATCAAACCGCTAGAATCCTTGACTAACCTGCCTTGGCTCGACCTCAGGAACAATCAAATCAGGGACATCAAACCGCTAGAATCCTTGACTAACCTGACTTTGCTCTTACTCGACAACAATCAAATTAGCGACCTCAAACCGCTAGCATCGTTGACTAACCTGGGTTTGCTCGGCCTCGAAAACAATCAAATCAGCGACATCAAACCGCTCGAATCCTTGACTAACCTGACTTCGCTTGACCTCGATAACAATCAAATCAGGGACATCAAACCGCTAGAATCCTTGACTAACCTGAGTTTGCTCAGCCTCAACGGAAATCCGATCGCTCCCAAAACTTGCCCCCTAAAGCCAGAGTCTATCTGCAATTGGGGATCACTACCTAAACCATAAAACTTTACCGTTTAGGAAATTAGAGGTACAAGATTATGACACTTATAGTTGCACAGAAACACATGAATTTACCAAAGTCGATCGCACTTACTTGTTGTGTGCTTCTAGCATTATCTGGAAATGGAGTGTCGGCGAAGGCTGCAGAAACGCGATCGGGAAACAAAACATTTGCTCAATGGTGTCGCGAAAAAGATTCTTTGAGTCCAGAAGCTAAACATACTGTTGGTATGCTGTTAAAAATAGCAGGAACTACTGAGTGCGATGAGGCCGATCGCCAACTTTCTAGTATCACAGGAATTAGCTTTACGAAGGAAGGAATCAGCGACATCAAACCGCTAGCATCCTTAACTAACCTGAAGGTTCTCCGGCTCATCAACTGTTCTATCAGCGACATCAAACCGCTAGCATCCTTGACTAACCTGACTTTGCTCAACCTCAGCAGCAATCAGATCGTTGACATCAAACCGCTAGCATCCTTGGTTAACCTGAAAGTGCTCAACATCGGGAACAATCAGATCCGCGACATCAAACCGCTAGCATCCTTGACTAACCTGACTGAAATCGTCCTCATCGAAAATCAGATCGATGACATCAAACCGCTAGCATCCTTGACTAACGTGAAAGGGCTTTTCCTCCGCAGCAATCAGATTGACGACATCAAGCCACTAGCATCTTTGACTAACCTGGCGGCGCTCGACCTCAGCAGCAATCAAATTAGTGACATCCAACCGCTAGCATCTTTGATGAAAGTGACCATCCTCGACCTCAGCAGCAATCAGATTAGTGACATCAAATCACTAGCATCCTTGGCTAACCTAGAAGGGATTAACCTCAGCTCGAATCAAATCGGTGATATCAAACCGCTAGCATCCTTGACTAACCTGGAAGGGCTATCACTTAACAAGAATGAGATCGCTGACCTTAAACCGCTAGAATTATTGACTAAACTAGAGACTCTCTGGCTCAACAACAATCAAATCGTTGATATCAAACCGCTAGCATCCTTGACTAAGCTGACTTTACTCTCACTCGAAAACAATCAAATCAGGGACATCAAACCGCTCGAATCTTTGACTAAACTGACTGAACTCTACCTCAGCGAAAATCCGATCGCTCCCAAAACTTGCCCTCTAAAGCCAGAGTCTATCTGTAAGTGGGAACCACAAACTCAACCATAAAACTTTACTGTTCGGAAAATTATAGGTACAAAATTATGACACAAATCACCCTAATTATTATTTGAAAGTCCGCGGAGGCGGACTTAGTTTTTGTTACTGCGATTTCAATCGCCTGGATATTTTTGCCATAAGTCTATTTAATCACTTAGGATTAACAACAAACTGACTGACAATAAACGGTTTTTGATTGATAATCGCAGTGGGGTTAGCATCAAGCTGAGACTGCGTGTAAGGTTCAATACCATAAGTTGTGACCTGCAACTGCTGACTCTCAGGAGCAATTTCAAACTCATTCCAGCCGTAGGTATGCACTCCTAAATACTCTCCCTGAATCAGTCTAGCGTCAATCCCAGAACCTTCCAAACCAACTGGATCGTATCCTAGCGGCGCTGTCCGAGTATCCAGAATATTGCGGACAAAAGCATCTTTTTGTTCCCTTGTCGGCAATGAATTATAGCGATCTTTTTCCGATTGTGGCAGCAAAGCGGTGGGCGTAAAAGCAACTGTTGCGGGGCCAAAGGGGGCGGCAAACGGCCCTTGCCCGATGTTCAACTGAATAGCAACAGGACTGGTCATTACATCAATAACATCTGTGGGGATTTGCGGCAGACCTGCGGCTTCTTGATAGGTGACATTATTCACGACATATCCGTGAAAATCTCCGGTGGCAAAGACCACATTTTTGATGTTATTTTCTTTGACGAAACGCAGCAAATCTGTTCGTTCAGCAGCATAACCTTCCCAGCGATCGCCTGCAACTGGAATACCAAAATTTTGAATCGGATCGCTTGACATAACAAACTTCCAAGTGATGCCATTTTGTTGAGCTTTCAGTAAGTCATTTTTCAAGTCTTGAAGTTGCGCTGCCCCTAACAGCGTGCGATTGGGCGTAAAGGCATCATTGAGAAACTTATTAACAGTAGCTTGGTCGGAAGTTTCTGGGATACTTTTCAAAGAATTATCTCGGAAAGATCGCAAGTCTAACACAAATGTAGCTGCATCACTGCCGAAGGTATTGTAACGATAAAGTTTCTGCTCATTAGCAGTGCGAGAGTCGCCCGTATTGCCATAAAAATCATTTCGCACGGGATTGTAGGCTTGAAATGCTTGTAAACCTGTGTCAAATACAGGCGTATCATTGACAAAGCCTCCCCCCGTCCCAAAAATTCCTTCTTTTTGCGGTGACTCACTAGGTGTTGCACCCCCGGCAAAATCATTCGTGAGTTCGTGGTCATCCCAGCTAGCATAGATGGTGGTGGAAGCCTGCAAATCAGCCCAGGTATTGAGGCCATAACGTTGACCGTAGACTTCATTGTGCTTGGTGCTAAACTCTTCAAAAGTTTTAGGTTGTCTGACTCCCGGCAAATCCGGCGATAGATCGTCTACATAAGCGCTGTCGCCGAGGCGAACAAAAAAGTCGAGGTTGCGTTCCGGCGCATTTGCGATCGCCGGGAAAGGAGTAAGTTGACCTTGCCAGTCGCCTGCTACCCCAAATCGTAAACCCTGGCGATTTCCCAACTCAGCAGCAGTGCGGAATTGCCCAACTGCTGAAGTGCCAGCGGCATCACGCACTCGATAAAAATATTGAGTACCAGGCTTTAAATTCGTCAGTTGAGCTTTCACGGGTACGGTAACATCGGTGATGGTATCTGTGAGAGTACCGAGATTGTTACTGAAGTTTGGATCTGTGGAGTATTCAAAGACAACATTACCCAGAACTGTGCTGCGAGTCCACAAAACCGTTGAAGTTTGGGTGGTATCTCCAGAAGCAACGCCATTTGGCAAGGTTGAGTCACCAGACTTAATAAATGGGGTGACATCTCGCCCTTCAGCAGCACCAAAATTGATAAAGTGTTCAATGCCAGTGAGTTCGTCGCGCTCAACAGCAGCAGTAATATCTGGGTTTTTTGCCAGATAATAGCTATCGTTATATAAAGGGCTAGGACTGCGGTTTTCCGATTCACCAAATTGGATGAAGTGACCAATACCAGTAATTTCATCGCGATCGACAGCCGCAGCAACATCGAGATTTTTCCCTAGATAATAGCTGTTGTTATAGAATGGGCTAGGATTGCGGCCTTCTGATTCTCCAAAATTAATGAAGTGTTGTATTGCTGTGGTAGCTTTGCTGTTGACAGCGGTGGCAACCTCAGGGTTATTTAGGAGATAATAATTAGTATCGAATAGGGCGCTAGGGTTGCGACCCTCAAATTGACCGAATTGGGTGAAGTGTTCAAATCCGTTTTGGAAGTTCCCTTTGGCTAGAGCGGCTGCTACCTCTGGGTTTTTAGCCAGATAGTAGGTTTCCTGAAATAGAGTTTTAGCGTCTAACATAAGGAAAAATATGAAGTTTTGTTGAATGACCCTGGTGGCTCAAAATAGCCTTCACAGGATTATACAGGATTATACAGTGTCGCGATCGCGATCTTTAAGTAGAAGAAAGAACGAAGAAGGAAGAAGACTTACACAGCCAGCTTTTTAGTGGGACTTAAACATTTTCCAGCCCCTTTAAAAGCTGAAACCCTCTCTAGGGAATGGAAAGAAATCGATCACCTAAAAATGTCTGAAACCCCTGGTATAACTAGGTTAAGAGCCATTCGATCTAAAAGTATTTCTCTATCTGCGTTTGAAGCCAAAATGGCTTCAGTTTTTGTCTAAGTCCCGTTAGTCATCCTGGTTTTACCTTTAATATCACATCCGATGAAATGCGATCGCTAATTCTGGCAAAACTTCAGCGCCTAAACTTCCTGAATTTGCATCAACCGCTGCTTTAACCTTGGTGCATCGCCCCGATCGAGCACTTCACACTTCTCCAACAAAAAAGCCCGATCGCAATAATTCAACTTATCCAAACGGTGAGTCACCCACAAAGCCGTCAGCCCGCAATTTTTGACCAAACGCTGCACCGCGGGCACCAAATATCACTGAGAATCAGGATCGAGTAAAGCCGTAGGTTCCTCTAATAGTAAAACCTCGAAATGACGAGCGATCGCACTTAAATATTTGAGTTACGAAGGATAAATTTGCAATTCATCAGAAAAAGACGATCGCCCTTATTGACTAAAAGCGATCGCACACCAACATCCTCCTACAAATCAGCAGCGTGCTGCTTCAATTCATCCAAAGAAACGTATTCCAAAGTCAAGGCGTGAGTCGCAGCCAAAACCACAGGCGGCGCAACTCCTGCATCCATTGCTTCCTTCCAGCGAGAAGCGCACAAACACCAGCAATCTCCCGGCTTCAAACCGGGGAAATTAAATTCGGGAACCGGAGTGCTCAAATCATTTCCATTCGATTTAGTGAATTGCAAAAACTCTTCTGTCAGTTGAGCACAAACAGTGTGAGCCCCAAAGTCGCCACCACCTGTATTGCATTTGCCGTCCCTATAATATCCTGTCATGGGCGAAGTGCAGCAAGTCTCTAATTTTCCGCCCAGCACATTTGTAGCTTCCGTCACCATCGCAACTCCTCAGTAAAACACTTGGATCTAATTTTACACAAATCGTTGTTTATATATTTTTTTCCATGACAAAGTTGATGAATTCTTGTCCTCGCCGTTCTACTTCTTGTTTTCTAATCACAATAAATCCCTGGCTTTCAAAAAAAGGTCTAGCTGTAATGCTGGCTTCGGTAAATAACTTGTTAATTCCTAAGTCTTGGGCTTTTGACTCAATTTGTTTTAAAATTAGCCTGCCAACTCCTTGCCTTTGAAAATCTTGATGACAGTAAAAGCGATCGATATGGCCGCTTGCTTCTAATTCCCCAAAACCTGCAATTTGATCGCCCTCTTCTGCTACGAAAGTAAATTTACTGCTTAAACTTTTAGTCCAACTTTCGATATCCATATCTGCTGGTGCCCAAGCATCTACTTGTGCTTGTGTGTAATCGCGGATGTTTACTTCGTGTACCGTGTCGTAAAAAAGTTTTCCAATTTGTTGCGTATCACCGATTTCGTAAGTTCGTATTCTCATAAATAGTCTCCGCTGTTAATTAGATTGTGTGCCTCGATCGCCCTCACTCTCAAAGATAATCCGATCGGGTGATTTCCCGACTCTGCTAAATGAGCTACAAGTAATTTAAAAGAAGTGGAAGGGGAAGGTGTGGGGGAAATTAATCTGTTATGGTGAAAATCATTTAATCTTTCCTTTTTTTTTCATAAGCTAACTGCAGGCTCTAAAAGTATGGACTTTCGGACTTTAAGTAGAGACCACGTTCTCACCCACATTTGGGGTCGAGTCAATCATCCCGAAGTTTTGGCTTTGCCTTTGCCTGATATGCTGTGCTGTCAAAGTGAAGATATCGATTTTTTTCAAGAGCAACTCGCTGAGACTCTCTTAGAAAATTATAACTTAATTACGGTTTATCAATATATTTTTTTACAAGCTTTAAAGCAGGAAATAAATTCGACGGGGTTTGAGATCCGCCGCTTTTTATCGGGTTCAACCGAGGTGCTGTTTGAATCTCACCCTAATTCTCTAATCCTTCAAAAAAAAATGCTGGCAAGTTTGCTGTTTATTATTCCCAATAAGGAAGTTTGGGAAGGCTACAAAGTGCCGGATCAAATTCAAGCGGCGCATTATATTTATAACTGTCTGGTTCGTAATTCTGATGACTTGTTAACTGCGGACGAATGCCAGGAATTAGTGAAGGCAATCGCCTCATTGCTGCTGCGGTAATTGCTAGAAAAGTAGGTTTGTAGTTGCGCTTGGGTACTCCGGAGCGCCCAAGCGCAACTACAAACCTTTTTTAAGGTACAAGTTGGGTAACTTCTGTGTTAATCTCCCAGGCAAATTCCCAAGCTGCGGGCAATTTTCACCAGAGTAGAAGGGGGTTCCACGGCTCTGTATTTGGCGATCGCATCTTCCAATGGTACGGTGTCGTAAAACAGTTTTACAATTTCTTAGGTATCACCGATTTTGTAGGTTCGTACTCTCATAAATTATTTCACTGCGATCGCTTCTTTAATATTAATTTGGGATTTTTAACCGCTTCCGAACGCGGATGGATGTTGGCTTTTACCATTTTGTCTCATTTCTGGCAGGGCGATCGACCCAAAATTTATCGCCCACCCCTTGACAAACTCTATTACTCTATGTTACTGAAACACAAGGCAACCTAACTCGAATTAACACTACATCAATCCAGCAGCTTAACGAATAAGGATGGAAATTTATGACAGAAATTGGGCCCGATCCAAACCGACCTTATCCGATGGCCGATCAGCGGCGCGTATGCTTCATCAAAAACTTTATTAAATCCCCCAACATTATCGTCGGCGATTACTCATATTACGACGATCCAATAGAACCAGAAAACTTTGAAAAAAATGTACTTTATAACTACGGAAACGACAAATTAATTATTGGTAAATTTTGTGCGCTCGCCACCAACGTCAAATTCATCATGAACGGTGCAAATCACAAACTCGACGGCATTTCAACTTACCCTTTTCCTGTTTTTGGGAATGGTTGGGAAACAGCCATGAATTTATTAATGGAACTGCCAAGTAAAGGCGATACCGTCATTGGCAATGATGTTTGGATAGGCTATGAATCCCTGATTATGCCCGGAGTCAAAATCGGCGACGGTGCCGTCATTGCCGCCAAATCCGTTGTAGTAAAAGACATTCCCGCTTACACCGTTGTCGGTGGAAACCCCGCACATCCAATCAAACAGCGTTTTAGCGATGGTGAAGTTGCACAACTATTAGAAATTAGGTGGTGGGATTGGGAAATAGAAAAGATTTCGCGCAATGTCAGCATAATTATGCAAGGCGATATTCAAGCACTCAAAAATGCGGAGTAAACTCCCAAACACAGCGATTTTTAATTAAAACTTAATAAAGTGGAGGTTGCAAAATGTTGAAAATTGCGTACTTAATTCTCTGTATTCTAGGCACTGCTTTGCCATACTCCCAGCTTGTCCCGTTTATCTGAGAAGAAGGGTTGAATATTAACGCTTTCTTCAGGGACTTGTTTGCCAATCAAATTTCCGGTTTTTTCGGCAGGGATGTAATAGTGTCATCCCTGGTTTTTGGTACTTTTGTATTTAGCGAAGGTTCGCGTCTAAAAATGAAAAACTTCGGGATTTATATTGCCAGTAACTTATTGGTGGGTGTTTCCCTGGGTTTGCCTTTATTTCTCCTAATGCGGCAGCGCAAACTTGAAGAAACACCTTGAGAGTTTTGTAGTTATTGGGTTTGGCTTCCGCTAAACCCAACCTACACAATCTAAAAACCCAACATCAGCGTCAATCTGCCTGCATCTGCGGTCAAAAAATCCCCAAAAATCACCATGCAAAGTCAGGGAACCCCCGTACCGCACCGCCCCTACAACTTACTTAGCTGGGCCCACAGCTTCGATCGCATCTTCAAGAGCGATCGATACATGAGTCCAATGAGTCCCCCCCTGACAAAAAGCCACGTAAGGCTCCCGCAGAGGCCCGTCAGCCGAAAATTCCGACGTACTCCCATCAATAAAAGTACCCCCAGCCATCACCAACTGGCTCTCGTACCCGTGCATCGGAGCCGGCACCGGATCTAAATACGAACCAACGGGGGAATTTTGCTGAACCGCCCTACAAAAAGCAATTAACTTATCAGCAGAACCGAATTCGATCGCCTGAATCACATCTCGTCTTCTAGCCAAAGGCATAGGATTCACTCGATAACCCAACTTATAAAAAACATAAGCCGTCAAATGATTGCCCTTCATCGCCTCTCCCACACAACCGGGAGCCATAAACAAACCTTGAAAAAGCAGCCGATTCAAATCAAAAGTTGCGCCGCCGCTGCTGCCGATTCCCGGCGCCGTCAAGCGACAAGTTGCCGCCTCCACCAAATCAGCTCTGCCGGCAACGTAACCGCCAGCAGGGACGATCGTACCCCCCGGATTTTTGATTAAAGAACCAGCCATCAGATCCGCACCCACAGCAGTAGGTTCGCAATCATCAACAAACTCCCCGTAACAATTATCAACAAAGCAAATTGTGTTAGGATTCTGATGTTTGACTATGGCGACGATTTTTTCAATCTCAGAAATAGACAAACTCGACCGCCAAGAATAGCCGCAAGAGCGCTGGATAAAAACCAGGCGAGTCTTTGCTGAAATAGTAGAGCTCAATGCCTGCCAATCCAAACTTCCTTCGCGAGTTAGAGGCAACTCACGGTAACTAATGCCAAACTCAAGCAGTGAACCTTGACCTTGCCCCCGCAAGCCGATCACTTCTTCTAAAGTATCGTAGGGAGAACCAGCCACTGCCAACATTTCGTCACCAGGACGCAGGATGCCAAAAAGAGCACAGGCGATCGCGTGAGTACCCGAAACAAACTGTACCCGGACAGCCGCAGCCTGGGCCCCTACCACTTCGGCAAACACCCCGTCCAAAGTCTCCCGACCCAAATCATCGTGGCCGTAACCCGTAACCCCTGCAAAATGGTGGACTCCAACCCGGTGGCTGCGAAAAGCTTTTAAGACTCGTTGAAGATTTTGCTTGACTGTAGTGTCAATACCAGAAAAAATCTGAAAGAGTGCCTGTTCTGCTTCCTGTAGCCGTGAAACGCTATTCATCTATACCTCGCTCACCCTTTGCGTGCGCGCTGTTCATTATGGCGTAGATGCGGCCCCTAGTTTGTAAACATAATATATTCATGACGATTGCAACTTCCAAAAAAACTTCTCCTGATTGGCCTGTCGTAGGCTTTATGGCCTTTCTGCACATCGGTGCTTTATTTGCTTTGCTGCCGGGTAATTTTAGCTGGTCTGCGGTCGGGCTAGCAGTCTTCCTGCATTGGGTAACAGGTGGTTTAGGAATTACTCTCGGATTTCACCGCCTCGTCACCCACCGCAGTTTTCAAACACCGAAATGGCTAGAGTATTTTCTAGTTATTTGCGGTACCCTTTCCTGTGAAGGTGGCCCGATCGACTGGGTAGGAATGCACCGGTTACACCACATACATTCCGACACGGAAACAGATCCCCACGATTCCAATCAAGGCTTCTGGTGGAGCCACATGGGCTGGATGCTCTCGGATCTGCCCATCAGAGTTGAAATCCCTCGCTTTACTAAAGACATCGGCGACGACCCAGTATACAAGTTTCTCCAAGCATATTTTATCCCCATCCAAGTTGTCTTCGGTGTGTTGCTTTATTTATTAGGCGGCTGGTCTTTCGTGGTTTGGGGCGTGTTTATGCGGATCGTGGTGGTTTTCCACTGCACTTGGCTGGTTAACAGCGCTACCCACAAATTTGGCTACCGCACCTACGAGTCGGGCGATGGATCGACGAACTGCTGGTGGGTTGCCCTGCTCACCTACGGCGAAGGCTGGCACAATAACCACCACGCCTTTCAATACTCGGCTCGCCACGGCCTTCAATGGTGGGAAATCGACTTCACCTGGATGACAATTCAACTGCTGCAATCGCTGGGTTTGGCAACCAAAGTGAAATTAGCAGAAAAATAGCGATCGGCAATTAGTCATTGGTTGTAGGTCATCAGTTATGGACTAATGGCTGGTCACCAATGCCTAATCCTGTTTTTTGCGAGCGGTATAGGTTGGGTTGAACACAGATCGAATCCTCTGGTGCGATCGACCCAACCAAAACCAGAATCCGTTATAATATAATTGGGAACAAAAAATTTTGTTGGGCAGCCAAATTTTTTATTTTCAAAATACAACCGTAAATCTTTTTCAATCCTAATCCCAAATCTATCATTGATTCTTTATTAGTTTGGGCAAGTGTGCAGCAAAAAAGTTCACTGCTCAATCCAAACTATTATGCGTGAATCCCGGTCGGCATCTCATCAGAAATCAAAAAAAGAATGACAATAGCAACGCAAGAAAAACTCCAATACAATTGGAAGCACGTTATTAGTTTAGCAGGACTTCATATCGGCGCTTTGTTCGCACTGCTACCCAGTAACTTCAATTGGACAGCAGTTGGTTTAACAGTATTCATGCACTGGATAACCGGCGGTTTGGGAATAACTCTCGGATGGCATCGTATGCTCACCCACCGCAGTTTTCAGACACCAAAATTCGTAGAATACTTTCTAGCATTTTGCGGAGCCCTTGCCTGTCAAGGAGGAATAATTGATTGGGTTGGGCTGCACCGATTGCACCACACCCACTCTGACCAAAATGCGCTCGACCCTCACAATGCCCAAAAGGGTTTTTGGTGGAGTCACATCGGCTGGATGCTATATAAAGGTCCAGCTCACGCTGAAATTTCCCGCTGCACAAAAGACATTTCGAGCGACCCCTTTTACCAGTTTTTGCAAAACTACTTTCTCCCAATTCAAATCGCATTTGGCGTCTTGCTCTACTTAGCAGCAGGCTGGCCGTTTGTAGTTTGGGTAATTTTTGTCCGCTTAGTTTTCGTTTATCACTGCACCTGGTTTGTTAACAGCGCCACTCACAAATTTGGCTACCGCACTTACGAAACAAAGGATAGTTCTACTAACTGTTGGTGGGTTGCGCTTTTGACTTACGGCGAAGGCTGGCACAACAACCACCATGCTTATCAATACTCTGCGCGTCACGGGATGGAAAGGTGGGAAATTGACTTCACTTGGATGACAATTCAAGTTTTGGAAGCACTAGGTTTGGCTACTAAAGTGAAATTACCAGCCAAGTAGCAGCAATTGGGTCCTCGACGCAGAACTTTTGTAGGGATTGTACTTGGCACCAGACCGCTTCATAAACCCGGTTTCGTTGAGAAACCGGGTTTTTTGGTGACTAATAACCAAATGACCAATGACTAATGAGCCCGTTTTTGCTCGCCCCGGCCGCGCAAATATTCCGCTAAAAACGCCAATCCTCCCGAACCTACTATCAACAGCACGCTGAGAGCATTAATATCAGGTTTCACTCCAGTCCGAATCCGGCTAAAAATTTCCATCGGCAGAGTTGTAGTCCCGCTACCTGCGGTAAAACTCGCAATCAAAAAATCGTCCATGCTGAGGACAAAAGATAGCAGACAACCCGACACAATTCCGGGTATTAATTGAGGGAGCAAAACCTGAATAAAAGCTTCAACAGGCGTTGCACCCAAATCCAAGGCAGCCTCTTCTAAATACGGGTTTAAATCGGCCAATCTAGTAGAAACAGCTAGGGCGATGTAAGCCAGACAAAACACAATGTGAGCGGCGACAATTGTCCACAAACTCAGAGGAATAGCCAGCGCTGCTAAAAATACCAGAGTAGCAACTGCGGTCGCAATATCTGGAATAATAATCGGCAAGTAGGAGACTCCCTGATATAAACTCTTGCCAGGAAAGCGGTAGCGGGCTAAACCAACTGCCATCAAAGTGCCGAGTACAGCCGAGATTGCAACTGCACAAACAGCCACTGTTAAACTGTTTCTCAGGGCAACTAAAATCCGCGTATCGCTAAATAATTTAACGTACCAATCTAAAGTAAATCCTTCCCAGCCGGCGCTAAAACGCGATTTGTTAAAGCTGTAAAATGTGAGTACCAGGATGGGCAGGTACATATAAAAAAACATCAAAACGGCAAATATTAACTGCCAAGAAACCTTAAATTTAGGTTTTAAGTACATATCGGCTTGTATTTCCTCCTGTGGATTGTCGGCGGTATTTTCCATTTCTCGGTAATCGGTAATTGGTAATCGGTAATTGGTAATACGTTAGGATTGTTTTATTCCTTATTCCTTATTCCTTATTCCTTATTCCTTCAACATCCTAAATTGCATTACGATCGCCATATTTGAGCAAAAGGGCAATTCCGATACTCACTGCAAAGATTAATACCATACTCAGAGCCGAGCCCAGCCCCCAATTTTGAGTCGCCCCCAAAAACTGATTGTAAATCAAACGAGCCGCCGTCATGCTCGAAGCTCCACCGAGCAACTCTGGATCGACAAAATCCCCCAAACTGCTAATAAATACTAGCAAAGAACCCGCAGCAATTCCCGGCATCGTCTGAGGTACTGTCACTTTCCAGAAAGTTTCCACTGGATTCGCGCCCAAATCCTGAGATGCTTCTAGTAACCTGCGGTCTAACTTTTCCAAAGAAGCGTAGAGAATTGTCACGATATAAGGCAAATAACTGTAAGCCATACCGATTAGAACTGCGGAACTTTGATTGAGCAATTCTAGAGGAGGGATGCCCAAAAGTCCCAGGAGCGAGTTGAGAACACCCGTAGGACGCAAAATTGTAATCCAAGCATACGATCGCAACAGCGAAGAAGTCCACAGCGGCAACACAAAGCCTAACAAAGTTAAATTCCGCCACTTTTTCGAGACATTGAGGGCGATCCAGTAAGCGACGGGAAATCCCAGCAGCAAACACAGAATAGTAGTCCCCGTTGCGAAAAAGAGAGAGCGACCCATCACCTGTAAATTCAGCGGCTCAAACACTCTCAGGTAATTGCCGATTCCCGAAGGATTCACCAAATCTCCCGGCTTAATATTCGGCACCAAACTAAGCTGAAAAATCACCAAAGTTGGTATGACTAATAATAAAAGCAGCAACAAGCCAGAAGGGCCGAGCAATGCCAGCGGTCCAGCCCAAGCAGACCACGGGGAAACAGTTTCAGCCTTCAAAGGAGAATTGGGAGGAATAGGAGGGGGAGTTCTAGTTGAAACAGCCATAGATCAATTTTTTTGAGTTTTTAACCGCTGATGAACGCGGGTTAACGCGGATATAATACGGATAGAGTGGGCGCTCTGCTTTAGGGGGGCAGGTTGATGTATATATTGGGTAAGAATCAGAGATTTCCTGTAAAACCCGCCCTAGGTTTGATGATTAGCCGCTGGTTAATTGAGTCCAATAGCGATCGTACACTTCCATAAATTTCCCTACCGGAGCCACACCTTCGCACTTTTTCAAAACAGATTCCGGAGGGAAAAGAATGTCGTTTTCGCGAACTTCCGGCGGCAACAAACTAAAAGCATCTTCCGAAGGAGTTGAAAAACTGAGCCGCTCTACTAAAGAAGCAGCGACATCGGGTTGCAGCATAAAGTTAATCCATTTATAAGCTGCTTCGGGATTGGGAGAACTTTTAGGAATTACTAAAGTGTCAGTCCACAGAGAAGAACCGCTTTTGGGGACGACATACTTCAATTTATCGTTATCTGAAATTACTTCATTCGCATCAGAAGAATAACACATAGCTACCTTCAAATCCCCTGTCAGCATTTGCGGCCGCCAAGCATCAGTAGTAAAAGATGCGATCGCCGGTTTGAGTTCCACCAACTTTTCGTAAGCTTGTTTCACTTGCTCTTGGTTCGTAGAATTCAGAGAATAGCCCAGCATCCGCAACGCAGCGCCCATGACTTCTCGAACATCACTCGCCAGCGTCATTCGCTTTGCTAACTCCTGTTTGTGCTGCCACAAATATTCCCAATCTTCAGGAGCTTCTTTGAGTTGTTCGGTGTTGTAAATCAAGCCTGTGGTTCCCCAACTCAAAGGCACGCTGTAGCGGTTTCCTGGGTCATAAACAGGGTTTTGGAACTGTTTTCTGAGCCGATCGATCCCGCCCAAAATCGAGTGGTCTAATGGACTCAACAGCCCGAGTTCCGTCATTTGAACCACCATGTAGTCCGACGGGTAAATGATGCTGTAGGCGCGCGCGCCACCGGCTTGAACTCTCGCCAGCATCTCTTCGTTGGAGCTAAACACGTCGGCCACTACGCGAATGCCGGTTTTTTCGGCAAAGCGATCGAGCAAAGCTTCATCGGTATAGCCTGCCCAAGTATAGATGAAAAGTTGGTCAGCAGCACCTTTGACGGCAGGAGCAGATTGTACGTCTGCAAGTCGCCAGCCGCAACTCGAAACAGCTAACCCGGAAATTGTCGCCGCCGAATTTTTTAGGAACTGACGGCGTGTAGAATTAGCCGGAAAAATCCTGGAAATTGGTAAGTTAGTCGGAGGCACAGTTAGATTTTAGATTTTAGATTTTAGATTTTAGATTGGGGAATTGGGGATTGGGAAATTCGATTTTAGATTTTAGATTTTAGATTGGGAAATTAGGGATTGAGAAATTAGATTAAATCGGTTAAATCCCGTACACTGCTCGTTACCGAACTTCCCTGCAACATCCATCCGTTAAATCGGTTAAATCCCGTACACTGTTCGTTGCCGAACTTCCCGACCTCCGTGACATCCGTTAAATCTCGATCGCGTGTTCGTTGTCGAACTTCCTTCGTAATTATGCTCGATCGGTCAAAGCGAGACAATCAGTAGTTCCCCAATAAGCGTAAATCGGCGTGTGCGGGTCTGGGAAAGAACCGCCGGTATTTGGCTGGCGCACCGTAATTTTATCGCCCGACGCCAACTCAACGACGTAATGAACGTGCGTGCCCATGTACATAGTATTTTTGAGCCGCCCTTCAAAACAGTTGACCGACACTTCCGGCTGGTAGAGATTCAAATATACTTTTTCCGGCCGAATGCTGACCACAACAGAGTCGCCTGTGACACCACTCCACATATCCGACTGCTGAACGACTATTTTCAGATTGGCTGATGTGCGAACTGTGATAGTCGATCGGTCGATCGACTCCACCGTACCAGAAAACAAATTCGTATCGCCAATAAAATCCGCCACAAAAGCCGTCTGCGGGCACTCATAAATTTCTTCAGGAGAGCCAATTTGCTCAATCCTCCCCTCGTGCATCACCGCAATCCGGTCAGACAGACTCATCGCCTCTTCTTGGTCGTGAGTCACCATCACAAAAGTCAAACCCAATTCTTGATGCAAATTCGACAGTTCCAACTGCATCTGCTTCCGCAACTTCAAATCCAGAGCACCCAGAGGTTCGTCCAGCAGCAAAACCGCCGGTCGATTTACCAGAGCTCTCGCCAAAGCCACCCGCTGCTGCTGGCCGCCCGACATTTGAGCGGGAAACCTGTTGGCGAAAGATTCCATTTTCACCAATTGCAAAACTTCCCGTACCCGTTCTTCAATTTCTGCTTTCCCCAGCTTTTTTATCCGCAATCCAAAAGCGATATTGTCCCAGACATTCATGTGTCCGAACAAAGCATAGCTTTGAAACACAGTATTTACCGGACGGCGGTAAGCTGGAGTGTTGGTCATCGACTGGCCGCGAATCATCAATTCGCCCGCCGAGGGAGTCTCGAACCCAGCGATTAAGCGCAGCGTCGTAGTCTTGCCGCAGCCGCTAGGCCCGAGGATGCTAAAAAATTCTCCTTGGCGGATGTTGAGGTCAACTCCGCGGACTGCGGTTTCGCCGTTAAATACCTTAAAGACCTTGCGGAGTTCAACGTCAAGCGCTGTATCCGTTGCTGTCGTACCTTGGTTGAGTGCTGTCTGAAACATATTCGCCCTTTCCTGGGGGTAATGCACGCCACTTAAATACAGTTTAAGTTTAGACTTTTCTGTATTTTAGGTGAGGAATGTTGGATGTAACAGGTTTTGGGATTTGTTCTTTAAATTCTATCCCAGAGCGCACCATTGTCGGCAACAGGCAAGATGCCTGTTCCACAATAAAATTCACTCTTTGTGGAACAGGCATCTTGCCTGTTCATAAAAGGCTGATTGACAATGGCGCAACATCTCATATCGAACGGCCATCTATTTATTCTCTGGACTTGGCGTGGGAGAGGGTTTTTGCGGTTTCTCTGTTTTGGGTTCTTCTGCTTTTTTCCACTCTGACAAAGGTCGCTGGACGGCATTTTTAAAGTCATATGGCACTAGCAGCACGGGCAAATTTTGGGCGGAATTTTGAGGGGGCGCTTCCGGCGGATTGGCTTGAGCGTACAAGAAGCGGCCGCTAAAGTCTGTTTTGCCTAATACTAGGCGGTGAGTTTCCTGGTTGTCCAGCTTTACTGTGACTGTAGCTTGGGGTTGGTCGAGACCGAATTCTGGCAGTTGAGCAGCAGTAATATTAATCGTGCGATCGCTCTTTCCTGTTGCCAGCCTGTCGAGCAAAAAATCCACCGATGCCTGACTCGCGTGTGCTTGCACTGGCAATTTCATTTCCCAGCTAGACTTGCCTCCTTTTGTAGCATAAACTCGCTCAAAAGTCAATATTTTTTCGGGAGTTTTGACTGTAAAGAATTGTATGCGATCGGAGTTAAAAGCAAAAATTTTCTGTTTTTCTTCCTTAGCGGCTTCCTCTTTCGGAGATACTTGCATCTCGAAGAAAGCAACCAACCCCGTCATGCTCAGCGCGACGGCTATCAATACTAATGTATTTTTCTGCAATTTCATAGTAACAGCGAATTCGGCATGGTAACGGGGAATGGGGAATGGGGAATGGGCAATTGGTAAAAGACGGACCCTAGGGAAATTAGGAATTAGGAACTTGTACGCTGGCGTAGCCGAAGTATTAGGAATTGACAATGGGTAAGGTGCGCCCGGTCGCGCACCTTACGGAATTAGGAATTAGGAATTGGTAATGGGTAAGAGGTGGAAAAATCAGAAAGAGGCCAATAAATCCGTTAAATTCCTTAGAGAATTTGTTGGCGAACTTATCTTCTCTTCCACCAGATAGCGCCGCCAATTCCCAGTCCGAGTAAAGGCCAAATTAGCCAAGCTAACACCAGCAATCCTACTTGGATGGTCGTCATGTTAATACGGCGGTTGGTAGCTTTTTTCGGACTGATAGAAAAGCTTTGCTGGTCTGGTTTACTCAACCAACTGACTGAATTGAGAAACACGTCGCTATTGAGTTGTTGGTCAAACCAACCGTTAGTCACAAATTGAGATGTGCCAATTACTACCATTCGCGATGTTTTTCTAGGAGTTGAAGGCACAGAAGGAGTTGCGGTTGGACTGGGAGATGCTGTGGGAGATGCTGTGGGAGATGTTTCTGGTGTCGGTGTGGGAGATGTTGTGGGAGATTCTGTCGGTGTTGGCGAACTTTCTGGATATGCTGTCGGAGATGCTGCCGGTGTTGGCGAAGTCGTCGGTAATGCTGGAGGCGTAGCTTCTTGCGAGACAATCACCGAATAGCTGATTGGGGAAGCTGTTGGCGAAGTTGTCGGCGATGGCGAAGTTGTCGGCGACGGTGAAGTTGTTGGCGATGGCGAAGTTGTTGGCGATGGCGAAGTTGTCGGCGATGGCGAAGTTGTTGGCGATGGCGAAGTTGTTGGCGATGGCGAAGTTGTTGGCGATGGTGAAGTTGTCGGCGACGGTGAATCTGTCGGCGATGGGGAAGTTGTTGGCGATGGGGAAGTTGTTGGCGACGGTGAAGTTGTTGGGGATGGCGAAGTTGTCGGCGGTGAATCTGTCGGCGATGCTTGGGGTGAAGGCGATGGCGTTGCCGGTGATGCTTGGGGTGAAGGGGAGGGCGAAGTTGGTGTTGGTGAAGGGGAGGGCTTTAAAGGAGTGCTGTCAGTGGACGATCGAACTAAAGCTACACCTAATAATAGCGGGCCTTGTCGATCGGTCTTTTGATCGAACTCCAATTTCCTCGTCGTCAAATCGCTTTCCGCCCAACTTTCCTGACTCGTCCAAATCAGCGGTTTTTCCTCTATCCCTTCTACGGGCGAGGTTTCCAAAGCACGCGCAAACGGATAGAAAGAAATGCCGGTGCCAAAACTTTGAGTAATCGGATGTTCGCCGTAGCGCCTGACTGTCGGAACCGTGGGGCCCAGGCCGAATCTTTGACCAGTACCCGAAGCATCGATGGCCAAACGGGCGTCTAGTTTGACGCCCCATTCTTGCAGAAATTTGTCCAATCCCGTATCAATTGCCGGGTCTACCATTAACAATAAACTGCCGCCGCGATCGAGATAAGCTTGTAGTGCTTTAATTTCTGTATCGGAAAACGGTTTGTCCTGCCCCGGAACGATTAAAGCATCTGCATCTTCTGGCACTTCTTTTCGTTCGGTCAAATTCAGGGTTTGGGCGTTGTAGTATTTATCTTTCAGAGCTTTTTCAGCTTGCTGAATTCCGCCTTGACCTTCCTTTATCGGGCGGGCTCCTTTGCCTTGCAAAAAGTAAACTGTAGCAACGCGAGTGCTCAGGATTTCTTCTAAGCCATTGGTAAGTTTTATCTCTGAAAGACCTTGATTCGGGTCGCTACCAAAAGCAGTGCCCCCTTTTTGCAGTACCTGTTTTTTGTCGCCGGATTGCAGGTAAACTTCCCCGATGCTAGTAATGCTAAATTCCCGCGCTTTTCCAGGTTGGGTCTGCGGGTCAACAAACTCGAATTGGAATTTTTCGCCTCCCTCGCGTTTGTAGCTTTGCAGCAATTCTTTAATTTGGGGGTTTTGGATGGGGTCAAATACCCAAACTTTGACTGTTTGTTGCAGGTTTCGCAGTATTTGTTGAGTCTGCGGGGCCAGGGTAAATTGTTGGCTTTCGGTTAAGTCGATGCGGACGGGATAGCGAACGGCTATGAAGTTAATTACTCCGAGAATCACAAAGACGGCGAGGGTAGCAATCAGGGCGTTGGTGCTGGCTTGAGTGGAACGCTGCCCCCAAAAGCTTTGTTCGTAACTCAAATATAGCAGCCAAAGTGCGATCGTCACTGCTCCGGCAATCACTAAACCGACTGTCAGGGGGTCCCATACTCCAGATACAAGTGCTGCTGTTACCCCCGCTGCGATGAGGAGGGGGCCCAGCAAAAAAACATATTTCCAATTTTTTTTGCTAATTTTCATAAGGTAAATATTGAGGGAAAACTTTCCGGGTCGAAGATGTTAAGCTGTCGCGCATTTAAATTGCATATTCTGGGCGGGCGTCCGCCCACCCCACTCATTGTTTTATTGTTTTTTGACATACAATTTAAATCCCGCAACAGCTTATTCTATATCGCATTAGCCTGCAACCATGCTGTTAAATCTGACGGCTTGTTAAAATCCAGGACGGCATCTCCTAGTTCTTCTAATTTCTGTATACCTAATTGACGAATGCAGTTTTCGGTTTCCGGTTGTATTGTGCCTAAACGCTTGACTAGCTGACGCAATATTAACGATAGTTGAGCAGTTTTTGTCACCTGTTCTCTTGCTACATCTATGGCAATCTGCTGGTCTTGAATCCACAGTTCTTGCTTCTGCAGTTCATTTAATTCTTCCTGAGTGAAGTTGTCCTCGCTGGCAATGCTAAAAGCTTTCTGAATTTCTGGAACTGCCCTCAATGTTTCTGGTACTGTCTCCAGAGTGCTGGTATTTTCTAGAAAGTAAATCCATTGATCAGCGGCTGTTTCTAATTCTGCTAATCCCTTGCTAAATTTTGGCAGTTCGATAAATACTAATTCTATTTCTGTATCGGGACACTCAAACTGTTGCTCTTTTTCTTGAAAAACAAACTTTGACATAAATTCCGGCTGATTTTCAAACATTTCAAAGTCGGCAATTTTCAATGAAATTACTGTTTTTAGTCTTTCGTAGCGTTCTTTCCCTGTTAATTGCTGGCTGTAGCTTTTGGCAGCATTGTACAAAACTCTGTTTCCAAAGGAAGGCACGTTGATCAGTTGAATTTCAACTAGAGCGATTCTGCCGCCGTTAATTGTGGCTTTGACATCTAGGTGTGTGTCTTGGGTTGCGAGAGTTGGAGGTTCTGGTTGGGAGTCGATTATTTCTAAGTCTTCGATGACCGCCTGTGCTTCATAAAGGATGGCGTTTAAAAAATTAATCAGGATGTCTTTGCTGTCGCTGGAACCGAATATTTTTTTGAACGCAAAGTCGATTTTTGGATTGATAAATCTCATTATTTCAAGAAATTAGTGGAATAACTAACATTAATTGGGGATGGGGCATTGGGCATTGGGCATTGGGCATTGGGAATGGGCATTGGGAATGGGTATTGGTGGCGTTTCCTTTAAGGTGCAACTCTCCAAAGCTCCTACTTTCCCACTCTTTCCTCTTTATGCCCCGAAGCCTTCCCTGATGCTTTTAGGAACGCTGATATCGCAGCGCATCGATGGATTGGGCGGTCAGAAATACTCCTAAAATGATGTAACTGGCAAACATAATTAAACTGCTGGTATCGAAAACTCCCTTGACAAGATTGGTGTAATTTGTTAAGAGCGACAAATGTCCTAATGCTGTGCCGAAGGGGCCACCGATACTGACGGCGACTGCATCGATCACCCAGAGAAATAATACTAGAGTGAAGGTGAGGATGGCGGATAAAATTGTGCTGTCGGTGAGGGAGGAAATAAACATTCCGAGGGACAATACTCCTGCTGCTAGTAAGACTAAGCCGCAGTGTCCTAACAGAAGAACTCCGGGGGGTACGGGCGGGGTTGAGGAACTGAGGGCGATCGCCTCGCAGAACAGCAGGGGCAGCAACATTGTGGTATAAAATGTTAAAACTCCCAGGAGTTTGCCGGTAGCAACTGCCCAGTTTGTTAAGGGCGATGTGGCTAATAGTTCTAAGGTGCCGCGTTTGCGTTCTTCTGCGTAAAGTCCCATTGAAAGTGCGGGTAGTACGAACAAGGAAAGGGAACCCATGATTCGCAGGAATAGTTGTAGGAATTCGTAGGCTACGTCGATGGGAGGTTCGGTAATTCCCATTTGGTCTCGCTGGCCGATTTGGGGAATTAACCCGTCGGGGGCGAGGAGGATAGCTATTAAAAAGTAGCCGGTGATTAGCCAAAAGACTGCTGCGATGGCATAGGCTAATGGCGAGGCAAAATAGCTTTGTAGTTCTTTGCGGTAAATTGCGATAATATTACTAAGCATTACTAACCTTTAGGAATTGGGAATAGGTAATTGGCCATTGGTAATTGGTTCATTCTGAGTCGCCTGCGGGTGGTGTTTCGCTGCCGTCGCTATCCTGTTGCTTTCTTTCTATTTGTCGCTTTCTAGTAATAGGTGGCTGTTCTGGTCGAGAATCGCTAGTTGGTTGTGGCTTTTTTTTAAGTGGCCGTTTTTTTACAACTGGTTCGGATTCTGGTTGAGAACGTTCGCTCGACTTTGGTGAATCTACAATCGGTTCGGATTCTGGTTGAGAACGTTCGCTCGACTTTGGTGAATCTACAATCGGTTCGGATTCTGGTTGAGAATGTTCGCTCGACTTTGGTGAATCTACAATCGGTTCAGATTCTGGTTGAGAACGTTCGATGGACTTTGGCGCATCTAAAATCGGTTCGGGTTCTGGTTGAGAAGGCTCGCTCGACTTTGGTGTTTCTGAAACTTCGAGATTTTCGACAATCGGTTCTGGTTGAGAAGGTTGGCTCGACTTTGGTGTTTCTGAAACTTCGAGATTTTCGACAATCGATTTTGGTTGAGAAGGTCGGCTCGACTTTGGTGTTTCTGAAACTTCGAGATTTTCGAGAACCGGTTCTGGTTGAGAAGGTTGGCTCGACTTTGGTGTTTCTGAAACTTCGAGATTTTCGACAATCGGTTCTGGTTGAGAAGGTTGGTTCGACTTTGGTGTTTCTAAAACTTCGAGATTTTCGACAACCGGTTCTGGTTGAGAAGGCTCGATCGACTTTGGTGTTTCTAAAATCGGTTCGGATTCTGGTTGAGAATGCTCGATCGACTCTACCGTTTCTGAAACTTCGAGATTTTCGACAATCGGTTCTGGCTGAGAAGGCTCGATCGACTCTACTGTTTCTACAATAAGTAGATTTTCGACAACCGGTTTTGGTTGAGGATGTTCTAGCGACTCTACTGTTTCTACAATAAGTAAGTTTTCGACAACCGGTGCTGGTTGAGGATGTTCTAGCGACTCTACCGTTTCTGAAACTTCTAGATTTTCGACAACCGGTGCTGGTTGAGGATGTTCTATCGGCTCTACTGTTTGGACAATGAGCAGATTTTCGACAACCAGTTCTGGTTGAGGATGTTCGATCAATTCTTGTCTTTCTACAGTTTCCAGAAAATCGGCCACTGGTTGCATTCCAGGTTCTAAATCGCTTATTTCCTCTGCTGTTTCTGTAATTGGTTCGGATTCTGGTTGAGAATAGTCGATCGACTCTACGGTTTCTACAACTTGCAGATTTTCGACTATCGGTTCTGGTTGAGAATAGTCGATCAACTCTACTGTTTCTACAACTTGCAGATTTTCGACTATCGGTTCTGGTTGAGAATAGTCGATCAACTCTACTGTTTCTACAACTTG
>NZ_JAUBUE010000013.1:39704-40324 GCF_036705305.1 Microcoleus sp. B3-D7 | reverse complement strand
CAGATTTTCGACTATCGGTTCTGGTTGAGAATGCTCGATCGACTCTTGCCTTTCGACAACTGGTTCAGATTCTGACTGAGGATGCTCGATCGACTCTACTGTTTCTACAACTTGCAGATTTTCGACTATCGGTTCTGGTTGAGAATGCTCTATCGACTCTACGGTTTCTACAACTGGTTCCGATGCTGGTTCATGATGCTCGATCGACTCTACGGTGTCTACAACTTGCAGATTTTCGACTATCGGTTCTGGTTGAGGATGCTCGATCGACTCTACGGTTTCTACAACTGGTTCGGATTCTGGTGGAGAAGGCTCGATCGGGAGTACCTCACTTTTGTAAAAAATGTTTTTTACAAAAGTGAGCATCCTGCTTGCTTGTTGAGATATCTGTAGCGAGTAAGATGATCTGGTTCCTGTGACACCCAAACTGAGATTCTTCCCTTTTATCGGCTGTACGGTTTCTACAACTGGTTCGGATTCTGGTTGAGGATGCTCGATCGACTCTACTGTTTCTGAAACAACGGGCTGATTTTCGACTATCGGTTCTGGTTGAGGATGCTCGATCGACTCTACTGTTTCTGAAACAACGGGCTGATTTTCGACTATCGGTTCTGGTTGAG
>NZ_JAUBUE010000013.1:0-39604 GCF_036705305.1 Microcoleus sp. B3-D7 | reverse complement strand
GATGCTCGATCGACTCTACTGTTTCTGAAACAACGGGCTGATTTTCGACTATCGGTTGCGATTCGGATTGATGATAATCCGCGATCGAGTCTTGAGTTGTTGCCGCTTCTTGCAGATTTCGATCGACCTCCGGTTCGCTATGAACCCGATTTTCTTCCGGTTTCTTTTCAGCCGCTGTCAGCCTTAAAAACACATCTTCCAGAGTAGCGCGAGAGCGACGCATTTCGCACAGTCCAAATCCAGAGGCGACGATAGCTGTAGCAATTTCTCGTCCGGGTTCTATGTCGGATTCGCACAATGCCCGCAGGCGGTAGCGACCCACTAAAAATTGATTGCTTGGAATCAATTCGACCGATCGAACTCCCGGCAAATTTTCCAAAGAAGGCAACAGCCGACTGTTTACCAAATCCCCCTCGCCTTCAACTTCGAGTTCGTAGCCCTCTCCGGCGGCCAACTCTTCCATCAAATTTTCGGGACTACCCGCAGCGACGATTTTACCGCGATTGATGATGGTAACGCGGTTACAAGTCATGCTGACTTCCGGCAGAATGTGCGTGGAAAGGATAATTGTGTGTTGGCCGCCAAGACTTTTGATTAAATTGCGAACTTCGATGATTTGTCGGGGGTCGAGGCCCACGGTTGGTTCGTCTAAGATAATTACCGGGGGGTCGTGGACGATCGCCTGGGCGATACCGACGCGCTGGCGAAATCCTTTAGAAAGCTTGCGAATTAAAACTTTGCGTTTATCAACCAGGCCGCAGCGTTCGATCGCGGAGGTAACTCGTCGCGCGCGATCGCCCGCAGGTACTTGCTTAATTCTGGCCACAAAAAACAGAAACCCTTCCACAGTCATTTCTGGATACAGTGGCGGGTTTTCCGGCAGATAGCCGATGCGCTGTCTGACGGCCATCGAGTCTTCGTGAACATCCATGCCGGCGATGCGGGCCGTACCGCTGGATGCCGGCAAATATCCCGACAAAATCCGCATGGTTGTGGTTTTGCCCGCGCCGTTTGGCCCCAAAAACCCGAGAATTTCTCCTGATTCGACCGAAAAAGACACGTCCGCGATCGCTGCGGTCGAACCGTAAGTTTTGCTTAAGTGTTCTACTTCAATCATTTGTCAGAAGTCACGCAATTTTAGATTTTAGATTTTAGATTTACTTTGCCAACCACAGGCGGGACGCCTGTTCCACGAAGTTGAGAGTCCCGCCCGATCGGCGGGTCGATCGAATTTATGGCGAAATTTTTAATTTGATTTTGTCTTCCAGTGTAGTCTGGCAAGAACCAAATCTATCATAAGGGTCGATCGGACTTTGAAACAAAATGCTAGGTAGTAGGGTGCCGAGCCCGGAAACGATTAGCCGATGTACATCGAATCGCTCCAACTGACGCATCCTACCAGTAGAGTCCGTGCCTAACCGAACCGTCAACTAGCTGCCTTCGCTACAGACGCGGGGCTGTTTCTAGGTTGAGTAGCGCTTGCGCGCCCCTCCGCCTAATGCGCCTTCGCGGTTCGTTCAAAAAAATCTCAACTCCTTTTCCAAATCTTGATTTCCCCCAACCAACCCGCACTAACAATAGTCTTACCGTCGCTGCTAATCGCCACAGCGCTAACGTAGCCAGCATGACCGCTCAAATTACCTCTCAATTCGCCCGATCGCACATCCCAAAGTCTCACACTCTTATCCCAACTGCCAGTAACCAGCGTAGTGCCATCCCGACTGAATGCCACCGACCAAACCCCGTCGGTATGCCCGCTTAAACGCCGAATTAACTGCCCGTTTCCGGCATTCCACAACCCAACAGTGCCATTGCTGTTTCCCGCAGCTAAACTTTTGCCGTCGGGAGTAAAAGCTAGCGACAAAACAGACAAGTTTTTGCCACCAATCGTGTGAATTGCTTGACCTGTAGCTAAATTCCACAACCTAATTGAACCGTCTTTGCTGCCGCTAGCTAAAGTTTTGTTGTCGGGACTAATTGCAACAGCATTCACCAACCCAGAATGCCCGGTCAAAGTCCGCAGCAACTCTCCTGTTTTCTGGTTCCAAATCTTAATCGTTTTGTCCCAACTACCGCTGGCTACAAATTGACCGTCGGCACTAACGGCAACGCTCGAAACAGCATTGGAATGCCCGCTCAAAGTGCGTACAACCGAGCCTGTTTCTAAATTCCAAATTTTCACAGTTTTGTCGTCGCTGCCGCTAGCTAACACCTTGCCATCAGCACTCGCGGCCAATGCGTTTACTGCTTCCGCGTGTCCTTGCAGGGTAGTTTTTAATTGCCCGCTGGGAAAATTCCAAACTGAGATTGTGCCGTTGCTATTTCCTGTAGTAAAATAAGCTGAAGCTAGGGCAAGGGAACTGACAACTTCCGAAGGCCCTTTGAGGGTATTTGTGGCAGCAAAGGCGATCGCACTTGCGGGCGTGCGGGGCGCATTATTCGCCGGAGTTTTGGGGTTTCCAGCAGTTGGAGATTGGGGAACTACTGGCAGCGAAACAGTCGATCGCCATTTCATGAAAGTATTGATTTCTATTCCCGCCGCCACAATTTTATCAGAGTTGTCCTCTAACCTGACAATGCCGTTAATTGCGACAACTCGCCCTGCGTCATCGAGCACCGGCCCGCCGCTCATTCCCGCTCTCACTAAGTTATTGTAGACCAAAGTATAACCGTTCCAAGGAGTTTGGCGGCCGGTAAGCTGACCTTCCGTGGCGATGAAAATCGGCTGTCTCAGAGAACCGCCGGATATCGGCCAGCCGGCCACATAAGCTTTGTTTCCCTTAGTTGCTGCGGAATTGGCTAATTGAGCCAGGGGGTAGCTTTGAGGGCTGCTGAAGGGTACGACGGCTAAATCCATTCCTGGCACTCGCCGCACGAGGCTGTATGATACAGAGTGAGCTTTGCCATCGGGAGTTACGACCTCGTAATCGCCAGCTTTATCGACAACGTGCCAGTTTGTGAGAATATAGTATGTGCTGCCCTGTTTTTCTAAAATTACTCCAGAACCGCCTTTTGTCCCCTGGATGCGAACAGTAATTTGTTGGGCAACGGTTTTAACTTTGTCGGCGGTTAATGCGAGGGCAATTTGAGGTGATGTCAGTGGGATGAGGGCGATCGAACTCAGGGCGATCGTAGCACTCAAAATAGCCGGAATTGTTCTGCTGTAATTCATTATTGTGTCAATTTAACATACCCACATATCGACTGACGCATAACTTTTCCGGTTTGTGGCATATTGACGGTTGACAACGCCAAAACGCGTGCGCGACGATCGAACTTTCGACATTCTCACAAGCCTCACAATATTTGACACAGCCCTCTGGCTAGCAGAAAAATTTAGAATCGGGAACCGCACCTAGCCTCAACAATAGCAACTGGCTGATCTCTATTCTTTTCTCGGCAAATCAGAATTTGAGCCAAACGCTGCTCGGAATAATACCCATTAGCCATCCAGCCGAGGGGTGCGCCCGCGATCGCGCCAACTGCTAAACCAGTGATGAGGCTTCCAATAAGATGCTTTCTGGCGATCGGCTGTTGTTCCATAAAAATTTATCCTAAACATTGACCCTTACCAGAAATACCACACATAAAAGTTAGTTTCTTCCTCCTATTTACTTATTTCCTAAGTAGTAACCCCTTATTAAGTATCATGTCCTTCACAGTCCGCTTAACACAATCCCATGCAGCCATAATCAAGCATCCACACTTAACAAAACCGATCGCAAGAAATATATGGTATTTAGAAACTGGGAAAAAGAATTAACTGAGGAAAATTTCCGAGAGCAAATAGCCCAAGCCAAGGAAGCATGGAAAAACGCTGAGGCTACAGAGGCCCGCGCCGAATCTGTGCAGTATAACCAGTCAGAAGATTTAATAGTTATAAAACTGAAAAACGGTGCTATTTTTTGTTTTCCTCCAAGCCTTGCACAAGGCTTAGAAGGTGCTTCACCAGAACAACTTGCTGATGTTTGGCTACCGCCTTCCGGTAGTAGCGTGCACGGGGAAAGCTTAGATTTTGAGTTGGGCATTCCCTAACTGATCGCAGGTATTTTTGGGGCCAAATCTTGGATGGCTGATTAATTTCTTAGTCCCCCTCTACTCGGAGGACACTTTGACTCTTAAGCGATTTCAATCGCCGAACGATCTAAAATCCCCGACTTCTGGGAGAAGCCGGGGATTTCTTGTGCAATTCTATGCCAAATCAAACAGCAAAAATTCAGCATCTGCCGTAGCTTCAATCGCCAATTCAGACTCGCCGCTAACCGCCGCAGCGTCGCCATTTTTCAAAGGCAAACCGTTGACCAAAACCGAGCCGCGAGCAACTTGCACCCAAGCGTGGCGATTCGGCTGCAAAGCATGAGAAACCCGCGAGTCTTTATCCAAAACAGCCGCATACAAATCAACATCTTGATGCACTTTCACAGCACCATCTCTCGCATCCCGTGCCGCCACTAAACGCAGTTTTCCGTGCCTTTCTGCTAGGGGAAACTCCCGCTGTTCGTAACTCGGAGGCAAACCCTGTGTATCGGGTAACAGCCAGATTTGCAGCAAATGAACCGGGTCTGTTTGCGAGTTATTGAACTCGCTGTGCTTGATCCCCGTACCTGCACTCATCCGCTGTACTTCACCGGGTTTAATCACTGCACCAGTACCCAAACTGTCCTTGTGTTCTAATGCTCCTTCTAATACATAAGTAATGATTTCCATGTCGCTGTGCCCGTGAGTGCCGAAACCTTTGCCGGGGCTAACGAAATCCTCATTAATTACCCGCAAAGATCGAAAATTCATAAAATTTGGATCGTAATAGCCGGCAAAAGAAAATGTGTGGTAACTATCGAGCCAACCGTGATTTGCGTGTCCTCTTGCTTCACTTTTTCTGACGGTAATCATTTTCTGAATCCTCAGTGAAATTTATCGGGTACTTCTTTGATGTTTTTATTTTAAACCGAGTCAAGTTATTATGGATAGTACGCACTTAAAAGTGCGATACTTACCAAAAAGATACTATGCAAGTCCAAGAAGTAAAGGTCGATCGAGCAAATTGCCCTGTAGAACGCACTCTAGAGGTGATTGGCGGGCGCTGGAAAGTCTTGATTCTGCGGGAGTTGTTTCAAGGAGTGAAGCGCTTTAACGAGCTGCAACGAGCTGTCAACGGCATTACTCAGAAGATGCTGACGCAGCAACTGCGCGAAATGGAGTCAGACGCGATCGTGCATCGGGAAATTTACCTGCAAGTGCCGCCAAAAGTTGAATATTCGCTAACGCCTTTGGGCGAAAGTCTCAAACCGATTATTAATGCCATGCACGAATGGGGAATTCAGCATATTAGCGAAGATGGAAAATGAGCGGTTTCTAAATGTTTTTTTCCGTCTTCCGACAGATTTCAAATTTTCAACCTAGTTCAACAATAATAATATGAACAACATAGAGCGTCTCGCCACCCTCAACCGCATCCGCAAACTCAGTCGCCTGATGGATACCGCCATTGGCATCCCCGGCACTAAATTTCGCATTGGTTTAGACCCTATTATCGGTTTAGTTCCGGGTGCTGGGGATATCGTAGATACCGCGTTTTCCGCCTACCTAATTTATTTAGCAACTCGATTCAACATTCCCCAAAAAACTCTAGGGAAAATGATTTACAATATCGGTCTAGAAGCCGTCGTTGGTTCAGTACCTTTAGTAGGAGATATCTTCGATGCTTTTTATAAATCAAACATGAGAAATCTGGCGCTTTTAGAAGCACACCTCGAAGAAGCTGAACCAGAACTAGCCGCAGTTGCCGAACCTGTTCCTCAATCTATTAAATTGTAGGTACGAATTTCACAAACAATAATTGTAAATAACCAACAATCTCTCAAGCTCGCCCCATCAAACGAAAAATCAGAATGTAGATTTTCCGTATTCAATCCAAATTTAATGTTGATGTGGGTTATCTGTTGTGGGGGGCGGGTTTATCTAGATTGTTGGTACTCGTCAGATATTATTCGTAAAACTCGCCCTTACGAAATAATCACTGATGTCGTTTAGCCGCTTCCACCAAAGCAATAACATCTTCTTCTCTAGTATTAAAAGCCGTTACCAGTCTAACAGTACATTCATCCCACCGATAAAACAGAAAACCCTCAGCTAAAACCGATGTAATTACAGATTCGGGAAGTTGAATAAAAATCTCGTTGGCTTCAACCCGATCGCAAAACTTCGCTCCCTCAACTTCCGCCAAACCTTGGGCTAATTTCGCTGCCATATTATTTGCATGAGCGGCATTCTTCAGCCACAAATCATCCGTTACATACGCTTCCAACTGCGCCGACAAAAACCGCATTTTCGAGAAAAGATGCCCGCTGCGCTTGCGGTAAAAAGGGAAAGTCTTTGCTAATTCTTGATTTAAAAAAACCACAGCTTCCGCACCCATCGCACCGTTTTTTGTAGCTCCAAATGAGAGAATATCCACACCGGCGCGCCAAGTGACATCCGCCGGAGAACAGCCCAAACTGACAACAGCATTGGCAAAGCGAGCTCCATCCATGTGCAGGTGCAAATTGTGAGCGCGAACTACTTCCGAAATGTGGGAAATTTCTGCTGGATTGTAGACTGTGCCGGCTTCCGTTGCTTGAGTGATGCTGACGGCTGCGGGCTGTACGTGGTGGACGACACCTGCACCAGCGCGCTCGAGCATTTTTCCTAAAGTCTCTGCCTCTATTTTACCATGATTTCCTGTTACTGTAACTAACTTTGCACCGCCTGTAAAAAACTCCGGCGCGCCGCATTCATCTAAATTAATATGAGATGCTGCGTGACAGTAAACAGCCCCGTAAGGAGGAGTCATAACCGCAAGGGCCAGAGCATTAGCAGCAGAACCTGTTGCTACTGGAAAAACAGTCACCGATGTCTCGAACAAATCCGAAAATTTAACTTGCAAACGCTGCGTATATTCATCATCTCCGTAAGACATCACAGCACCGCAATTAGCCGCTGCAATCGCCGCCATAATCTCCGGCGAAACCCCGGTTGCATTGTCGCTACAAAAATTCATTAGAATAATTGGTAAATAGAATCTATAATATAACTCAACACTCAACAGTCAACAGTCAAGCATTCAACCAAGAGGAAGAATTATGGCAGAATACCGCCAAATAGAATACCGCATCGGCAAAGACGGCAAAATTACCGAAACCGTCCTTAACGCCAGCGGTTCGAGTTGCACCGAAACCACCGCCGGGATAGAAAAAGCCCTCGGAGAAGTAGAATCTCAAGACTTGCTGCCAGAATACTACCAAGGCGAAGAAAATTTGGTCGTTGAACAAACGCAGACTTTAAAACAAGTTTAGAAGAGTTAAAGATGTTTGAGTTCATCGGTGCAACAGTTGATGTAACAACAGTGCCTGCCTTCAGCTTCGCGCTGGCTGTCGGGGGCATTTTTCTCATTTTAGTCTACCTTTATGCTGCATCTGAGGCGGGAGATGCGATCGAGTTTAAGTACGATAAAATTCTGCGGGAACGCATGAATCAGCTAGACATTCTCGATTGGCAAGACTTAGGCGAAAAAGCAGGCTTAAGTCGCTTTGGAGTGCGCTTAGTGCGGCAGGGAGACGTGGGAAAACTCACGGTAGACCAACTGAGACGGCTGGCAACAGTGCTGAATTTGAATTTTCAAGAGTTCGATCGCACTTTGAGCGCGCTGCCCACATCGGCTACAATCACAACTGATCCCAGCGAAATAGAAGAATTGAGGCAGCAGTGTTTCCGGCTGCGATCGGAATTGCAGCAGCAAAAAGCTCAACTAACTGCCGATTTTCGCCGCGCTACCTTTGAACAGTTGCAAACTTTGTTAACCAACTATCCCGCCGCCCGCAAAATGGCAGAAGCCAAGCCGGATATGCCCGCCAAAAATCTCTCAGCTTTGTTTACTCCCTTAGAAAATCTCTTGTCAAGTTGGGATTTTGAAATGATTGGTTCTGCGTGGGAACAAACTGCTTACAATCCGCAGTTGCACGAGCCGGATGTTGAGGATATAACCGAAGGAGAATTAGTTTATATTCGGTTTGTCGGCTATCGAGAGGGAGAGCGAATTCTTACTCCTGCTAAAGTTAGTCGTACCCTTCCAGCGGGAATGAAAAATTAAATTTTAAATTATAAATCAACATGACTACAGTTGCCATTGACTTCGGCACCAGCAATACCGTTGTCTGCATTCTTAACCCGGATACGAAAACACCAGAAACTTTGCGATTGGGCGAGATGTCCCGCATTTTTAAAAAGAAGAATTTGAGCGGAGATATTCGAGAAATATCTGTAGTGCCGACTTTAGTCTTTGTGAAAAATGCCGGAGAGTTGGTGCTGGGAGAAAAAGTGCGATCGCAGCGTTTGGGGCAATCCCAGCCAGACCGCTTTTTCAAAGCTTTTAAACGCAATTTAGCTGCCGACTTTCAGCCGCCACCCCGCAATATCGACGGCGACACCTACACAGCCGAATCAGTAGCAGAACAGTTTATTAAGACTATTTGGAAACAATTATATTTACAAAATATACAGCCAGACAAAGTAATTTTTACAGTACCAGTCGGAGCATTTGAGCGATATCTAGATTGGTTTCGCGACTTAGGAGAAAGTTTGGGAGTTGCGGAAGTTCAGGTAATAGATGAATCCACAGCCGCCGCCCTGGGATATGCAGTCAAACGCCCCGGCTCTCTAGTTTTAGTAGTGGATTTTGGCGGCGGAACTTTAGATTTAAGTTTAGTTCGCACTGCTGTAACCCCCTCCTTACCCTCCCTTAGCAACGCGGGGAGAAATCTCGATCCCCCCCTTGACAAGGGGGGGCTGGGGGGGGTGCGTGCCGAAGTATTGGCAAAATCCGATGCTTATGTAGGCGGCGAAGATATTGACATCTGGATTGTCGAAGATTATTTGCGGCAAATTGGTTCGTCGCGGGCAGAAGTCGGCCCAGTTGGCTGGCAAAACTTATTAGAAATAGCGGAAAAATTAAAAATTCAACTTTCTCAAGTTAATGAGGCGAAGGAAAGCTGGTTTGACGATGAAAATTTTATGTCTTACGACTTGCAGCTAAACCGAGACAAGCTTGAGGAAATTCTGGAATCTAGACAGTTGTTAGAACAGTTGCGGGAAAGTTTAGACGAAGTGCTGAGCATTGCAATGGGAAAAGGTATCGGCAAAGCAGATATAGAACAGGTTTTGCTAGTAGGAGGGACTTCTCTAATTCCGGCTGTATCTAATTTAGTGGTTTCGTATTTTGGGCGGCAAAAAGTCAAAGCTGACAAGCCGTTTGAAGCGGTGGCGCACGGTGCTTTAGCCTTGACACAATTAGCGAGTGTTGACGATTATTTGCGCCACAGCTATGCAATTCGCCTCTGGGAACCTTATGCTAAAGCTTATGCTTATTCGCCGATATTTAGCAAGGAAATGAAGTATCCCTGTCAAAGTTCCGAAGAGTTGACGCTGCAAGTGGCAATTGAAGGGCAAAGGGAAATTCGGTTAGATATTGGGGAAGTTGCGGAGGTATCGCAAGCGGAGGTTATTTTTAACGAAAAAGGGCAAATGACGAGCAGTTTGCTCAACAAAAAAACTGATTTTCGGTCTCTGGAAAGCCACCACCAGCAGGTTTGCGTAGCGCATTTAAATCCGCCCGGGGTATTGGGAATTGACAGGATTTCGGTGAGTTTTGAGGTGGATGAGAGGCGGGTTTTGTTGGCGACGGTGCGGGATTTGGTTACTGGTAAGGTGTTGGTGGAAAAAGGGGCGATCGCCAAACTGCAATAATGGTAAAATTTTTAGATAACATTCGGATCTGGAAATTGCTACTCCACAAACTCTCGTCTGGATGGTGCGCTGACTGAAGAATATCGCTTTAAATCAAATTTATGCCACCATGAAAAAGCAACAAAATAAATTCAGCCACCTGACGGCCATCGAAAGAATTTTCCTGTCATTCCCGGCAAGATTTTTATTGGATAAAAACTTGCTGCAAGGCCAAGTCTTAGATTTTGGGTGCGGCTTCGGCAGCGATGTGAAATTGTTGCAGCAAAAAGGCTTCGATATTACGGGTTATGACCCTTATTATTTCCCGGAATTCCCCGAAGATAAATTCGACACAATCATTTGCTTTTATGTTTTGAATGTTTTGTTTCCCGAAGAACAAGCTAATGTCCTGATGGAAGTGTCGCACCTGTTGAAACCGGGAGGGAATGCGTATTTTGCGGTGAGAAGGGATATCAAAAAAGAAGGCTTTCGAGAACATTATGTCCACAAAAAACCTACATATCAGTGCATTGTCAAACTTCCCTTTAAGCCAGTTCACCTAGATGAGTCGTGCGAAATTTACAAATACGTGCATTACAACCATCAAAGAAATTCTACTAATAACTGCATATTCTGCAATCCTTACAAAAACCTAACTTTGCTAACTGAATCAGCAACAGCTTTTGCGATGTTTGACGGTTATCCCGCCAGCAAAGGTCATGTTTTAATCATCCCCAAGCGTCACGTGGCTAATTATTTTGAACTTCCGTTTCGAGAGCAATCGGCTTGCTGGTTTATGGCTAATAAGGTGCAAGAAATGTTAAGTAAAGAGTTTCAGCCTGAGGGGTTTAATGTGGGAATCAATATTAATAAACAGGCTGGTCAAAGTCGCAGTCACGCGGCTATTCATGTTATCCCCCGTTACAAGGGCGATGCGGCTGGGAATAAAGGCGGAATTAGGTATGTGATTCCCAAGAGTGAAAAATAAAAGTTAGCCAATTGTGAAAGTAATTATTTTTTACCGCAGAGGCGCAGAGTACACAGAGGAATAGAGAAGAGAGGAATTCATAATTTTTGTAAGGATTGTTATATTTGAGCAAACGGCGAGCAAAAGAGAGTTAAAATGTGTTTGCAAGGTCTAAAACTACACATTAGCAGCAATTTGGTGTTCTGTTTATGTCTAAGCGCAAAAAGCAAGAATGGCTCAAGGAAACTCTAGAACTCAAAGAAGACCACAATTGGAAGTCAAAGCCTGGAACTCGAATTTTTGTAGCAGGAAGAGGTGCAGTTCGTTTTGATGTCCCGGAAGATTGGCATTTTGAACCGGATACTAATTCGTTCCGATTTACGGATAAAAAGCCGCCGGATGATGATTGTCGTTTGGAGGTTTCGTTTAATTTGCTACCACCTGGTAACTGGGCAGATTTTCCGCTGGTGCCGCTATTACAGAAGGTGGTTGAAGATGATACCAGGAATCCGATCGCTTTTGGGGAAATTATCCAATTGAAGCGGCAAACTGCCCGCATTGTTTGGACTGAATTTAAGTTTATCGACCCTCCAGAACAGCGGGAAGCTTTTTCGCGAATCTGTATTGGATTGGGTTCTAATGTTCAGTGTTTGATTACTTTTGATTACTGGGTTGACGATGCTGAACGTTTGACTCCTGTCTGGGATACGGTGATGGATTCGTTAGTTCTGGGTTTGTTTATTAGCGACCCTCGAACGGGGTTCGCACGTCCAGACTAGACCGATTTTCTGGGAAACTTTCAACAATTAATTTTGCTAAGTGTTGAATAGACAAGCCCCCAATCAGTAAATTTAGAACCTACATTAAACTTTACAACCGCTTTGCCATGAAAATATCTGGCTTGCCAATTCCGTTGGCGTCGGGCATCACTCCCACGATCGCAAAACCCATTTTTTGATAAAATTCGTAGGGATGACCGCGCAAATTTCTAATTTTGGCGACGTGTTCCCAAACGTTAGGATAAAGATTGATGCCTGAAAGAGTTGTTTGATTGTCTTCGTCGTCGGTACCCACCCACAGCACGATCCCTCCCCGGTTTTTAGCTTCTGTTGCTAAATCAGCTACGAGCGATCGACCAATTCCTTGTCCGCGAAATTCTGTTCTCACTACCAGCGGGTGCAGTTCCCAAACATTACCGTCATACTGTTTAATCCCGCCAATCCATCCCAAAACTTGATTGCTGTCGGCGACAGCAATTCGACTGATGCGATCCGGTTCCAAAGATTCTTGCACTTCTTGCAAAGCAGATTTTAGATCGGGCCAAGCATCGGGCCAATGCTCTTTAAAACCTTCAACTATTAATCTAGCTACCTGTTGAATTTTTGGCTCGTCAACCGCACGCAAATCTGTAATTTGTACGTTCATGAATTTACATACTAAATTAAGGATTACGGACTAATACGCTCACAAACTGGATTTTATAACCGGGGAAACGGCAAAAACTAAGTCAGGACTCACGCAGAATCTAATTATATCAAATCAGCGTTAAAAACTCTCGATCCAACTCGGCAATTGAAATCGCTACGTAACGAAGTTGCGTCTGAGCGAGGAACTAAAGAGGGTATTTAAGTTAGATTTGATATTATTTATTGTACCGATCGAGCTGGAACGCAGGTTAGTAGAATACCCTTGAGGTTAAAACCTGTTTGTCGGGCGAGGGCAACATTCGCTACAGCTTGCCCGATCGCCAGCTTTCATATTTCAGTCTAGGCTAATTTTGCCATAAAATCGGATTTTGCGATCGGGTGAGGGCGATCGATCTTCTGTGGAGATAGTTGGCGATCGCACTTTTTGCTAGATTTTAGTCGATCGGCTAATCGTGAAAATGCTATAATTATTAACAAGTTGTGCTTAGGGAGACTACGGAAATGCAGCTCGCACCATTTGAAAGAAAGATGTGGAAGAGTTTGCCACCAAACACACCTGATCGGGGCAGGTTCGATCGCGGCACATACCAGCGCTACGACTTCACAGAAACACCAATCGTTACCGAAATCAACCGTGAAAAGCTTCCCCGGTTTGTTGAATCATTAAAGCTTTCTAATTATATAGAAATGCCATCGCTCTACCAAAGAAGGGGTCGTTGGACTGCGACGATGAAATCCCGATTGATAGAGTCATTTATTGTCAATATTCCCGTACCTTCAATAATTCTGTACAAACAAGATTTCAAGCCTTATGAAGTCTTGGATGGTGAGCAGCGAATCTCCGCTATTCAAGAGTTTTATGAAAACAAACTCAAACTGACAGAGCTGGAAATTTTGCCTGAATTAAATGGATATACCTACAACAGACTTCCTCAAAAAATTAGGGCTAATATCGATCGACGCTCCATATCCTCAATAGCAATTCTTGCCGAATTAACCTCCAATCCTGAAGCAGACAAGTTCCTAAAACAGAAAACCTTTGAACGTCTAAATACTGGAAGATTAAACTTCAGCCAACAGGAAATGAGAAACATTTTGTATGGTGGGAAGTTCAATAAACTGTTGCTAAAATTAGCGCGGAATCCCATATTTGCTGAAGCTTGGGGAATTCCGACAGACGATAACAGCCGAGACTTAGAGAAGAACAGTATTTATGAAAAAATGGAAGATGCTGAATTAGTTTTGCGTTTTTTTGCCTTAAGGAATATAGAACATTATCACATGGAAATGCCAGATTTTTTAGATTTGTATATGATGAAAAGTTTAAAATTCACCAATTACGATATAAATTTTCTGGAAAAAGTTTTCACGGAAACTATTAAATTAGCACATAAAGTTTACGGAAAGCATTTATTTAAACCATTCGATGCTCAATCTCAAACTTGGTCTGAGCAATCCAATCGCTCCTATTATGATGTGACTATGCTTGGTTTTAGCACGCGATTACATGATGCCCATAAATTTATTTCTAAAAACTTGCAAAATCGAGTTATTGAAGAAACAAAAAACCTCTTTAACAAACCAGAAGCTCGTTTTTTGACAGGAGGCGGAACAAGTAAAGCAGAGATTCAGGAGCGGCTCGGAATATTTGACGAAATGCTTTCGCAAGTTATCGGAGAATAACTTGCGATGTTTGAGGAGCTAATCGAGAAAGCTAGTGTCAAAATTTCAACTGTTCGTGCGATAATCAAGACTAACCATCGACTTAGAAAAATCGTAACTCGATACAGTTTAAATAAACAGAAGTTGGCAGAAAATCCTGAATTTGCCGCATTAATAGAGGTAATTCCTAGCGAAAAGGAGTGGGAAATTTACGATCGCTCTGCTGTTGTAACCCGATTGTATGCTATTTACGAGCGCTTCGTTGAGGATTTAATTTCGGATTGGCTGCGACGGATGCCCGATTTGGTTCCACGTTATTCAGATTTGGGAGAAAAAATTCAAAATACCCATCGAGAGGGTATAGGGCGTTTATTAATTGACATCAAAAAGAATAGGTTTCAACACCTTTCAGTTGAGAAAGTAGTGCAAGGATTATCCTGTGGAATTACTGACACTGGAAAATACGAACTACTTCCTGATGCTTTCCTATTGCACGAGCAAAATTTACGGAAGGAAGTGCTAGAAACAGTTTTGAAAAATGCTGGGATTGATGAGGCGTGGAAATGGGTCATTAACCACAAAGAAATTAAATATTTTGTAGAGGAAGTTCGCGGCAGTCAAAACACGGCAGAAGGAGAACTCAAACAACTGGTTGACTATCGAAATAAAGCAGCACACGGCTCTACAGATGAGATTTTGGGGACTCAAGAACTGTTGGACTTAGGTGATTTTGTTGAGGCTTTATGTAAATCCCTTGCCGATTTAGTCACCTACAATATAATTTTACGCCAGATCGATCGAGGGCTGGTAAGGGAGATTGGAAAAATTACTGAGTGGTTCAAAAAGCCACAAGCAGGGGTAGCCAAAGTTCAGGAAGTTACATTAACTGTAGAAGAACGTGTTTTTCTAGTTTTAGTTAATGATGAATTGTCGTACTGCTACGCTGCTAAAGTTGAGAGCCTTCAGCTTAATGATATTTCCCACAATCATGTGGAAATAACCTCGGAGGCAGAAGTAGGGTTAAAGTTCGATCGGGATGCCAGAATAGGATTGACTATTTATGTAACTAAATCAAACCCAGTTGACTGAATCTTTTGTTAACTGCGATCGCCCGCTCGCCAATTCCCCGCAAAATACTAACACAAGTGCCGTACAATTATCCCACCATCCGGCATCAACCAACCTGCTAACCCCATGCTTTGCGATTACCTGGTACAAATCCTCACAGCCCGCGTCTACGATGTTGCTCAAGAAACAGCCCTAGAATCCGCCCCGAATCTATCAGCACGGCTCAACAATAAACTTTTGCTGAAGCGAGAGGATATGCAGTCGGTGTTTTCCTTCAAACTGCGGGGTGCGTACAACAAAATGGCGCAACTGTCGCCGGATTTGCTAGCACAAGGTGTCATTGCAGCTTCCGCCGGCAACCACGCTCAAGGAGTCGCCCTCGCCGCCCGCCACCTGGGAACTCGCGCGATTATCGTGATGCCCGTAACGACGCCGCAGGTGAAGGTAAATGCGGTGATAGCCCGTGGTGGAGAGGTAGTCTTGCATGGGGATGCTTACGATGATGCTTACGCTTTTGCGCGTCAATTAGAGGCGGAAAAAGGTATGACTTTTATTCACCCTTTTGATGACCCCTACGTGATTGCTGGACAGGGTACGATCGGCATGGAAATTCTGCGGCAACATCAAAAACCAATTCACGCGATTTTTGTGGCAATTGGTGGCGGTGGATTGATTTCGGGAATTGCGGCCTATGTCAAGCGGTTGCGGCCGGAAATTAAAATTATTGGCGTCGAACCGGTGGATTCCGATGCCATGAATCAATCGCTGAAAGCCGGTAAACGGGTGCGTTTGTCGCAGGTGGGTTTATTTGCTGATGGCGTTGCTGTGCGCGAAGTGGGGGAGGAAACTTTTCGCTTGTGTCAGGAGTATGTGGATGAGATTATTTTGGTGGATACGGATGATGTTTGCGCGGCGATTAAGGATGTTTTTGAAGATACGCGATCGATCTTAGAACCTGCTGGCGCTTTGGCGATCGCAGGTGCGAAAGCTTACGTCGAACGGGAACAAATCGCAGAACAAACATTAATTGCTGTTGCTTGCGGCGCGAACATGAATTTCGATCGCCTGCGTTTTGTAGCAGAAAGAGCAGAGTTTGGCGAACGCCGCGAAGCGATTTTTGCAGTCACAATTCCAGAACAACCGGGAAGTCTCCGCAGGTTTTGCGAATGTCTGGGCAAACGCAATTTAACTGAATTTAGCTATCGAATTGCGGATGAGAAAGAGGCACATATTTTTATCGGCGTACAAATTCAAAACCGTGCCGATGCGGTAAAGATAGCGGCAAGTTTTGAAGGTTGTGGCTTCAAGACTTTGGATTTAACTGATGATGAATTAACGAAATTGCACGTGCGGCATATGGTGGGCGGGCGTTCGATGCTGGCCGATCATGAATTGTTTTATCGCTTTGAATTTCCCGAACGTCCGGGTGCGTTGATGAAGTTTGTCGGTTCGATGAGCCCTAACTGGAATATCAGCGTTTTTCACTATCGAAATAACGGCGCAGATTACGGGCGAATTGTGGTGGGAATTCAAGTACCGCCCGATGAGATGCAGGAATGGCAGGCTTTTTTGGATACGCTGGGCTATCAGTATGGGGATGAGAGTCAAAATCCGGCGTATAAATTGTTTTTGAGGTAGGGTTTTTTGGGAAAGTTACCCTCTTTATGAAGGAGGCGGTTGAAGCCGGGGCAACAACGGGGGGATTGCCCCTACAAAGGAGAAAATCTCAGACTCAAACGCACCCTACAGCACAAACTAGAATCATCGTGCAAACTCATAGGCAATATTCGTGATGCGGCCGCGCCAGTAGGGCAATAGCGAGCCATCAGGCAGTTGCCACGCCACCTCACCGGAGAGCGGAATCCGCATACCCTCTCGCAATTCGTAGTCCCAGAAGCGGCCAATCCAGGGCGCAAACAGCAGCCCCCCGTTAACTGTACGGGCGCGGGCCTCGGCGCGGATACTGGCGATTACCCCTGCTTCATCAAAGCGGAAATCCAGGGAAACAGCGGTGTCGCCATCCTGTAGCGTTGCTCTGGCCGAAGAATTGTCGATCGCCTCCCAGCGAACACCCTGACTCGGCAGCAGTCTCGTCGGATACCAAGCAGCCTCCGCGAAAAAGCGCATCAGTTCCCCTTGTGCAGCTTCTGGAGTGCCGCGGATATCCGCCAGAGTCACCAGGCCCAGCAGCGCCGCATGGAGGATGCCTTCGCCAGAAATGTAGGCATCATGAACAAACGCATTGATACCGGGCATCATGGCAATTCGCCCGTCCCAGTCAAAGCCAGGGCGCTGAGTAATTACCAGTTGAGTTGAGGTGAAGGCGCTCCATTTTTCTGCCGTTTCGCTCATGTTAAACGTGCCTTCGTGGGAAACCCGCGCTGCTACAATTAGCGCTTGTCCATCCTTGAGCACCGCGCGAAAGTAGCGCTGCACTGGCTGGGGTAAATCGGCGATTTCCCGCGCATCAAATGTGAGAGGTTTAATTGGTAAGCGTGCAGCTTCCAGATTGGCTCGCAGTTCCTTGGTACTCAGATGCCAGCGGTATGCTCCAAGGGCGATCGCGCCAACAATGCCAACTACAAGGGCAAAGATGATTAGTACGATCGCCGATCGCCACATTGTGATTCCTCTTGATACCTAAAAACGAGTTAATCAAGCGCGAGTCTTACACCCATCGACCCACTACAACTCTCACCGTTCCATCTGCCAAAGTTTCCTCTTCTTCAACATGAAAACCCTCTGACTGCACCGCCGCCATCAAACTTTTCCGCGCGTATTTTTGACTAATTGAATTGATAAATTCCTGCTGATTAATTCTAGCGCCCCAAAAATCCGCTACCAATTCGTAATCCTCTCCGTTGCGGCGAAAACCCAAATCGTAACCATTGGATTGCCGAATCACGTACTCGGCATTAGTTTTGTCACCCCGATAACCCCGTACCTGCACATTGGACTCTACTTGATAACCCAACTCTTCCAACACTTGATGCAGCAGTTCCCCGTTCTTGATCTGAACCTTGATAGTTGTGAAGTGTGACATATCACTTTCGGATTTTTGTGTAAAACGCTGATTTGATTATAATACTATAAACTGCCACAGTCAATAAGTTAGAACTTGTGCTCTTAAACCTGGTTTTAGCGTCAGCGAAAGCAGCCAGGTTACTAGCCCCCGGATTCATAATTTCAGAAATTAAAAACATAGTATCCGATAACAATTTACCAGATTCATCCGTGAGTTCGCTTTCTTCAATCCTCCAATTCTTCAAATCTAAAATCTAAAATCTAAAATCGTATGATTGCCGACAATTCTAACCAACCCAGAGAATATGATGCTGTCCTCGGCGGTCAAAGCCAAATCCCGATCGCCGGCGCTGTTTTGGGAGGGATCGCGGGGGTCAAGCAGCGCTTCAACAGTCCTAGTATCGAGTCGCGGATTGCCGCTGTTAAAGATGCTCCTAAATACGGAGGCGCTGGTTTAAATTTAGCAATTGAGGCGCTGCTTGACCCCGCAGCAGAAGTGCAGCGAGTTGCTTATTTAATTTTGCGATCGAGGACAGAACCTTTAGTCAGCCAAGCTTTAAAAGACTTCGTACCTTACAAGCTTTTTGACTGCATCCGCACGGTCAAAACTGGGACAAATGTTGCGATTAGTCCCGGAGGATATCGCACGGCGAGTTTGCACGGGAAAATTATTAGAATTTGCGATGTAGATACAGGAGAAATACTCTATACTGTTGACAAGTATCCCCGCGCTCAAGAAACTTTTGTCCTTTGCCAAGAAAGTGAAGTGTTTGTGAGGAGCAGAAATACTCCGAAACATCGTGCGATCGAAATTTGGCAGGGTGGAGAATTGCGCCATACTTCCCTCGGACATGAAGCGGAAATTAGCGCAATTGTCATCAGTCCCGACAGTCAAGTTATCGCCACAGGTTCGGCAGATACTACTATCAAAATTTGGAATTTAGAGACGGGAAAGTTAATCTGTACTTTTGGCAGTCTTTTAACCTGGGGAGCTCATAAAGCAGGAATTGTTAGTCTTGCTTTTAGCCCGCTCGCACAAACTCTCGCTAGCAGCAGTTCTGACGGTACAATTAAACTGTGGAACCTCCGCAGCAGAGAGTGCTCCCAAACAATTAAGGGTTATGCGAATTGTCTGGCTTTCAGTCCAGACGGGCAGACTTTGGCTACTGGCGGCTGGGACAGAAATATTCAACTGCGACAGCTATCGAATCCAGATAGTTCAATCACTTTAGCCGGGCATTTTAACTCGATAAATGCCATCGCCTTTAGTCCCGACGGACTCACTGTTGTCAGTGCTAGTGCCGATGGTAATATCAAATTTTGGAATGCCAGTACCGGCGAAAATTTTTACACTCTTAGCGGACATCAAAGCTCTGTTACTTGTCTTACTTTTAGCAGCGATGGTGAAACTATTATCAGTGGTAGTATAGACAAAACTGTCAAAACTTGGGGAGTTAATTGAAGGAGGTTCGGCAACCAGCACTGTACAAGATGTAGCGGAGGGCAGAAAGAGAGAATAGGAAATAGGGAAGAAGGCAGAAGGCAGAAAGAAGAGGGAATCGAACTCATGATTTTCACAAATTAAATACCTCCTAACCATTCAGGCGCTGCCTATATTTCAATTTTCCCGATTCCCTCTTCCTCGCTGCGTGAATCTACGCAAACAAATATAATAAATTTACAATCCCAGTTCTTGTGCAAGCCGAGGATTGCGGAACTTATTTTTGCACTACTACAAATAGTTACCGTAAAAATACCGACTGACAGGCATTATTCAGCTTATTATCAATTTGTGAACTGTCGCTGAAAAGCCTGAGCGAGCCGCAATTTCTGAATCCTTTAAAGTACCTTTAATATTATCGCATCTTGGTCGGATGAGTATTACTGCTAATTGTAATATTTGACTTAAAAAGTTTATGCTTAAAAGATAGGCTAGGGTTAAATATACAGTGCGCCCTAGAGTAACCATGTCACACTGCAACCAATCCATCTGTCGTTCCCGCAATCTCGCAGAAATGTGCGATACTGCTGCGAGTTGGCAGCAAAAAGCCGATCGACTAACGGTAGAATTAAACACAACCCAGGATCTGCTTCATGCAGAAATCGAGCGGCTCAAACAAGCCAACGAAACCCTTCACGCCGCTGTCAGTTGTGCCCCTATTTTCCTGTGGGCAACAGACAGAGAAGGCAAGTTAACCCTTGCAGCAGGGAAAGGATTAGAAAATTTGGGACTCAAACCAGGTGCAACTGTCGGGCGATCGATTGGTGAAGTTTACAGCAGCCAGCCAGATATCTTAGAAAATATTGCCGAGGTATTAGCAGGAAACGATCGTACTTGGAACATCCCAGAGAGGCATTTTATTCACGAAATTCGATCCGCAGCCCTGCGAGATGGAAACGGCGAAGTTGTCGGCGCAGTTGGTGTTTCTACTGAAATTACCGAGCGCGAGCAGTCCATTGCCACTCTGGAAACGGCAAATCAAGAATTAGAAGACAGACTTCAGCAGCAAACGGCAGTCTTCAATGCAGCACTTGCCGAAAGCGAAAAAAAGTACCGCAACCTCGTAGAAACATCCCAAGAATTGATTTGGTCGATCGATATTGAAGGCCTGTTGACTTTTGTCAATTCCGCCGCCAAACGCATCTATGGTTACGAACCGCCAGAAATGATCGGACGCCGCTTCACCGATTTTTTAGTTCCCGATCAAGGAAGTAGACCAAGAGAAATATTTGCCCAACTTTTAGCGAGAACCAAACTTCAGCCACAAACCGCTAATTCTCCTTACGAAACAGTACACATTCGCAAAGACGGTACTCCCGTCCACCTGCGCGTCAACAGCATCGTCAACCAAGCTGAAAACGGCGCTATTTTAGGCTTGTGCGGAACGGCGACAGATATTAGCGAGCACAAGCGATCGGAAGAAGCACTCCAAGAAGCTACAGACCAACTTCGCGCCGTTTTGGATGCCGTACCCGGACTGATTTCTTGGATCAGTTCAGATTTGCGGTATATCGGAGTCAACCAGCACTTAGCAACCTCATTCAACCTGTCTCCTGAAAGCTTTGTAGGTCAAGAAATCAACTTTCTCGACAAAGGCTCGACTTTCGGAGAACTGATCCGAATTTTTTTTGACAGTTCATCTCAGCAAATCTGCCAAGAAATAGAAATAGAAATTAACGGTTTCGTCCGCAACTATTTGATAGTAGCTCAGAAATATCATCAGGGAACCGCAGCAGTTTCTGTAGGAATAGATATTACCGACCGCAAGCGTGCGGAAGCTCTCAAAAACCAATTAATTTGCTCTCTGCAAGAATCAGAGCACAAATTTCGTAGCCTTTATGAAGCCACCAGCGACGCAGTAATGTTGCTTGACGAAAAGGAGTTTTTCGACTGCAACCCCGCGACCTTAAAAATATTTGGCTGTAGCAACACAAAACAATTTTACGGCAAGAAACTGAGCGACTTTTCCCCACAATTTCAGCCTAGCGGACAAGACTCATCTAGTCTAGCAATACAGAGAATATCGACAGCAATGGAAACAGGTAGCTGTCGCTTTGACTGGGTACACAAACGACTCGACGGTTCAGAATTTCCCGCTGAAGTGCTGTTAAATGCAATGGAAATTAACGGACGAAAAGTAATTCAAGCAGTAGTGCGGGATATTACAGAGCGCAAGCGCGACGAAGATGGCATCAAAGCATCCCTCGCAGAAAAAGAAGTTCTCCTCAAAGAAATTCACCACCGTGTCAAAAACAACCTCCAAGTTATTTCCAGTTTGCTCAAACTTCAGTCCCGCTACATCCAAGACAGCCAGGTTAGTGAAATGTTAAAAGAAAGTCAAAACCGAGTCAGATCAATGGCCCTGGTTCACGAACAATTGTATCAATCCAAAGACTTGTCAAACATTGACTTTGCTGAATACATCCAAAATCTCGCCCACAATTTATTCCAAGCTTATGAAAATCATGCAGAAGGCGTCAACTTGCAAACAAATATTGCGCCGTGTTCTCTCAATATTGATACGGCCGTTACTTGCGGGTTAATTATCAACGAGCTTGTGACAAATGCCCTCAAATATGCTTTTAAAGGGCAAGTGAAAGGTAAAATAAAGATAGATTTCACTTTAGATAATAACAGAGTTTGCGTGCTAACCGTGAGCGACAGCGGAATTGGTTTTCCTCAAGACTTAGATTATCGCAAAGCCCGAACGTTGGGTTTGCGACTGGTCGGGTCTCTAGTCAAGCAAATCCGGGGGGGAATAGAACTGTTAGAAACTGCTGGTACGACTTTTAGAATAACCTTTTCTCAGCCCAAATTGCACTCTAAGGAGAAAATTTAGTGTCCAACAAAAAAATTCTGATAGTTGAAGACGAGAGCATCATTGCGGAAGACATTTCCGACAGTTTGATATCTCTCGGATATAGAATAACTGGCATGGTCTATTCGGGAGAAGAAGCGATTGAATCGGCAGCCAAGTTTCGCCCGGATTTAGTTTTAATGGATGTTAACCTCCAAGGAGAAATCGACGGCATTACAGCCGCCGAAGAAATTCGCTTGCGCTTTCAAATCCCGGTAGTTTATCTGACAGCTTATGCCGATGAAACTACTTTGCGACGAGTCAATAGTACAAAACCCTTCGGCTATATTGTCAAGCCATTTGAAGAAAAAAACTTGCACACAACTATTCAACTGGCACTCTACCGACATCAGTATGACAGCTTGACCAACCTGCCAAATCGTTCATTTTTGCGAGAAAAGTTAAGTCGAGTATTAGATGCTCAAAAAGAATTGTCCGGAGTCGTTCCAGTTGTCACGCTTAGCTTAGATAAAATCAACCGCATTAACAGGACCTGGGGACACGATATCGGCGACTCAGTGCTTTGCACTATCGCCCAGCGGCTAACTAACTGTATGGAAAACATTAATAGTGTTGCTCGTTTGGAAGCGGCAGAATTCGCGCTGATTCTTAAACCAGTTGCAGAAAAACAGGATGTGGCTAAGATTGCTCAAAACATTTTAGATATTGTATCCCAAGCTATGATTGTCAAAGATTGCGAAGTCTATGTCACTGCTAGTATGGGGATCTGCTTGTATCCCGGGGACGGCACCGACGGAGATGAAATGCTAAAAAATGCTTATATAGCCATGTATCAATCTCAGCAAAAAGGGGGCAATACTTATCATTTTTATACGGCAAAGAATGCTAATTTTATTATTAATACACTTCTTCAAGAAACTTGCTTGCGCCATGCTTTAAAAAGCTCAGAATTTGAAGTATACTATCAGCCTCAAATAGAAATTAAAACAGGTAAAATGATTGGTGCTGAAGCTTTGGTGCGCTGGAATCATCCCGAACGGGGGCGAGTTTCCCCTGGGGAATTTATTCCAATGGCTGAAGAAATGGGCTTGATTGCACCGTTGGGCGAATGGGTATTAGAGACTGTTTGCAGGCAAACTAAAACATGGCAAAGAGCAGGTTTGCCACTCCTGCGAGTGGCAGTTAACGTGTCAGCCCGTCAATTCGAGCGCAAAAATTTCACGGAAAGAGTCAGGGAGATATTAACAGAAACCGATCTCGATCCCAAGTGTTTGGAATTAGAACTGACGGAAAGTCTTGTTTTGCAAGACGAAATTGCAGCATCTAAAGCTTTTACGGTGTGGAAAGATCAGGGGATTAGGATAGCAATTGATGATTTTGGAACGGGATATTCTTCTTTGAGTTATCCAAAACGCTTTCCGTTTGATGCGATCAAAATAGACAAGAGTTTTATTCGCGACATTGCAGACGATCGCCAAAATGCAGCAATAACAATAGCGATTATTCAAATGGCACACTGCATGAACATGACGGTGGTGGCTGAGGGGGTAGAAAATAAGCAGGAACTTGATTTTTTGTGCGAGCACGAATGCGACGAAATTCAAGGCTATCTTTTCAGTCAGGCTTTGCCAATGGCTGAGTTTGAAGCGCTGCTCAAAAGCGATAAGTGCTGGGATTTATCCTGGAGGAAGAAGGAAGTTCGGCAACGGATTCGGTAAGGGAAGGAGGAAGAAGGAAGTTTGGCAACGGATTGTGTAACGGATGTAACGGATATAAGGGATGTAACGGATGTCAGGAAGAGGGAAGTTTGCCAACGAGCACTGTACGGGATGTAACGGAGGTCAGGAACAAGGAAGAAAGAGGAAGGAAGAAGGAAAAAGGAAGGGTGTCAGCAATTAATAACATCCTAATTGTCTTAGTTGTTGCTAGACAATAGGATAATGGGGAAGTGGTAATTGGTAATTGGTAAAGGATAATTTTTCCTAAAGACTCAAGACTAATGACTAATGACTAATGACTAATGGCTGATGACTAATTTAAAAGATACGATCGCCCAACCAACTTCCCAGCCACAGCCCAAAACCGGAAGTAGCCACCAACAGGATAAACGTATAAAGCCCGCTGCCGTTGTGGCTCAACCTTTCTGCAGCTACCATCCGCGCCACAACTCCAGCAATAATCCCGATCGCAGCCCAAGCCCCATAAACAGTCTTAGACCCGGCGATAGCCAAGGCTTGGACGATCGCCCCCGAACCCGCTCCAGCAAAAACCCCCGCCCACGCCCCAATCCCCAGCCCGATCGCACCAGAGAGCCCGACGGGGCCGCCAGAATTCCCACCTACTTCCGCCGCCAGCCCGCACATCAAGCCAACAACCCCCCAACACACGGCCGCCACCAACGCCTTGACCCAATTCCCAGAAGCAGTTCCCGCCATCAATCCCACCACAGTCACTACTCCCCCTACAGCCAAAACAGCAGCCACAGCCCGCGACTCGGCCTCAGAACTGGCGATCGCCCCCAAACCAGCTCCAACGGCGCCCCAAGCAGCCCCTGTTACCCTTCCTCCCGCCTGAAAACCGGCGATCGACCCCCCTACCGCCCCAGCCAAAACTAGCGCCGCCAGCCACACTCTAGGCGTTGCTGAACCCTCCGCCAGCAAAATCGCGGCCCACAGCCAATCTGCACCACAGATTAAAGCCCACATCCACAGCGGGGCGGTTGATTTCGTCAAAATCCAACCGGTCAAAGCGTAACTCGCCACGGCGATTGCCAGCGGCCACCAAGGGAAGCTTGAATAGTGTTGAGATGGCCGCACTTCCCTCGGCGCGCTTCGCGGTTTTGAGTATTGAGTTGAAAATTCTTTTTTCCTTTTCGAGATAATCTTTGGATAGTTTTGAGATGGCCGTGCTTCCCTCGCAACGCTTCGCCCTGGTTGCTTTCTGCCCCGCCACGCTTGACGATTTTGAGTTGTAAATCGTTTCTTGCTTGAAGAGTTTTTTTGAGTGAGAAATTTTTTGGAGGCGGCTTTTGGGCGGGTTTGACGGCGCTGGGAACCAGGCCTAGCGACTGATTTTCGAGAACGCCTTCTCAGCGGCTTTTCCGGCGCAGGGGGCGGTGGCTGCGGAAACTGTTTTTCGATCGACCTCGATGATTCAGGCTGACTCAGAAACAACACCAACTGCTGGTAAGCTTCATTAATTTCTGTTAATCTTTGGTGAGCTTTTTGTTGCAGGCGGTCATTGTGGGCAAACCGATCGGGATGCCACACAAACGCTAAATCCCTGTAAGCACGCTTAATTTCTTCTAGGGAACTTCCCGGCTCAATTTCGAGGATTTCGTAGCATCGATTAATGTCAGCCATAGGCTTCGGGCAGGTGTTGGTAAATTCGCGTGAAGCGAAGCTATCGCGTAGGGAATCGTACTTAACATCTTCTACTATTCTCAGCCAAGCTGCACAGTAAGCCGAGATCCGCTCAAGTGTCAAGCGTCCTCAAGTCTGCGGGCCATCCTTCCGGTCGATCAATGCAGACTGACAACTGGCTACAATGAGAAAATCCTTTCGTGCGATCGGTATTTGTGTCTGTGTCGGCAAATCAAGCTCCCATCTTCATCTTAGTTGACGGCCACTCCCTGGCCTTTCGCTCCTACTTCGCCTTCGCCAAAAGTCGAGACGGAGGCTTGCGAACGACAACAGGCATTCCCACCAGCGTCTGTTTTGGCTTTCTCAAGTCGCTGCTGGAAGTAATGGCGGCCCACGACCCCCAGTACATGGCGATCGCCTTTGACCTCGCCACACCCACATTTCGCCACGAAGCAGACGACACCTACAAAGCCGGTCGAGCCGAAACACCGGAAGATTTTAAGCCGGATATCAAAAATCTGCAAGAATTGCTCACCTATTTGAATTTACCTGCAATAACTGCTCCGGGCTACGAGGCGGACGATGTTTTGGGAACTTTGGCAAACAAAGCCAGCGCGGCGGGTTATCAGGTCAAAATCCTCACGGGCGATCGAGATTTGTTTCAATTAGTAGAAACCGAAAAACAAATCAGCGTATTATATTTGAGTACCGATGAACTCAGGCGATCGGGCAAAGGCAAATCCCAAGAATACGGCCCGGAAGAAGTCAAAGCCAAACTCGGTATTTTGCCCCAACAAGTAATAGATTACAAAGCTTTGTGCGGCGACAAATCCGACAACATCCCCGGAGTTAAAGGCATCGGCGACAAAACCGCCCTGCAATTGCTGGAAGCTTACAATTCCCTCGACGGCATTTATGCTGCTATAGATGAAATTAAAGGCGCAACCAAGAAAAAGCTAGAAGAAGGCAAAGAAGCTGCTTATCATTCTCAACGCATGGCGACAATTGTCCAAGACGTGCCCTTAGAAATCAACTTAGAAGATTGCCAGCTTATAGGTTTTGACGAATCTGCCTTGATTCCCATGCTGGAAAAGTTGGAATTTAAAACATTTTTAAGCAAAGTAAAACAAATTCAAAAGCGTTTTGGTGGTGTAGAAGAACCATTGGCAAAGGGCGGGCAAGATGCCCACCCCACAATCAATTCAATGGAGAGTGGAACAGGCAAGATGCCTGTGGCAGACAGTGGAACAGGCATCTTGCCTGTTGCAAAGGGCGGGCAAGATGCCCACCCCACAATAGATAAGTCACCTGCAACTTCTGAAAGTTCAGAAGACGACGCATTGTGGTTTTTTAGTCCTGCAGAAACCCAAGCCGCCCAGCAAGAGAAAAAACTGCCAATTAAACCGCGAATAATTCAAACAACCGAACAGTTAAACGAATTAGTCCAACTGCTGCAAACCTTCACCGACAAAGCCTCACCCGTGGCGTGGGATACCGAAACCACCGCCATCGAACCGCGAGACGCCGAATTAGTCGGAATTGGCTGCTGTTGGGGAACCGGCGAAGAGGATCTCGCTTACATTCCCACGGGACACAAAACGGGCAAAAACTTGGACAAAGCCACAGTTTTAAATGCTTTGCGTCCGATTTTGGAAAGCGAGAATTATCCCAAAGCGCTGCAAAATGCTAAGTTTGATCGATCGATCCTGCGCTGTCAAGGAATCAAACTAGCCGGAGTCGTCTTCGACACCATGCTAGCCAGTTACGTACTCAATCCCGAAACCAGCCACAGCCTCAGCGAACTGTCAAGGGAATACTTAGGCATTGTTGCCAAAACTTACAATGAATTAGTGCCGAAAAACAAAACAATTGCTGACATCAGTATTGTAAAAGTAGCAGACTACTGTGGCATGGATGTGTACACCACATTTCAGTTAGTAGGTAAACTTAAAGCCAAATTGAAGAAATTTGATGAATCTAGCTTTCCCGGAAAAACTTTAGAGGGGTTATTGCTGGAAGTAGAACAGCCCCTCGAACCAGTTTTAGCAGAAATGGAATATTGCGGAATTCGCATTGATTCAGAGTATCTGCAAGAACTATCGCAACAGCTAGAAAAGAGCTTAAAAGAAATAGAAGAAAAAACTTATCAAGCAGCGGGGCGAAAATTTAACTTAGGTTCCCCGAAACAACTCAGCGAAATCTTGTTAGAAAAAATCCCGGATGAGTTTCAGAAAAAGTCGCGAAAAACTAAGACGGGATACTCTACAGACGCCGCCGTATTGGATAAATTGCAAGGAGACCACCCGATTGTAGACGATTTATTAGAACACCGAACATTATCCAAGTTGAAATCAACTTATGTCGATGCTTTGCCGCAGTTAGTGCGTGCGGATACCGGGCGAGTGCATACAGATTTCAACCAAGCTGCAACTGGTACGGGAAGGCTTTCTTCTTCCAATCCAAATTTACAAAATATTCCCATCCGCACCGAGTTTTCGCGGCAAATTCGCAAGGCTTTTTTACCAGAAGAAGGTTGGGTGATGGTGTCGGCTGACTATTCTCAAATTGAACTGCGAATTTTGGCTCATTTGAGTCAAGAACCTGTGTTAATTGAAGCTTATCAAAATAACCGAGATGTGCATACCGTAACGGCTCAACTGCTGTTTGAAAAAGAGGAAGTAACGCCGGACGAAAGACGGTTTGGCAAAACGATTAATTTTGGGGTAATTTACGGTATGGGGGCGATTAAGTTTGGTCGTTCGATGGGCAAAACTTCAGCAGACGGTAAAAAGTTTATTGAACGATTTAACCAGCGTTACAGTAAAGTTTTTGAATATTTGGAGAAAGTAAAAAAAGAGGCGATCGCCCTGGGCTATGTCACCACAATTCTAGGCCGCCGCCGCTATTTAAAATTCGAGAGCGAAAGCATCCTCGACTTAAAAGGCCGCAATCCCCAAGACATTCACTCCGATAGACTTAAATCTCTCAGCAGAGATGACGCCCAATCTTTGCGGGCGGCAGCTAACGCTCCCATTCAAGGTTCCAGTGCTGATATCATTAAACTTGCCATGATTGAGGTACACAAAATTTTGCAAAACTATCAGGCGCGGCTGCTGCTGCAAGTTCACGACGAATTAATCTTTGAAGTACCTCCCGATGAATGGGAAGAATTGCAGCCGAAAATTAGAAGTGCGATGGAAAATGCTCTGCCACTTAGCGTACCGCTGATAGTTGACATCCACGCTGGGCAAAATTGGATGGAAACTAAATAAAACAAAGAAATATGAGCCAACTTAAAATCGCCATTTTCCCAAAAATAAAAACCTTAAGTGCAGTTGCTCTGCTATTGCTTCTATTCGGGTGTCCACAAAAGTTAGCGCCCAACAACTATGCTGTCAAGCGAGTTAGCGACGGCGACACCCTTGTCGCCAGTGATGCCGCCGGGAAAGATATAAAAGTGCGTTTTGCCTGTGTAGATGCACCGGAAGTCGCGCACACAAATGCTGAGAAAAATAGCAAAGCAGCAGCAAAAAAAAATCAATTTAAGTGGGGAAATCTAGCGCACCAAAGAATGCAGCAGCTAGTCAAACAAGGGGGCGGTCGCGTTGTTTTGACCGTCACCGATACTGACCGCTACGGCCGCAAAGTTAGCGAAGTTCGCTTGCCAAACGGCACATTTGCCCAAGAAGTTTTGACCCGCGAAGGATTAGCAATGGTTTATCGTCCTTACTTGAAAAATTGTCCGAGTGCAAGTGTTCTGGAACAAGCGGAAGCCGAAGCTAAGAAAAATCGCCGCGGCGTTTGGGGAGATTCTAAGTTTGTTCCCGCGTGGAAATTTCGGAACAGTGATAAATGATGGGAAGAAGGCCCTTCGACTTCGCGATCGGGTCAAAATAAGGAAAATGGTAGGAGTACGAGCTAATTATTGCCTTCGGAGTTTTGTTAGTCTAGTAGAGCCACAAGTTTCAACCGATTTGTATATTGACAGGGACAGGATGATGTTGTGGGCGTGGAGTCTGGGAACCTTTATCAGACATTTACAGTCTTGGACTGACTCAGGTTTTGTTAAACCCCGTCTCTACTATAAATCTTAGGTTTAGCTCCTCCGCATCGGCCCAGAAAGCGGGTTTCTAGATACCGATGCCGATCGTCCTAATTTAGTACAATACAATCAGGACGAGGTTCTGCTCCTACGGTCTGCAATCTGTGGAGTTTCGGCGATAGCTGACGCCAGATTAATCTAAAACCAGACATGAGTTCGATCGCACTTTTCTCCGAGCTGTTTTTTCGGAAAAGTCAACAAATGTGATAGGCTCCAGATAAACTAATAGACTGCTGACAAAAGCGGTCTATTGCAATCACCCAAAATTAACTTTAAGGGACATCAATGAATTTCAAACATCTGGTTATTTCCGGCCTTGCCCTAATCCTCGGTACTGCAATTGTAGGAAATGCGATTGCTCAAGAACTGACCGACAACCAAAAAACGGTTATTTGTCGCTTGAAAACAGAAGTTGACCAGCGGAAAGGCAACGGTCAAAAATTAGTATTTGTGCCGTTGCTGGGCCAAGTTCGCAAGCAAGTTTCATCTCCTTTTAGAGCAACACTGCATCCTAATGTGGAGTATGTTTTTGTTGCCACTTGCGACGGAAATTGTCAGGATTTAAACTTATCTCTCAAGGATGCAAGCGGTCAGGAAATCGCTGTGAGTCAAAAAACAGGCGAACTGGCGTCAATCTCTTTTACTCCCCCATCCCAAGGCGAATATCAAATCACTGCTAAGCCTGGGGAATGCACGACGGCAGAGGGTTGCAGTTACGGCCTGGGAATCTTCGTTCCTGCAAGTGCGAGCGTACCTAATGCTTCCAAAATTCCTGCTGAGATAGCACAATTTCGACTTTGCCAGTAGGGGAACAGCGATAGAGTTGTGGGTTGCGAGTAGAGTAGAGTTTTCAATCAGAAGTCTAACTCATAACTTGCAACTTATAACTCGCCACTTATATCGCAACCACGCCCGACGGTGAGTACGTTCTTAATTACTCAAACCCTGCCTTTGACTGTTTCTTGCTTCTGGGTTCTTGGTTCTTGGTTCTTGGTTCTGCTATAATTTGTTACGCATAACTCCTCCAAACTGTCAAGCCGATCGAGCTGTGGAACCCTGCAAAGACCCAATAACTGCCCAAAGCTGGCCCGAAGCCAGAACTTTATTTACCCTCATGCAGGCATCAATTAGAATATAGATGGTGCCTCTCAAAGGTGACGAGTACATTGCCCATGTCTTTAACCTTAGCTTTGAAAAATCAACTGCAGAACCGTCCTCAAATAGGGTTGAAAAGTCTGTTGGGCCGCTTGGGTATCAGGCAGAAAATCGGCTGCGGATACGCCTTGGTCATTAGTATTGCCGTTTTGGGTGCTGTGGCGGGACGGGGAGTAGAATCCTATCACAAACAGCAAGTTAGAGAAAAACTAGCGATCGACCGAGATAAAGCGGAAATCCTGACAAACCTCAATAACACGGTGCAGGAAGTCAGAATTCAGCAGCAAGAACTGGCGAGTCTGACGGCCAAACCGCAAATTTTCGATCGCCAACGCTCGGAATTCCTGACTCGCGTTGCTCAGATGAGCGGCATCCTCGAACAACTGCAAACCTCGTCGCCGACGAAGAATCCCGAGGTTGCCAAAGACTACCAACAGCTTCAACAGTTCGCTCAAGCCAACGGCAAAACTGTAGAATCATACTTTCAACAAGTACAAAAATTGTTGGCTGCTGCGAAACTATCTGCTTTGAATCCGAAGCAGCAGCAGGCTTTGGGGCGGAATTTGAACAATTTTGTGGCCGGCGAAACTGCTTTGAAACTCAAACAGTTTTCCGAGGATTCAGCCCAACTGGCCGTCAACTTTCGCGAGAAAGTAGACGAGGCATTGAGAACCTACGAAAATGCCGAAAAACTCGGAACTCTCATTCTCGTTGGCTCTCTCTTGATATCAGGTGCGATGGCAGCAATTCTAGCAGCATACACCAGCGGGGCGATCGCTCGCTCCTTAGAAGCCACCACCCTCATCGCTCAGCGAGTGACAGAAGAATCTAACTTTGACCTGCAAGTACCCGTCACTACTTCCGACGAAGTGGGAATGCTAGCAATTTCCCTCAACGAACTAATCCAGAGAGTAGGCGAATACACAGAAGAATTGCACGAAGCCAAAGTAGCCGCCGAAGCTGCCAACCGCTCGAAAAGTGCATTTCTCGCCAACATGAGCCACGAACTACGCACCCCCCTCAACGCCATCATTAACTACAGCGAAATGCTGCAAGAAGATGCTCAAGATTCTGGTTCAGAAGACTTTCTCCCGGACTTAGAAAAAATTCAAACCGCAGGCAAACACCTGCTGGATATGATTAGCGACATCCTCGACATTTCCAAAATAGAAGCAGGTCACGTCACCCTTTATTTGGAAAACTTCGACGTGGCGACCATGATTGAAGAAGTGATGACTACTGCTCAACCGCTAGTAGAAAAAAAAGGTAATGCTTTAGCACTGAAAACAAAAGGCGAACTCGGCACAATGTACGCCGATCAACCGAAAGTGCGACAAATTCTCCTTAATTTGCTCAGCAACGCTGCCAAATTTACCGAAAAAGGCGTCATTACTATCGGCGTCGAAAGAATGAAAATTGAAAAATCTAGATCGGCGAAACCAAATAAAAATAATGATTTTCAGTCGGGTTCAAACTACACTTCTCAAGTTTTAATGTTTCGAGTCAGCGACACCGGCATCGGCATGACGGACGAGCAATTAGAGCAGATATTTAAACCTTTTACCCAAGCTGATGCTTCGACTACCCGCAAGTACGGAGGCACGGGTTTGGGATTGACAATTAGCCAGCGTTTATGTCAAATTCTCGGCGGCGAAATTAGCGTCGAAAGCGAGGACGGTAAGGGTTCAACGTTTATTGTCAGTCTCCCGGAACGGGTTGTGATGCAGGCATGAAGTCAGGCAAAATATGGATTTTGACACGGATACACGGATTAATTATTGAGCATTAGTCAATAGTCAGGAGGCAGATGTTCAAGGAAAAAGAAAGAGGGAGGAAGGAAGAGGGAAATTTTAAAATGTATTGATATAGCAATTATCGGCGTTGCTGAATACAGGTATGAATTCAAGATTTCCCAATTGCTCTAAGCCAAGTTGGGTGAGTTTTGTAACTTCAATCGAAAAGGTGATTCATACCCTGATTAAGCAACGCCCAATTATCAAAATAAAGAATAATTAACAACCCGGACTAACGCATAGACTCTATCTGTAGGTGCACCGTGTGCACCTTACATATAGGGGTTCTGCGTAAGTTTTGATAATTCCCAGGTTAAAACCTGGGAATATAGCAAGCCTACAGAACAAAGCCTTGTACAAAAGTAGTTTTCAAGACTCCTTCAAAAGTGCGTTCTGTCTTGTCCACCAGGACAACGACATTGCGCCCGTTCGGAGACAAACGAACTTCTCGGATTGAATAAGAGAACACCCAATCTTCAAAATTGTTCAGCGATCCGAGGACACGCTGCCGACCGTTATGATTAATTACAAGACGCATTGCCGCGCTTTCTTTGCCAGGAGGAGTAGTTTTTTGCCGCTGTTCTAGGCGAATTTGTAAAGGCTTTGCTGTATTGACTTTGACGGCGACGGTCTCGCTTCCATTGGCTCCGGGAGTACGAGAAATAATGTTCAGTTTAGTTCCAGCTTGAGGAGGAGTTAACTTCAAAGTTTCCCTGCTATTCCAACTTTTTTTAAGCAAGTCATCTTCTGCCATTTTAGTGCTTTTATTCGAGTCTGGCTCGCCATATTTAGTTTGGATACACCCATTTTTGATGCAGGAATTTGCAGCAACTTGGACAATTTGCAATTTTGCTTTGGGAATTCCCGCTCCAGTATCTCTGGAACTTTCTAAATACAAGTAGTAATTGCTGTCGGCGGAAAAACCAGACATCCGGTGTGCGGCACGCCAGGTACTTGCCAAAGCTTCAGGGGCTAGTGCGATCGCGGCACTTGCTATAATACCTAACGAAATTAAAGGTACAATTTTCATAGCTATATTTTCCAGGTGTGAGAGTTATAGCGGCTGTTATTGATGAGTAAAACAATAACGCTTCGGGTTTCGCTATAGGACTGTGACGCTTCTCAAGTCCTCTCTCCTATTTACATAAGTGTTTCTCCATTTTCCGCAGCAGGAGACTGTTTAAGAATGTGCAGTTTTTTCAAGTGGCACTAGAAAGCATTTTTAATGTGAGAGTTGCTCCTATCCAAGAGTCCAACTTTTAGGCGCGACAGTTTGCTTTTCCTTGCGAGAGACTCCTACATAGGACGGAAATACCTATCTCAAGATAGGGGAACACCGATCCGCCCCCCCTCCGCAACTCCCTACAATGACAATTGTACGGGCGATCAAGCAATTGCCTCTACAGCAGTAATCATTTTTAATGCAGGGAATTAAAATTTATGCAACCAAATAATCCAAACCAATTTACCGAAAAAGCCTGGGAAGCCCTCGCCCGCACCCCCGAAATCGTCAAAGCAGGTCAGCAGCAGCAGCTAGAAAGCGAACATTTGATGAAAGCTTTGCTGGAACAAGAATCGGGACTTGCTACCAGCTTATTTAACAAAGCGGGAGTTTCTGTAGCAAAATTGCGCGATCGCACTGATGAGTTTATCAGTCGTCAGCCGAAAATTACTGGAAGCGGCGGCAACGTTTATCTAGGTCGTTCTCTCGACACTTTGCTCGATCGCGCCGAAACTTATCGTAAAGAGTACGGCGATGAATTTATTTCGATCGAGCATTTGATACTAGGTTACGTTAAGGACGATCGTTTCGGCAAAAATCTGCTGCAAGAATTTAAACTAGATGAAGCCAAGCTCAAAGATATCATTACCCAAGTCCGAGGGAAGAACAAAGTGACCGATCAAAATCCAGAAGGCAAATACGAAGCGCTGGAAAAATACGGCCGAGATTTGACAGAAGCCGCGCGTCAAGGCAAACTCGATCCGGTAATCGGACGGGATGACGAAATCCGCCGCACGATTCAAATTTTGAGCCGTCGCACCAAAAATAATCCGGTATTGATTGGGGAACCGGGAGTCGGCAAAACTGCGATCGCCGAAGGACTCGCCCAGCGAATTATCACCGGAGATGTGCCGCAATCTCTCAAAGACAGACAATTAATTAGCTTAGATATGGGCGCGTTAATTGCCGGTGCAAAATTCCGGGGAGAATTTGAAGAACGCTTGAAAGCGGTGCTCAAAGAAGTTACCGACAGCAACGGCAAAGTCATCTTATTTATCGATGAAATTCATACCGTTGTCGGTGCCGGTGCAACTCAAGGATCGATGGATGCCGGCAACTTGCTCAAACCCATGTTAGCGAGGGGAGAATTGCGCTGTATCGGCGCTACAACTCTCGACGAATACCGCAAGTACCTGGAAAAAGATGCGGCACTAGAACGCCGTTTTCAACAAGTTTATGTTGACCAACCGACAGTTGAAGATACTGTCTCGATTTTGCGGGGTTTGAAAGAACGGTACGAAGTTCACCACGGCGTTAAAATTTCCGACAGCGCCCTAGTGGCGGCGGCTACTTTGTCTACTCGATATATTAGCGATCGCTTCCTTCCAGACAAAGCCATTGACTTAGTGGACGAAGCAGCCGCTAAACTCAAAATGGAGATTACCTCCAAGCCGGAAGAACTAGACGAAATTGACCGCAGGATTTTGCAGCTAGAAATGGAAAGACTGTCGCTGCAAAAAGAAAGCAATGCGGCTTCGATAGAACGCTTGGAAAGACTGGAAAAAGACTTAGCAAACCTCAAGGAACAGCAAAGCGCTTTGAATGCCCAGTGGCAATCGGAAAAAGGTGTCATCGGCAGCATTCAAAAGATTAAAGAACAGATTGATAAGGTGAATATTGAAATTCAGCAAGCTGAATTAAAATATGACCTGAACCGTGCTGCTGAGTTGAAATATAGCAAGTTAACAGAATTGCAAAAACAACTGCAAGAAGCTGAATTTCAACTGTCAGCAACTCAAACCACAGGTAAAACTTTGCTGCGGGAAGAAGTCACAGAAGGTGACATTGCCGAGATTATTTCCAAGTGGACGGGAATTCCGATTAGCAAGTTGGTTGAATCGGAAATGCAGAAACTTCTGCACTTGGAAGATGAACTGCACAAGCGGGTAATCGGACAGGATGAAGCGGTGACGGCGGTTGCAGATGCAATTCAGCGATCGCGCGCAGGTTTAGCCGACCCAAATCGTCCGGTTGCGAGTTTTATTTTCCTCGGCCCCACGGGTGTTGGTAAAACTGAGTTAGCTAAAGCATTAGCGGCTTATCTGTTCGATACGGAAGAAGCGATCGTGCGAATTGATATGTCGGAATACATGGAGAAACACGCGGTTTCGCGGTTAATTGGTGCGCCTCCGGGATACGTTGGCTACGATGAAGGCGGACAATTAACTGAGGCTGTGCGCCGCCGTCCTTACTCCGTGATTCTATTCGATGAAATCGAGAAAGCGCACCCGGATGTGTTCAACATCATGCTGCAAATTCTGGATGACGGCCGCGTTACCGATGCTCAAGGTCACACGGTAGACTTTAAGAATTCTGTGATTATTATGACATCGAATGTCGGCTCTCAATACATCTTAGATGTGGCCGGAGATAACGAACAAATGCGGCTTCGGGTGATGGAAGCGATGCGGGGAACTTTCCGCCCGGAATTCTTGAACCGGATTGATGAGATGATTATTTTCCACGGTTTGAGTAAGACCGAACTGCGGCAGATTGTGCTGTTGCAAGTGAAGCGGTTGGAAAAACGGTTAGCCGAGCGCAAAATGTCTCTGAAATTGTCAGAATCTGCGATCGACTTCTTAGCAGAAATTGGTTACGATCCGGTTTACGGTGCGCGGCCTCTGAAGCGGGGAATTCAACGCGAGTTGGAAACGCAAATGGCGAAGGGTATTTTGCGTGGAGATTTTGCTGACAGCGATACCATTTTTGTGGATATCGAGAATGAAAGGTTGGCGTTTAAGCGGCTGCCAGCACAGTTAGTGACTGCGAAATAATTTAAGTAGGGTGGGCTGCGGCCCACCTTATTTTTTTGAGGCGGTGGTTCTTTTTTTGACCGCAGATGTAGGCGGATGGACGCGGATGGACGCGGATGGGATTGCGGGCGAGATATTAAGGGCGATCGCTTTCTGATTTATCTTTTTTCTGTTCTTGGCGTTCTCGAACAGATTTAGTCAGCAGGTACGTTGCCAAACTGCTAACGGATCTGCTGTCTTCTTCTGCCCATTCTTCGAGAGCTTTTTGAATCTCTTCTGGCAAGTATGCGGTAACTCGTCCCCGTGAAGCCATTCGTTATACTGCAAAACATTTCAACACACTCCATCTTACGCCGTGGCCCTCGCTTAAGGGCGATCGCCTTCTGATTTATCTTTTTTCTGCTCTTGGCGTTCTCTGACTGCTTTAGCTGCCACATGGGAAAGCAGGTTTGCGAGCGTTCTATCTTCTTCTTCGGCCCATTCGGACAAGGCTTGATGAACGTCTTCTGGCAGTGTAACTGTGACTCGCATTCGTGAAGGCATTGGCAGGCATGGTTTTACTTCAATTGTCTTAAATTTTACACTCCAACACCCTTTGATCTCTTTTTGTGTCATTTGATGTCATTAACATCAAATGATGCTATTAGTATATAAGGCTGAGGCCCGTAAACAGTCAGAAGCCAGCCCCTTACTGTCCAAGGTTCCGGGCTGGCTCTGGCTCCAACATTCAATGGAGACAAATTCTATGATGACATACAAACAACGCTTGTGTTGTTGGGCGATCGCCCGTCTGTTACCCACTCAGCAATGGATTATTGTCGCCCGCTTCCGCAGTCGTTCAGATGTAGACGGGCATTTTGAGTTTCTGCGAGAAACTATACCCCACCTCAAGTTTGAGGTTGTGTTCGATCGCAGTGGGGACAGTCACCGTTTATCGGCGTTGGGCCGCCCTTCCAATCCCGTCGCCAGCGCGTTATAAATGGTAATTTTCGCGGCGGTTTCAGTTAACTAAACATTGGCGATCGCACTTTTTTTGATAAGTGCGATCGCTTTTACGAAGTAAGTCCCAAATTTTTATGGTAAAATCATAGTACCGATAAGTCTATTCACTCCACAATATCCAATTATTATTTAAGAATATGCGATCGAAACTAGAAACTACCGAGCAACACAAAAAGGTTGATGCTGCTGAAGCCGAAATCCGCGACAAGCAGCAGCTAGTTAATTACGATACCAAAGAGTATCCAGTCGAAATACTCGTTCAAAAATATATGGAAGGAAAGGATGAGGATACCAATGAGTTGTTCATCCCCGACTACCAACGTGAAATGGCTTGGGATGACGCAAGGCAGTCAAAGTTTATTGAGTCTATAATTTTGGGTCTGCCAATACCTTATATTTTTGTTGCTGACATCCATGAGGACGAAAACGATGAAGCCCGTTTAGAAATAATAGATGGTACACAACGCATTCGGACTCTAACTAGATTTATAAATAACGAATTAACCTTGACCGATTTAAAGAAAATACAGAGTTTAAATGGATTTAAGTTTGCTGATTTGCCCCTAGCCCGTCAGAGGCGCTTCAACCGCACGACACTTCGGATGATTCAACTAACTGAAAGTGCAAATGAGGAAGTGCGAAGAGATTTATTTGAACGCATTAATACAGGTAGCGTCGATCTAAACGAGATGGAAAAGCGCAGAGGCATACTGCCCGGCCAGTTTCTCGAACTGATTGAAGAACTATCGAAACATGACAAGTTCCGCAAATTATGCGCTTTTTCTGAGTCTGCTATTCGCAGCCGCGAACCGCAAGAATTTGTGTTGCGTTTTTTTGCATTTTTAAATAACTATGAGAAGTTTAATAGTAAGATAAACATATTCCTTGATGAGTATCTGAAGCAAGTAAATGCAGATCCGAAATTCGATCGCGAAAAAATGCGTGCCGAATTCGAGTCAATGCTAAATTTTGTAGAAAAATATTTTCCTCAAGGATTTCGCCAAGGTAAAAATGGCGCGAGAACAACAACTCGGATTAAATTCGAGTCTCTGGCTGTCGGTGTTGCTCTTGCTTTGAGAAAAAACAGCAATCTTGAGCCAAAGTCAACAGAATTACTCAATTCACAAAAATTTAAGGATCTCACAAAATCTGATGCTAGCAGTTCTAAAAATAAAGTAGTTTCACGCATTGAGTATGTCCGCGATCGACTGCTAGGCTAAAGATGAATACTGTACTCTTAGATTTCAATACACGCGCTCAAGAGGTAGATGATTACTTCATCTTTTTACATGGCTTAATCAAACAAACCACTAAGTTAGCTGTCGCCGATAGTGCTGGACAATATCAAATACAAAGTCTTAATCCTGAGTTGGCAAAAACTCTTAAAGCCAATGGCTTTTTGTTATTGTATAACTTAGTTGAATCCACTATGCGAAATGCCATTGAAGCCATATTTGATGAGTTTAAAAATCAAGCAATCTCCTTCGATCAACTCAAACCAGAAATCAAAATGATTGTTCTTCAAAATCTTAAAAACCGTTCTCCTAAGAAAATTCATTTACAAATTAACCAAATATCTATAGACATCATCACAGCTACATTTGAACGCGAAGAACTATTTTCCGGGAATGTGGATGCTAGGTTGATTAAAGAAATAGCCGAAAAATATGGCTTTTCATGTAAAACAGAACCTACTAAGACAAAAGACGGGCAAAATCTTTTAGTTATTAAACGCAACAGGAATGACTTAGCGCACGGAGTTAAGTCTTTTGAGGAAGTGGGGCGAGATCAGACTATTGAGGAACTTTTAGAGATTAAGGAGGAAGTCATAGAATACCTACGTCAAATACTGGAGGGGTGCATCTCACTTTTGCAAATACATCAAGCGGAAAGTTGACCATTGAGATAAGCACAGCGCAGAGAAAGGATAGA